>JAPSIT010000092.1 GCA_031178585.1 Arthrobacter sp.
GCGTCCTTGCGCACCTGGTGCAGGGCCGTGTCGTGGGCCGGGCCCGCCTTTTCCTGCCGGGCGGCCTTGGCGGACCGGCGCAAGCGCCGGACCGTACGTCCTATGCGTTTGCCGGCAACCCGGCCGGCGGGCGCCGCAGCCGCGGGCAGTGCCGGCGGGTTGTCGCGGAATTCCTCGAGGTCATCCAGCAGCCGGTAATAACGGTCGGACACCAGCACCTCCTGCACGCGCCGGTAGCCTGCGGTGAACCTGTCGTCCAGTTCACGTTTCAGCCTGTCCCTGACGGCGTCGGCCTGCTCCGGCGGCAGCGCGTCGACACCCGCGAGCACGCGCTCCCGGGTCACCTCCGCATCGCGGGGCGCGCCCAGGATGCGGCCAAGCCACTTGAGCTCATCGCGGAGTCTCCGGACCGCGGCGTCACCGAACAGTTTGCGGTACACGGCCAGGGCCGACCGCAGCCGGCGCGTGGCCGAGCGCATTTGGTGCACCGCGTCCCGCTCCTCCAGCCGCACGGCGGGATCGGTTCGCAAAAGTTGAGCGATTTGCGCGCCGAGGTAGGCGGTGACGACGCCGGAGGCCGGCCCCTTTTGACCGGTGGACTCCCCCTCGGGCTGCTTCGCGTCCGGTTGCTCCGGGTACGCTTCCCCCAGTGCGCGGCCGAGCTTGGATTCGTGGGCCGCCGGCCGGGCGCCTGCAGCAGTGAAACAAGTCTCCGCCGACGGGAAGATCCCAGCACTCCCCCGGACGAGTTCGAGTTCCCATTCCCGCCACTCCTGCTTGAGTCCGCTGCCCAGCGCCTCCGACTCGACCCTGTCGTCTGCAAAATCGGCCAGGTGCACCCCGTCAATTCCATAGAGAGGGTGCGTGGTGCGTCTGTTCTTCAGCCGGGCTGCAGGGGAAACGGCGGCACCCCGGAGGTAAGCGTGCAGATGCACAAGCAACTGATCGGGAACGACGTCGGCCTGCCCCAGCGGGGCGTGAATCTCCTGGCGCTGTGGTACTGATTCACCGCCGCCTTGCGAAGACTGACTGCCTTCAGGTGCGAGTTTGAGGTGCCAGCCGGCATCGGTTCCTCCCGTCCGGCGGCGCAGGGTGATGCGGCGCGCGGCGAGCGCCAGATCAGCCGTGTCGAAGTAGACCGCTTCTAGCATGGCTTCGGACGGTTCCCCCACCCGTCCGACACCGGAAATCTCCTGCAGCGCCGGCAACGCAGCGCCAGGATCCACGTCGTACTTCTTCTCTGTTTCGAGACCCTCGGGATTCATGTCCGTTACGGCATCCTTTCGCAGCGGGACCACAGGCGGCCCCGGGAACTCCCTGGCCTGAGTCTATGCTCAGGCCCGGAGGCCTGCGAGAGGTTAACCACAAAACCGTAGACATCAAACGTCTAACGTCTAACCTTAAGGAATGGCCTCCGTTACCTCAGCTCCCCTCGCTGCCGCCGCCCGCCCGCCCAAGTCGCGGGCCGCCGTCGTCGTGAGCGTTATTGCTCTGGTGCTGATCGGCCTCAACCTGCGCGCCGGCATCACGGGCGCCTCCGCCCTCCTGCACGACCTTCAGCTCGTGCTCGGCTACGGCCCGCTGGTTGCGTCCGTTATTCCGTCCATCCCGACACTGTGTTTCGCGGTCGCAGGGGCGGCGACGTCCTGGCTGACGGGACGGCTCGGCGTGGAGAAGGCCATTCTGCTGTCCCTCGCCATGCTGACCGCGGGGCTGCTGCTGCGCGGCATCCCTTCCACCGGCATGCTGCTGGCCGGGACGGTGGTCGGGATGTCCGGTTTGGCCGTCTGCAACGTGGCGATGCCTTCCTTCATCCGCGAACACTTCGCGCACCGCACCTCCCTCATGACCGGCCTCTACACGGTGACCATGACCACCGGGGCCACCGTCACCTCGGTGGCCGTGGTGCCGCTGGCCCAGCTGCTTGGTTCGCCGTCCGCTGGAGTGGGCGCCATCGGGCTTCTCGCTGTGTCCGCTTTCCTCGGTTTCCTGCCGGTGGCGCTGTACGCGCACCGCAACCGTGTGGCGCCCAACGTCAGCCATGTTTCGCCGTGGCCGCTGCTGCGGACGCGCAAGGGCGCCCTGCTGACGGCCATTTTCACGCTGCAGGCGCTGCTCGCCTACGCGCTGCTGAGCTGGTTCCCCTACATGCTGACCACGATGGGGCTCAGCGCCGCCGAGAGCGGCCTCATGTACGCGTTGCTGCAGCTGGTGTCCGTTCCGGCCGGCATGCTGCTGATCGCCATCGGTTCCCGCCCGGGCATGCTGCGCCCGGCGTTTTACCTGGTCAGCGGTGCCATGCTCGTCGGGATGGTTGCGCTCCTGGTGCTCCCGCTGTCCCTTGCCGCAATCCCCGCGGTGCTGCTCGGCTTCGGGCTCGGCATCTTCCCGCTGGTCATGGTGATGATCAGCCGCAGCGGCCAGAGCACGGCGGAGACCACCGCACTTTCCACCCTCGCGCAGTCCAGCGGCTATCTCCTGGCCACCGTGGGCCCGTTCGGAATGGGCCTGCTGCACAGCGCGACGGGCGGGTGGACGCTCCCGCTGGCCTTGCTGCTCGTCATCGCCGTGGCACAGATCGTGGTGGCGCACCTTCTCACTTCGAAGACCAGTCCCAAGACCACTGCCAAGCCGAAGGGTTAGGAAGCAATGACGCTCAGTACCTCGCACCGCCAGCCGCTGGCGGATGAAATCACGGAGAAAATCCGTGCCATGGTCCACTCCGGCGAGTGGCCCCTTCAGCAGCGGATTCCTTCCGAAACGGAACTGATGGCCCGTCTGGGTGTCTCACGCGGAACCCTCCGTGAGGCGATTAAGGCCCTGGCCCACGGGGGCATGCTCGAGGTCCGCCGCGGTGACGGCACCTATGTCCGCGCCGTCAGCGAGATTTCCGGCGCTGCCCGCCGGTTGTACCGCGACCACACCGACGAGCACGTCCTCGAGGTCCGCGTTGGACTGGACACCCAGGCGGCGCGCCTCGCCGCCCGCCATGCAACGCCCGACGACGTCGCCGCCCTCCGCGCGCTCCTCGCCCACCGCGACGCCTCCTGGGAGGCAGCCGATTATGCAGCGTGGGCGCGGGCCGACTGGGGTTTTCATGACCGTGTGGCGCAGGCGTCCGCCAACCCCCTGCTGCACGAGCTGTATGCCAGCTTTGGCGAGGTGTTCCACAACGAGCTGCTGAAGCAGCACCGGCGCCCCGGGTTCCAGGGGTTGGCGCACGAAGGCCACGGGGCGCTCACTGACGCCATCGAAGCCCATGACGAGGAAGCTGCCGTGCTGAGCGTGACCCGCAACCTGAACTCCTGCGCGGAATGGCTAAAGGAGTAACCCCTCGCCCGCCTCATGCCGGTCCTTTGATCTGGTCCGGCACCGCCGCGCTCCTGTTGTCTGGTGCGCCGGATTGCCCGTCGGCCAGCGCATCCACATGCTGCTGTGCCTGCGAATCTCGCAGGCCTGTTGGTGGGCAGCGATTGTGATCGGCTTCGTCAACGCGGATTTGTGACGCTTGGTTTCCGACAAATAGCGCCTCTGTCCGACCGGCGCGGGTTTCAACCTCATCCAGTACGTCAGTAGGCTTACTATCTGACTGGGAGGCTTGACGCTATCCAACTGCCTGCTGATGACTAGGAGTTCCCATGGCCCGTGCAACACACGTGTCCGAGCAAGAATTGCCTCAAGAGCACCAACAACCCGCCGTGGACACCACCTTGGCCGCGAATACCCCGCATGAGAAAAAGCCTGCCCGCGAACTCTGGGCGGACGGCCTGGGCCGAGTGGGTATCCGGTCCGCGCAGGTGCTGCTGGTCCTCATCCTCGCCACAGTGTCGGTCTACGCCCTCCTGCAGATCCGGCTGCTGGTCATTCCCACACTGATCGCACTGATTCTCGCCGCCGCCATCGGGCCCTTCGTGAACCTGCTCCGCCGCAGGGGCATGCCCGGCGCCGCGGCCACGGGCATAGCTTTTGTTGGCCTATTGGCGCTGCTGGCCGGTGTCATCACAGTGATCGTCGTCTCGGTACGCAGCCAGTGGAGCGAACTGGTGCAGCAGGCCGCCTCCGGACTCGACGAACTCGAGAAGTTCCTGCTCACGGGCCCCTTCCCGCTGGACCAGGAACAGCTGAACCAGGCCAGGGAAGGCATCATCCAGTTCGCCACCAGCAGCCAGGTCCGTTCCGGCGCGATCTCCGGCCTGTCTGTGGTCACCGAATTCATTGCCGGTGCCAGCCTGATGGTGGTGATCCTGTTCTTTTTCCTGAAGGACGGTGAGAAGATCTGGAACTTCTTCCTGCGCCCGTTCAGCGGCCGCCGCGAAGCCAAGCTCCGCCGGGTAGGCCGCCGCACGCTGGAGGTGCTGGGCGGTTACGTCCGCGGCACCGCAATAGTGGCGCTGGTGGACACCGTTGCAATCGGGGCCGCGCTGCTGATCATGCAGGTGCCGCTGGCCATACCCCTTGCCATCATCGTGTTCATGGGGGCGTTCATTCCCCTCGTAGGCGCGACCGTTGCGGGCATCCTCGCCGCTCTCGTGGCGCTGGTGGCTAACGGGCCGGTAGTGGCGCTGATCGTCGTTGCTGTGGTCATCGCGGTCAACCAACTGGAGGGCGACCTGCTTCAGCCAATCGTCATGGGCAATACCCTCCAACTCCATGCCCTTGTCATCCTCATGGCCCTGACGGCCGGCACCATCCTGGCCGGCATCATCGGCGCCGTCCTGTCCGTTCCCCTGGCAGCGGTGGCGTGGGCCGTGATTCAGGTCTGGACAGCCGAGGACCCCCGGCTGGAACCGATGAATCCGGACCTGCCTCCGGCCAACAGCCAGCCCGTCT
>JAPSIT010000093.1 GCA_031178585.1 Arthrobacter sp.
CATCTGCCCGTTCGCGCTGGGTTAGGCGTTGGCCTTGATGGCTGCCGCCAGTACGTTGAGGCCGTCCAGCAGCAGCTCGTCGGTGATGACCAGCGGCGGCAGCAGGCGGATCACGTTGCCGTACGTGCCGCAGGTCAGGATGATGACGCCTTCCTTCAGGCAGGCGGCGGCCACAGCCTTGGTGAGCTCCGGGTTCGGTTCCTTGGACCCGGCCTGGACCAGCTCGATGGCCAGCATCGCGCCGCGGCCGCGGATGTCACCGATCACAGATCCGTCAGCAAGCTCCGTTGCGAGCTCATGCAGGCGGCCGAGGGCGAGTTCCTCGATGTGCTTGGCGCGGGCGTTGAGGTTGTACTCCTCCATGGAACCGATGGACGCCAGGGCTGCGGCGCACGCGACGGGGTTGCCGCCGTAAGTGCCGCCGAGACCGCCCGGGTGAACGGCGTCGAGCAGGTCGGCGCGGCCGGTGATGGCGGACAGCGGCATGCCGCCGGCGATGCCCTTGGCCATGGTGATGATGTCCGGAACAATGCCTTCGTGGTCGACGGCGAACCATTCGCCGGTGCGGCAGAAGCCTGACTGGACCTCGTCGGCGATGAAGACAATGCCCTTTTCCTTCGCCCAGGCGGACAGCGCCGGGAGGAAGCCTTCGGCAGGAACGATGAAGCCGCCCTCGCCCTGGATGGGTTCGATGATGATCGCGGCAACCTGGTCGCCGCCGATCTGCTTCTCGATCATGGTGATGGCGCGCTTTGCAGCCTCTGCGCCCGTGATCGCGGGGTTCTCCTCGCGGTACGGGTAACTCATGGGCATGCGGTAGACCTCAGGCGCGAACGGCCCGAAATTGGTCTTGTACGGCATGGCCTTGGCGGTGAGGGCCATGGTCAGGTTGGTGCGGCCGTGGTAGGCGTGGTCAAACGCGACGACAGCGTCACGGCCGGTGGCGAGGCGTGCCACCTTGATGGCGTTTTCCACGGCTTCCGCGCCGGAGTTGAACAGGACGGTGCGCTTCTCATGGTCGCCGGGGGTGAGGCGGTTCAGCTGCTCGGCGACGGCAACGTAGCCTTCGTACGGCGTGACCATGAAGCACGTATGCGTGAAGTGCTCCACGGCCTCCTTCACGGCACCGACGACGGCGGGGTCGGACGCGCCCACGCTGGTGACCGCGATGCCGGAGCCGAGGTCAATGAAGGAGTTGCCGTCGACGTCGTGGATGATGCCGCCGTCGGCATCGGCGACGTAGACGGGCACGCCTGAGGCCACGCCCGCGGCAACGACGGCCTTGCGGCGTTCGGCCAGTGCGAGCGACTTGGGGCCCGGAAAATCAGCCTGGATGTTGCGCTTCTGCTCGAGGCGGTAGGTGATCTCGTTGGCAGTTGTAGTCATGGTGTTTCTTTCGTTACGGAGTGGGGCCACACCGGCCGGGTTCCCTGGCCGAGCGGAGCGAGGTTAGGGTGCCGGTGGGGACTATGCATCAAGTGAAGACATGACGTGCTTGATGCGCGTGTAGTCCTCGACGCCGTACATGGAGAGGTCCTTGCCGTAGCCGGACTGTTTGAACCCGCCGTGTGGCATTTCGGCGGTGAGCAGGATGTGGGTGTTGATCCAGACCGCACCGAAGTCCAGATCGCGGCTGAGCCGCATGGCGGTGCCGTGGTCCGAGGTCCAGACGCTGGACGCCAGGGCGTAGTCGACGTCGTTGGCCATCTCCACGGCTTCCTGTTCCGTGCTGAACTTCTGCACGGTGATGACCGGGCCGAAGGTTTCCTTCTGCACGATGTCATCGGTTTGCTTGGCGCCGGTGATGATTGTGGGCTCGAAGAAGTAGCCCTTGTCCCCGGCGCGGTGGCCGCCGGTCTCGATCCGGCAGTAATCCGGCAGCGAACCCACGGCCGCGCTGACCGCCTTGAAGTGGTTGGCGTTGTTCAGCGGTCCGAAGTAGTTCTCTTCGTCGTTCTGCGAGCCGGTGTGCAGGGTCTTGGTGTGCTCCACCATCGCGGCGACGAGGTCGTCGTGCACGGAGTCCTGGGCCAGCACCCGGGTGATGGCGGTGCAGTCCTGGCCGGCATTGAAGAATGCGAATTCGGCGATGGCGGCAGCGCTCTTTTTGATGTCGGCGTCCTTGAAGACGATGGCCGGGGCCTTGCCGCCAAGCTCCAGGTGGGCGCGCTTGAGGCTCTTCGCAGCTCCGGAGGCGACGGCGATGCCGGCACGGACGGAGCCGGTGATGGAGACGAGTCCGGGGACTTTGTGGTCCACCATCATCGCGCCGGTTTCACCGGTGCCGAGGATGACGTTGAGTACGCCCGCCGGGAAGATGTCCTGGGCCAGCTTCGCCAGCACCAGGGTGGATTCAGGCGTGGTGTCTGAGGGCTTGAGGACCACGGTGTTGCCGGCGGCGAGCGCGGGGCCGATCTTCCAGATGGCCATGAGGAACGGGTAGTTCCACGGCGCAACCTGGGCCACGACCCCGATGGGTTCGCGGCGCACAAAGGACGTGTGGCCCTCGAAGTACTCCCCCGCGGACTTGCCTTCAAGGATGCGGGCGGCGCCCGCGAAGAAGCGCAGCTGGTCCGCGCCGGCAGCAACTTCCTCCGAGGCGATGAGGGCGCGCACCTGCCCGGTGTTGCGGTGCTGAGCCTCCACGAGCTCGTCGCTGTTCGCTTCTATGGCGTCCGCCAGCTTGAGGAGCATGAGCTGCCGCTGGCCGGGGGTGGAGTGCTTCCAGGTCTGGAAGGCCACCTTGGCGGCCGTCATGGCGGAGTCCACATCTTCCGCAGCGGAGACGGGTGACTTCGCTACGACCTCGCCGGTCGCGGGGTTGACGATGTCAAGCAGGCCGGTGCCGGCAGGCGTCACGAACTCGCCGTTGATGAAGTTCTGCAAGGTTTGAACCACGGTGTACAACCTCTTTCGTCCTGGATGATCTGATGCAGCTGCTCCGAGCCTATGCCAGCGGCCCAAACGCGGGGAATAGCCACCTGCACACCGTGGCGCGGAGCTTTTAGTGCGATCGGCCAGCGTCCCGCTACCCTTGGGATATGGCAATTTCCCTCGCCGCGCTGCTCGGCGTGCAGTCGCTCGGGCTCAAGAAAATCGGCCTCGCCGAGACCACGTCCCACCATGACATCCACTGGGTTGCCGTCGCCGAGCAGGAGGATCCACAGCGCTTCCTCAACGGGGGCGAGCTGGTGCTGACCACGGGCCTGCGGCTGCGCAGCGCCCCGGAGCAGCGTCGCTTCGTGCGCCAGGTCCAGCGCGCCGGAGCCGTGGGCATCGGTTTCGGGGTGGGATTGACGCACGACGCCGTTCCGCCGGCTTTGGTGGCCGAAGCGAACCGGTGGGGACTGCCAGTGGTTGAGGTTCCGTACGCAACCCCGTTTATCGCCATCAGCAAGCTCGTCGCGGACGCCCAGTCGGCGGACCACTACTCGAAGCTGGAACGGCTTATCGCCGGCCACCAGGTGCTGGCCCGCGCCCTCCTCACCGGCGGCGGACTGGCCGAGCTGCTCAAGCATCTGGGCGGCATGCTCCGCACGGACATCATCCTCACCCAGTTCACGGCAGAGCTGTACAACAGCGGCTCCGAGCCGGCGGCGGCAGACTCATGGGCGTCGTACCCGATCCCCACCGGCCGACGAGACGCCTGCACGTTGTGGGTCCGGCAGCCCTTCGAGGACTCCGGCATCATCGGCTACGCGCAGAACCTCATCAGCGTGGAACTGAACAACATGGTGAAGCAGCGCCAGGCCGAGCGGGCGCTGTGCGGCCAGGTGCTGGAGGACGTGATCCACGGGACCCTGGACCAGAACGAAGCCACACGCCGCCTGGCAGGAACAGGCATCAACAGCACCCGGAAGAACGTGGTGCTGCTGGCCGGCTCCGAGGCGCACCACAAGCAACTGGTCACTTCATCACTGCCCCGGGCGCTCGAGAAGGCGGTGACCGCCGTCGTCGGGAAGGACCTGATTACGGTGATTCCCGACGACGGCCGGGGCGCCACAGCACTGGCCCGGAGTCTCAGCGACCACCTCGCCGAGGCGGGCATCCACGCGACGATCGGCATCGGCGGCGCCTATACCAAGCCCAACGGCCTGCGCTGGAGCTACTTCGAGGCGCGGGATGCGGCCAGCCATGGACTGCCGGTCAACGAGCCCGAGCGGCTCAGCCTGACCTCACTGCTGCTGGCCAGTGAGGACGTGCCGCTTGCTGACATGGCCAACGAATCGCTGAACCCATTGCGTACGTTCGATGCCGCCCACGGTGCCGAACTGATGACGACGCTCGAGAGTTACTTGAACAACAACGGCTCTGTCGCGGCGGTGGCTGAGGCCCTGACGCTGCACCGGAACACGGTCCGCTACCGGCTGGCCCAGATCACCGAGCTCACCGGCTATGACCCGTCCATCACCGCGGACCGGGTGCAGCTGTGGCTTGCCCTCGCGGTGGCGCGGCTTGGGTCACGGCGCTGAGATCACGCCCGGAAAACTACGCCAAACCGCCCGCCCCAGCCGCAGCTGAGCGAGCCAGCCCCAGGTCACAGCTAAGCCACCCCGCGCTTCAGGAGCTTGCGGGCCTTGCGCCGGGCCTTGCGGTACTTCGCCTCGGTGCGGGCGGCGGCCTTGTCTTCTTTTTGGACCAACTGTGCGTAGGCCACCCTCGCTTGCTCCGAGGGCTGCGGCCCGCGCGCCAGCTTCCCCAGCAGGGTCCGGGCCACCACGCTGTCGTGGTGATCGCCCAAGATCTTCTGCTGCCGGTGTGCAGCGTCGGCGAGTTTCGTGGCGCGCTTTCCGTGGAGCGGGATGACCGATTCCGC
>JAPSIT010000094.1 GCA_031178585.1 Arthrobacter sp.
CCCGATTTCCCCGATTTCCTAAACTCCGCAGAGTGGGCTAGCATTCAAATGCGTCGGGGCGATTGGCGCAGTGGTAGCGCGCTTCGTTCACACCGAAGAGGTCACTGGTTCGAACCCAGTATCGCCCACCGATAAGAGTCCGTTCCGCACAGGGAATTCCCTGCGCGGGACGGGCTTTTCTGTTTCCCCGGCTTATCCTCAAACTGTCAGACCCCTGTGAAAGAGTCCTGCCATGACTGCTCCACTCCTTGCCCACGCGACGGAATACGGCCGGATGTATGCCCGGTCCACCACCGCGGAATTCTCCGTTCCTTCCATTACTACAGTGATCGGCCAGCAGCCCCATGGCATGGATGGCTGGTTCGGTTACATGGGGGCAAGCACCCTGGCCAAGGATCCTTCCCTGCCCGAGATCCTCGGCAGCCCGGCCAAAGTCCGGCAGGCTGTGAACCGCGCGGCCAAGGCAGCGGAGGCCTACCGTGACGAGGCCGCGCAGCGCGGAGACCGCGTCCATACCTACTGCGAACAGGTGGCGCTGCGGGCTTTGGGACGGCCCCACCGGATGCAGGAAACCCGTGAGGCGCTGGCAGCCAATGGCGAGGAAGCCTTTGCTGCCCGCTTCGATGAGTGGTGGGAACTGTTCCGGGTGGAGCCCCTGGCGCCGGAAATCACCGTCTGGAACCAAACCGTGGGATACGCGGGAACCCTCGACCTGGTGGCGAAAATCAACGGGCGGACCTGTCTGATCGACTACAAGACCAAGGGCACCACCCGTGATGGCCTGGTCAAGCCCCTGGATGACAAGGTGGTCATGCAGCTCGTTGCCGGCATGAAGGCAGAGGAAAGTCTGGTGGATCCCGTGGCCGGGGAATGGGAGCCGTGGCAGCACGGGGAGTCCCCGGTGCTGTTGGCAGTCGCCATCGGGGAAACGGAAGTCCGCCCTGTGCGGGCGAACCCGGAGGTGCTGCGCCACCACTGGTGGAAGTTCTGCGCCCTCCGCCGCGTCTGGGAAATGTCGGCGGACACGCTCAGCGCCGGACCGGCCCTGCTCCCGGTGGCTCCGCCCGTGTATGCCTGAGATCAGCAACTAAACTGGACTGGATCCTTTAAACCCCACCGTGAGGAAATGACTGCAGATGGCGATTCTGAATATCCGTATCATCGGCGATCCCGTGCTGCGCACGGTGGCCGAGCCCGTCACGGATTTCGGGCCAGAGCTGGCCAGGCTCGTTGCCGACATGACCGAAACCATGGAGGACGTGGAAGGCGCCGGCCTGGCCGCGCCGCAGGTAGGCGTCAGCCTCCGGGTGTTCACGTACCGGATCGGCGGGGTTGAAGGCCACATCATTAACCCCGTCCTGGAGAACAGCGAGGACTACCAGCCGGACGAAGTGGAAGGCTGCCTCTCCATCCCCGGACTCGGATTTCCGGTCCGCCGCTTCCGTACCACGCGGGTTACCGGAGTGGACGTCAATGGCAATGCTGTGTCGGTGGACGGGGAAGGCATGCTGGCGCGGTGTTTCCAGCACGAGACGGACCACCTTGACGGGATTCTCTTCACTGATCGTCTCGAAGGAGAGGACCGCAAGGCCGCACTGCGCTCCATCCGTCATGCCAACTACGACTCCATCACGGAGAGCACGACGGCGAAGCGAGCCAAGACTGTCGGCTCAAGTTTCGGGGGCGGCAGCTTCGGACCCGGCAGTTTCGGGCCTGGCAGCCCCGGGATTAGCGCCCCCGGCGCGGGCAGCTTCGGCGCCGCCGGATGAGGGTTCTTTTCGCAGGAACGCCATCAGTAGCAGTACCGTCACTCGACGCGTTGATTGACGCGGGCTTCGACGTCGTTGCCGTCCTTACCAGGCCGGACGCGCCGACCGGCCGCAAGCGCGTTCTCACGCCGTCGCCCGTCGCTGCCCGTGCAGCCGAGCTCGGGCTTGACATCATCCACGCAGCGAAAGTGGACGCGGGCGTTACAGCCCGGATCGCAGCTGTGCGTCCCGACGTGGCCGCCATCGTCGCGTACGGAGGCCTGGTGCCCCGGGCGGCCTTGGACATTCCCCGCCACGGCTGGATCAACCTGCACTTCTCGCTGCTGCCTGCCTGGCGCGGCGCGGCCCCCGTGCAGCGCGCCGTCATTGCCGGGGACGACATCACCGGCGCGGTGACCTTCCAGCTGGAGGAAGGGCTCGACACCGGGCCTGTCATCGGCACCCTCACCGAGCAGGTCCGTCCCGACGACACCGCCGGAACGCTGCTGGAACGGCTGTCCCACAGCGGATCCGTGCTGCTCGCCCAGACGCTGTCCGCCATCGACTCCGGAGCTGCGTACCCGCAGCCCCAGCAAGGCGACGTTTCCCTGGCGCCGAAGCTGACAATCGAGGACGGGCGGATTGACTGGTCTGAACCCGCCCTCGCCATTGGCCGACGGGCCCGGGGCGTCACCCCGGAGCCCGGTGCCTGGACCATGTTGGATGGACAGCGGGTGAAACTCGAGCCCGTGCTGCTGCGGCCTGGTCAGTCCGCGCTGGCGCCGGGCCAACTGGCGATGGACGGAAAGAGTGTCCTGGTAGGAACGGGATCGCACCCCGTGGAATTGGTGCGGGTCCAGCCTGCCGGTAAGAAAATGATGTCTGCGGCCGACTGGGCCCGCGGACAAGGCTCCCTTGAAAGCGTGGTATTCGAATGAGCGAGTCCGGCAGAAGCGGCTCCGGCCGCGGCGGCCAGCGCGGTTCCGGCGCAGGAGGTTCCGACCAGCGCAGGGGCGGGGGAGGAGCCAGCCGCCGCAACGCGCAGGGCCGGGAACGCAACCGCGGGCCGCAGCGCAGTTTCACGGAGAACGCGCCCTCACAGCGCACCCGCCGCGCCGACCCAGCCCGGCTGGTTGCCTTCGAAGTGCTGCGTGCTGTCGCAGCAGAGGACGCCTACGCCAACCTCGTGCTGCCGGCGAGAATCCGGCACCACGGGCTGGACAAGCGCGACGCCGGCTTCGCCACCGAACTGAGTTACGGTGCCCTGCGCGGTCAGGGCACCTACGACGCCGTCCTGTCCCGTTGCGTGGACCGGCCGCTCGAGCAGCTGGACCCGGCGGTCCTTGACGCGCTGCGCATTGGTGCCCACCAGTTGCTGGCGATGCGGGTTCCCGCTCACGCCGCACTGGACCAGACCGTGGGACTGGCGCGCGCAGTCATCGGCGCCGGACCATCCACATTGATCAACGCCGTGCTTCGGAAGGTGTCCGCCCACACCCTCGAGGAGTGGCTGAACCTGCTCCTCAGGGACGAGCAGGACGGAATCAAGGTTGCCTCGGTGCGTTACGCCCATCCGGAGTGGATCGTGCGCGCGTTCCGGCAGTCCCTGGTGGCCCATGGACGGCCGGTCTCGGAGATCGATGATCTTCTCGAGGCAGACAATGCCGCCCCGGTGGTCAACCTGGTCGCCCTGCCCGGACTGGGCACCCTCGACGAAGCCCTCGAGAATGGCGCGACGCCCGGCCAACTGGTCCAAGGTTCTGCGCTGTCCAGCGGAGGCGACTTGGGCAGGCTTTCATCGGTCCGCGAAGGCACCACCCGCGTGCAGGACGTCGGTTCCCAGCTGGTGGCCCGCGCTCTTGCCGCAATCGATCTGGGTGATTCAGGGCTGCGCGATACAGCCAGTGCAGGGAAGCCCGGCGAGGCCTGGCTTGATCTGTGTGCCGGCCCCGGCGGCAAAGCCGCACTCCTCGGGGCGCTCGCGCACCAGCGGGGTGCCACCCTGTTGGCGAACGAACCCGCACCGCACCGGGCGCAACTCGTACGCCAGGCCCTGGCCGCCGTTCCCCGGGACACCTGGAAAGTCCGCACAGGAGACGGCAGGGAAGTGGGTGCGGAGCAGACGGAAAGCTTTGACCGTGTTCTCGTGGACGTTCCCTGCACCGGGCTGGGTGCCCTGCGCCGGCGGCCGGAATCCCGTTGGCGCCGCATGCCCAAAGACCTGGTGGACCTCGGACCGCTGCAGCGGGACTTGCTGCGGTCGGCGCTGGATGCCGTCAAACCCGGGGGCGTGGTTGCGTACGTTACGTGCTCGCCGCATCCTGCGGAAACCACATCTGTAGTCAGCGACGCGCTGCGTAAACGCGACGACCTTGAGCTGCTGGATGCAGGAGACGCCCTCGATGCCGTCAGCCTGACGGGCAATCTCCAGGCTGGGCATGAGCTCACAGCCCAGCTGTGGCCCCACCTCCACCAGACGGACGCGATGTTCTTGGCTCTGATTCACAAGAAAGTGTGATCTGAAAGAAGCCGACCCGCAAGAAATCCTGATAGCCAGGAAATCCTGACCACCAAGTAGTACTGAATCCCTTCCGCGAAAGGACCAGCATGCCGCAGTGCTGCATCAACCCGAGCATCCTCTCCGCAGATTTCGTGAATCTCGAAGCCGAGCTGCAGCGCATCAGCAATGCCGATGCGGTCCACGTGGACGTGATGGACAACCACTTTGTCCCGAACCTGACCCTGGGGCTGCCGGTCGTGCAGCGGATCCAGGCCGTCAGCCCCGTTCCCCTCGACGCGCATCTGATGATTTCCGACGCCGACCGCTGGGCTCCCGGGTATGCGGACGCCGGCGTCGCGTCGGTGACCTTCCATGCCGAGGCGTCCATCGCGCCGGTGAAGCTCGCGCGTGAGCTGCGGGTGCGCGGGTCGAAGGCCGGCATGGCGCTGAGGCCGGCAACGCCGGTGGAGCCGTATCTGGACATGCTCCCCGAACTGGACATGCTGCTGATCATGACAGTGGA
>JAPSIT010000095.1 GCA_031178585.1 Arthrobacter sp.
GTCAACGACCTTCCATCCGACTATGGCAAACTTCGAGTCCAGAGCCTTGACGGCGCACTGCACCTCGGTTCCGGGTTCCCGGGTGACCTGGAAGTCGATGACGGCCTGCGTGGCATCGACCGTGGTGTACCCGACGTCTTTGAATGTGACGGACTGCATCGCGTTGGACGTGGAAACCCACGCCAGGAAACCCATCCCGACGGCCAGGGCGGCGATGGCCGCGTTCCGTTTGGCTTTGCGGGACATCCGGCGCTTTGGACCGCCATAGCGATTGGCTAGGCTAATGTCTGCAGGCAGGGGAGAGCCCGACTTGTCCTCGGTAGTCACTAATCCAGTTTAGTGGGGATCCTCCGGGGAAATATCCGGAAAGCCCATATTGCCGGAAGCTGGCACTGCCGGAAAACGGCTTTTCACCGCAACAGCAGAAAGAGGAGCAGTCCCAGATGGCAGCGTCCACGAGCCCGTCACCTTCGCTCCGCCTTATGGCGGTGCACGCCCACCCGGATGACGAGTCCAGCAAGGGCGCAGCAACGATGGCGATGTATGCGGCGTCCGGAGTGGACGTCATGGTGGCCACCTGCACGGACGGTTCCCGCGGCGACATCCAAAATCCCGCGATGGAGGGCGAGCCGCACCCGAAGCGGGACATGGCCGGCGCCCGCAGGCTCGAAATGAATGAGGCCGCACGCATCCTCGGGGTAAAACAGAGGTGGCTGGGATTCGTGGACTCCGGGCTGCCGGAAGGAGATCCGCTTCCGCCGCTGCCGCCGGGCTCGTTCGCCCTGCAACCCCTGCACCGTGCCGCGGCGCCGCTGGTCCGCCTTGTCCGGGACTTCAAACCGCACGTAATGATCAGCTATGACGAAAAGGGCGGCTACCCGCACCCGGACCACATCATGGCGCACCGTGTGGCCGTGGAGGCCTTCGAGGCTGCGGGTGACCCGGAGAAATACCCGGGCATCGGTACACCGTGGGCGCCCAGCAAGCTCTACTATGACCGCGCCTTCAGCCCGGAGCGCTTCCGCGCCCTGCACTTCGCACTCGAGGAGGCCGGACTTCAGTCACCCTACGCCGAGCGCCTGGCGGCATGGCTGGAAGCCGACGCCGAGGGCCACACCGCACCGCCGCCCACGCACCAGACCACCACCCAGGTGGACTGCGGCGACTACTTCGAGACCCGGGACGATGCCCTCCGTGCCCACCGCACCCAGGTCGACCCGCTGGGCTTCTTCTTCGCGGTGTCTCCTGACATGCAGCGCAGGGCGTGGCCATGGGAGGACTACACCCTGATTCAGTCACGGATAGCCACCGATCTCCCTGAGAAAGACCTGTTCGCGGGACTAAGATAGAGTCAAGAGACTATTTCTATTACATGTAGAAACAGCGGTCCGGAAAACAGCAGGGGCGTTCTGCGCCGCCGGCTACCGAGGCAACAGCCCACCAGGCATTAGCCCACCGAGAAAGTTCCAACAGTGCACCACATGCTCACCATCCTGGCATCCTCACCGGCGCCCTCGCCTTCCTTGCGGCCGGGCCTCTCCGAGGACCAGGTGACCCCCGGCCTGCTCGGCTTCCTGCTGACGGCCTTCATCGTGGTGCTGACGGCGCTGCTGATTGTGGACATGGTGCGCAGGATCCGGCGGGTGCGCTACCGCGCACAGGTGGAAGAGGAACGCATGGCCGCAGCCGAAGCCGCGGACATCGCGCGGGACGACGCCGCTGACGGCAATGCAGGCCGCACAGACACCTGAGTCCGGTGCACGAAATGCACTGGGAGATGAACCGTCTGCCTACCTCAGGCAGCACGCGGGCAACCCGGTGCACTGGCAGCCGTTCGGCGACCAGGCCTTTGCCGGCGCAGCCGCCCGGGACGTTCCCGTCTTCCTCTCGATAGGCTATGCCGCCTGCCACTGGTGCCACGTGATGGCCCATGAGTCGTTCGAGGACCCGGCCGTGGCCGACTACCTCAATGAGCATTTTGTCGCCGTCAAGGTAGACCGGGAAGAGCGGCCGGATGTCGATTCCGTCTATATGGCCGCGACGCAGGCGATCAGCGGCGAGGGCGGCTGGCCCATGTCGGTTTTCCTGACGCCGGAAGGTCTCGCCTTTTACGCCGGCACTTACTACCCGCCCCGGCCGCTGCACGGCAGGCCCTCGTTTCTGCAGCTGCTGGAGGCGGTGCACGAGGCCTGGTCCGAGCGGAGGGACGCCGTGGAGCAGAACGCCCGCGGGCTCGCACAGAATATGGGCCAGGCTCAGTTGTCCGCCGCCGTGCGCCTTGACGGATCGCCCGGAATGCTCGATCCGGAGCTGCTGCAGGCTGCCGTCCGTTCGCTGGCGCTCTCCGAAGACCCCGACGCCGGCGGCTTCGGCGCCGCCCCCAAGTTTCCGCCGTCGGCCGTTCTGGAATTTTTGGTAAGGCACGCCGCTGCGCCGTCGGAGACCGCCGGGGAGGCACACGCCATGGCCGGACGGGCCCTGGCGGGGATGGCGCGTTCGGCCCTGTTCGACCAGCTCGACGGCGGTTTCGCCCGGTACTCGGTGACACGTGACTGGTCCGTCCCGCACTTTGAGAAGATGCTGTACGACAATGCCCAGTTGCTGCGGGTCTATGTCCACTGGGTCCGTCTCCGCGGCTCTGACAACTTTCCGGCGGAGGAAGCTGCGGATGTTGCGAGGCGAACAGCCGGCTGGATGCTGGCATCCCTCGGGCTCGGAAGCAATGCCGAGGCTCTGGCGTCCTCGCTGGATGCTGATTCCGTGATCGACGGGGTGCATCACGAAGGCGGCACCTATCTCTGGACAGTCCCCGACCTCGAGGACGTGCTGGGCGGCGACGACGCTGCCGCCGTTGCCCGCATCATGAATGTGAAGGAGAAGGGCACCGTCTCGGAGCTCGGATCGCCCCTCCATCCCGCGAGGGCTCTTGCCCCGGAGGAGGCGGCACTCTGGACCCGGGTCCGGCCCCGCCTGCTCGCTGCCCGCAACGACCGGCCGCAGCCTGCACGCGACGACAAAGTGGTGGCCGGCTGGAACGGACTTGCCGTGGCCGCCCTCGCCGAGGCCGGGGCAGTGCTGGACGAGCCAGGGCTGGTGGACGCCGCCGAACGGATCGGCGGGTACCTGGAGCAGGTCCACTGGAAGCCTGACGCGGCCCAGCTGGTGCGCGTTTCCCATGCCGGAACTGCGCGGGGGATCGGCGGTCTGCTGGAGGACTATGCGTTTTGCGCCGAGGGTTTCCTTGGGCTGTTTTCCGTCACCGGCAACGCCCGCTGGTACCGGCTGGCGGAATCGCTCATTGCGGCGGCCCGCGCACGGTTCGTTGTCGACGGCGGCCTGGCAGACACTGCCGGGGAGTCCCTGCCGGTCACCAAGGCCCAAGGCGGCAGGCCCGGCCTGGAACCCTTCGACGGCGCCACACCCAGCGGCGCGGCGGCCTTTGCCGGCGTCCTGCTCAGCTATGCTGCGCTGTCCGGCACGGCCGAGCACCGGGCGCTGGCCGGCAATATCCTGTCGCTGCTGCCTCCGATTGCCACGCGGGCCCCGCGGGCGGTCGGCTGGCTGCTCGCCACCGCCCAGGCCGCGGCCGAAGGACCCGTGGAAGCGGCCGTCGTCGGACCATCGGGCCCTGCGAGGGACGAACTGCACCGGGCTCTGCTGCAGTCGCCCAGCCCCGGCCTCGTGGTTGCCGTGGGAGAGGAACCCGCCGCCGGTGATGCAGTGGGGGACGCTGCCGCAGCCGACGCCGGGACCGTGCCGTTGCCGACCGTGCCGTTGCTGCGTGGGCGCACAGCCGGAGCCGGAGGCGTTCCGCTGGTTTACCTTTGCCGCGACATGGTGTGTGACCGTCCCGTGGGATCCGTGTCCGAGGTGCTGGAACGGCTCAATCGAGGACCCGCCCGGCCCTAGGGCGTGGTCTTAATACCCGGGCTCAGGACAGGACGCCGATGACAATGGCCGCGAAATGTGCGGCAAAGGCGAACACGGTGAACGCATGGAACAGTTCGTGGAAGCCGAAGTGCTCGTAGCTGATGTTCGGCTTTTTCAGCGCATAGAAGACAGCCCCCGCGATGTACAGGGCGCCGCCGATGCAGATGAGCAGCGCTGCCGGCACGCTGGCCGCGAAGAAGTCCGGAAGGTAGAACAGCGATCCGCACCCCAGCGCTATGTAGATGGGCACGTACAGCCAGCGCGGTGCGTTGGTCCACAGAAGCCGGAACAGCACGCCAAGGATTGCCCCGGACCAGATCAGCCACAGCAGGAGCACCGCCGTCGGCCTCTCGAGCAAGCTCCAGGCCAGCGGAGTGTAGCTGCCGGCGATGACCAGCATGATGTTCGTGTGATCGAGGCGCTTCAGCACTGCTTTGACGCCCGGGGACCAGTTCCCACGGTGGTAGACGGCGCTGATGCCGAACAGCAGCACGCCCGTAAGGGCGTAAACGGCGGAGGCGATCTTGCGGTCCGGCGTGGGCGCCAGTATCAGCAGCACGATCCCGGCGGCCAAGGCCAGCGGAGCGGTCACCGTGTGGATCCAGCCGCGCCATTTCGGCTTGATCATGAGCAGTTCAGCAATGCGGACAGCGGCGCCGTCCACTGCATT
>JAPSIT010000096.1:0-2112 GCA_031178585.1 Arthrobacter sp.
GACATCGCAGAGGAAATCGCCGAGGAAATCGCCGATTCCGCAGAGGACTACTACGAAAGCCAGCCCACCGCGTTCGGGCTCTACGAGCCCGGTTACGACGCCGAGGGAACCCTGAAGGCCACGGGGCTGCCGCTGGAAACCGTCGACCCGGACGCGTCCTATTCGGAAGCCTCCGGCGGCAGTCCGAACGTGGGGCCGGAGGCCGTGTCCCCTGATGCCTCGAGCTTCGACACGGTCGGAACGGGAAGCCTCACCATGTCCTTCATGCGCACCGGCATCAATGTCCGTGTCGACCCCGCCGAACACATCCTCGGGGCGGCCCAGCGTGCGGGCGTCAGGATCGGCGCGAACTGCAAGGAAGGCATGTGCGGCTCCTGCAAGGTAGTCAAGCTTTCCGGGGAGGTCGAGATGAACCACCAGGGCGGGATCCGGGCACGGGAAATCGATGCAGGAAAGTTCCTGCCCTGCTGCTCCACCGCGCGGACCGATTTGGTGATCGATGCCTAGCGGCTTCCAGCTGCTCTAGCCCAGACAGCATCAGGGATTGTTTTCACGGCAAGAATACAAGTGCGAGAATGCCCCGCGCGGCGTTTCGCTTGCCCCCATGGAGGCGCGGGCTCCCCAACGACGCAACCCGGTGGCGGTAGCGGACGGGCCGTTTTTTCCGATGCGGCCAGAAGCGACAGCAAAGCACTCGGAGAAAGCCGCCGCGTATCGGTGGGATCACACGGGGGTTAAGCCCGCTGCGCGCACCAGTGCGTTATCAAGATAAGTCTGGATAGAGTACACCCCAACCTGACGTCGATTAGACCGTTCGAAAGACGTCAGAAGGACCCCTTTTCCTGTTCGTCTGCCGCACCCTGCGCTGACGCCCAGGCCTCCGTAAGCCTCAGCGGTGGACTGCAGGACGACGTAAGGGCCAAATCTGTCCTCCTTCCTCACCCCCGCAGGCGCAGAGGGAAGTCCTGCGAAGGGCGCAAAAGCCCCTGGTTGCGGTCACTCCCCTGTTCGGAGTGCGGAGGCGAGATATGGTGCCGTCCGGCTCTGCTTAGACGCGGCAACCGTCGTGGGTGTACCGGCGGCGATGATTGTGCCGCCGGCGTCCCCGCCGCCAGGTCCCAGATCGATGACCCAGTCCGCTTCGGCCACCACGTCCATTTCGTGTTCCACCACGATGACGGTGTTCCCGGCATCGACGAGCCGGTGCAGCTGCGTCATCAACAGCTGGACGTCGGCCGGGTGCAGTCCCGTGGTGGGCTCATCCAGCAGGTACAGGGTGTGGCCGCGGCGTGCCCGCTGCAGCTCCGTGGCGAGTTTGATGCGCTGGGCCTCACCGCCGGACAGTTCAGTGGCTGGCTGCCCCAGCCGCAAATAGCCGAGCCCGACATCCCGCAGTGTCTGCAAGCTGCGGGACGCTGCGGGGACGCCGGACAGGAACTCAGCGGCCGTGTCCACTGTCATGCCCAGGACCTCAGCCACGTTCTTGCCGCCGTAGGTGACTTCGAGGGTTTCCGGGTTGTAACGTGAACCGCCGCATTCCGGACACGGGCCGTAGCTGCCCGGCAGGAACAGCAGCTCCACAGCCACGAACCCCTCGCCTTGGCAGGTCTCGCAGCGCCCGCCGGCCACGTTGAAGGAGAAACGTCCGGCCCCGAAGCCCCGCTCCAGTGCCTCATTCGTGGCAGCGAACTCCTTGCGGACGGCGTCGAACAGTCCGGTGTACGTGGCCAGGTTGGACCGGGGCGTGCGGCCGATGGGTTTCTGGTCCACTTTCACCAGCCGGTCCACGTGATGCAGGCCGGCGACGGTTCCGACGGTCAGCGGTGAGCCGGGGCCACCGGCGTCCATGGCCGGATCCTCATCGGAGTCCGCCGAGGCGCCGTCGCCGTGCAGTTCCGATCCAACCACCTCCGCCAAGACATGGCTGACCAGCGTCGACTTGCCCGAGCCGGAGACTCCGGTGACCGCCGTCAGGACCTGCAGCGGGAACGAGGCGTCGAGGCCGCGGAGGTTGTGGCGGGTGATGTCCTCCAGTTCCAGCCAGCCAGCCGGTTCCCGACGTCGGCTGTCCCGCTCGCCGCCGTCGCCCGCCCCGCCGTTACCGGCGTCGCC
>JAPSIT010000096.1:2212-4563 GCA_031178585.1 Arthrobacter sp.
GGAACGAGGCGTCGAGGCCGCGGAGGTTGTGGCGGGTGATGTCCTCCAGTTCCAGCCAGCCAGCCGGTTCCCGACGTCGGCTGTCCCGCTCGCCGCCGTCGCCCGCCCCGCCGTTACCGGCGTCGCCCGCCCCGCCGTTACCGGCGTCGCCGCCGGAACCGTCCCGCACGAGGAACGGGCGCGTAACGGATGCCTCAACGGCGGCCAGGCCTGCAACGGGGCCGCTGTACAGCACTTCACCGCCGCCCTCCCCTGCCCTTGGCCCGACGTCCACGAGCCAGTCGGCGCGGCGGACCACGTCCATGTTGTGCTCCACCACGAACACTGTGTTGCCGGAAGACCTCAGCTGCTCCAGCACCGCCAGGAGGGGCTCGGCGTCGGCGGGATGCAGGCCGGCGGAGGGCTCGTCCAGCACATACACCACGCCGAACAGACCCGAGCGGAGCTGGGTGGCAATCCGGAGGCGCTGCATCTCCCCCGGGGAAAGGGTGGGGGTCGACCGGCCCAGGGCCAGATAGCCGAGCCCCAGCTCCAGCAGGACCGTGACCCGCTGCAGGAGGTCCCGCGTGATGGTGACAGCCACCTCATTGCTTTCCCCGGAGGACTGCCTGCGTGAGGCGGTTCCGGCGTCCTGCACCTGGGTCGTCGGGCGGATAATGTCCGCCAGTTCGGCCAGGGGGACTGCGTTGAGGTCGGCGATGGTCCTGCCGGCAAAGGTTACGGCGAGCGCCTCGGGTGTGAGCCCGCTGCCCCCGCACCGCCGGCAGGGGCCGGTCTCCATGAACCGGAGCACCCGCTCGCGCATCGTGTTGCTCTTGGAGTCGGCCAGCGTGTGCAGCACGTAGCTCCTGGCGCTCCAGAACCTGCCTTTGTACGGCTTGGCCACACGGTCGCGCTGAGGGATGATTTCCACCACCGGTTGTTCCTCGGTGAAGAGGATCCAGTCACGGTCCTTCCGGGGCAGCTCCCGCCAGGGGGTGTCGACGTCGTAGCCGAGGTGGGTGAGGATGTCGCGCAGGTTCTTGCCCTGCCACGCTGTCGGCCAGGCGGCGATGGCTCCCTCGCGGACGCTGAGGGAGGGGTCCGGAACCATGGAAGCTTCGCTCACGGTGTGCGAAACGCCGAGGCCGTGGCACTCGGGGCATGCCCCGGCGGCCGTGTTGGGCGAGAAGGCGTCCGAATCCAGCGGGCTGGCACCGGCCGGGTAGCTGCCTGAGCGCGAGAAAAGCATGCGGAGGGAGTTGGACAGCGTGGTCACCGTCCCCACCGTGGACCGGCTGCTGGGCGTGCCGCGGCGTTGTTGGAGCGCGACGGCGGGAGGCAGCCCCGTGATCATTTCCACCTTGGGATTG
Source organism: Arthrobacter sp. (assembly GCA_031178585.1). The sequence continues at coordinate 3,565 of JAPSIT010000096.1, forward strand.
TGGCCCTGCTGGATGAGGCGGCGGGCGTAAGGCGCGACGGATTCCAGGTACCGGCGCTGGGCTTCGGCGTAGATCGTGCCGAACGCCAAGGAGGACTTGCCCGAGCCCGAGACGCCGGTGAAGGCGACGATCGCATCGCGCGGGACGGCGACATCCACATTGCGGAGGTTGTTTTCGCGGGCGCCGCGGACGCGGACAAAGCCGTCGGTAAAGCCGTCGGAGGCCGGCGCGGGCAGGGCCAGGGCAGGCGGGTCGGAAATCATCTGGTCGTTTAGCATTGCTGCGACTCTATCGGGGATCGGGTGGGCGGCACGCGTCTGGCCGTCACCCGCCGTCGTAAGTTTGTCTTCACGGAGGCGGCGCGGACCTTCCGTTTCTCAGCAGAGGCCGAGCTCGGCGAACGCGGCGACGAGGCCTTCACGGTGCGGCGGGGCAGCGGTACGGTCCGCCAGCGCCAGGAGCTCTGGAGAGGACCCCTCGATGGCAACCCCGATGCCCGCGTAGGCGATCATCTCAAGGTCATTCTGCCCGTCACCAATCGCGATGGTGTCCTCCCGCTCCATACCCAGATGGGCAATGACGGCGGCGACACCGTCCGCCTTGCTGATCCCCCGCTGGTAGAGCTCCCCGGCGTGCCGGCCCTCGTCGGCAATGGAATTTTCGACGACGGCGATCGCCTCGCCGATTTGCCGGGCCAGAAGCTCCATAGGGATCGGGGCGTCAAACACGGAAATCTTGGCGAACGACACCGCTTTGGGATTTGTAATGGGCCGCATCGAGTCAAGGATGGCCGAGGACCCGGTGGCGCGGCCGTCCGGTCCGCGCCGGAAGTGCGCCTCGATGATCGTCCGCAGGCGGGCCACTGCCGCCGGGGGCACGTGCAGGGATTCCTGCGATTCGAGGACGTAGACGGCGTCGTGCCCGTCGAGCGCTGCCACCGTGCTGGCGGCGAGGTCGGTGGGAAACCGCCGGTCCAGCAGCACCTCGTCCCCCACTTCG
>JAPSIT010000097.1 GCA_031178585.1 Arthrobacter sp.
CCGGGCAGGTGCCTGCATTTCGCTATGTGCCGGGGGCGGGGCAGAATCACTAGCGTGACTTTGCAACGCAACGAGGCGAATGGAGAGGGTGTCTCCCCGTTCGTGGAGCTGGACCGGCAGACCTGGTCCAGGCTGGCAGCCCAGATGGAACAGCCTCTTAACGAGGAGGACATTCTCCGTCTGCGCGGCCTGGGCGACCCCCTGGACATGACGGAAATCCGGGAGGTCTACCTGCCCCTGTCGCGGCTGTTGCACCTCTACGTAGAAGCGGCGGGCCAGCTGCATGCGGCCACCACCACCTTCCTGGGCGAGCAGACCCAGCGCACCCCGTTTGTCATCGGCGTTGCCGGTTCCGTGGCTGTGGGGAAGTCCACCATCGCCCGCGTGCTCCGCGAGATGCTGCGCCGCTGGCCGGGCACGCCCAACGTGGAGCTGATCACCACTGACGGTTTCCTCTATCCCCTGGCTGAGCTCAAGCGCCGCCAGCTGCTGGACCGCAAGGGCTTTCCGGAGTCCTATGACCGGCGCGCGCTCCTGCGTTTCGTGAGCGAGATCAAGGGCGGGGCCGAGGAGGTCCGCGCGCCCTGGTACTCGCACGTCACGTACGACATTGTTCCGGGCAAGGAAGTGGTGGTCCGCCGGCCGGACGTCCTGATTGTGGAGGGCCTGAACGTGCTGGCCCCGGCGCGTCCCCGGCATGACGGCCGGCAGGGCCTGGCGCTGAGCGACTTCTTTGACTTCTCCATTTATGTGGATGCCAAGACGTCCTACATCGAAGAATGGTACGTGGACCGGTTCCGGAAGCTGCGGAGCACGGCGTTCGCGCAGCCGGAGTCCTACTTCCACCGCTACGCCAGCCTGTCCGACGAGGAAGCGGAGACCACCGCCCGGGAAATCTGGAAGCGCATCAACGAGCCCAACCTGGAGGAGAACGTCCTGCCCACCCGCGGCCGGGCCCAGCTGGTGCTCACTAAAGAAGCTGACCACACGGTCCGCCGCATGCTGCTGCGGAAGGTGTAGCACAGGTGTGCCACGACTGCTCCGGCTCACCTCTTTCCAGCCGCCGAAGCTTTGCCCGGTTCCTGGCGGCAGGGGCTGGGCTCACTGTCCTGACGGCCTGCACGCCGGAGGCACCCCCGGCGGCAGCGCCGTCGTCGTCAGTTCCTTCCCCGTCCCCCTCCCCCGCTGCCGCCACCGCCTCGGCAACCCCGACGGCGGAGGCCGGCACAATGGCTCCCGCAGCTCCAGAGGCCGCCCCTTCGCCGTCGCCCTCCGCGGTCCTGCCGCGGCAGTTCTCCCTGACGGACCCCGCGAGCCCGTGGCTGATCGTCAACAAGCACCGGCCGCTGGTGCCGGCGGCATACGCGCCGGCGGACCTGGTGCGCCCCGCCGTCGCGATGACCGCTTCCGGGGAAGCTGCCCTGCTGAACAGCACGACGGCGGCCGCGGCCGAGGCGATGTTCGCGACGGCAGCGCGAGATGGCGTGTCCATGGTGCTGGCGAGCGGTTACCGCTCGTACGCCACCCAGGTGACCACGTACAACAGCTATGTCGCGGCGCGGGGCCAGGCGGACGCCGACACCGCCAGTGCCCGCCCGGGCTATTCGGAGCACCAGACGGGGTGGGCGTTCGACATTGCCGACGGCAACGGGGCCTGCGGCTTCCAGCCCTGCTTCGCGGACCAGCCCGCGGCGGTGTGGGCGAAGGCGAACGGGCACCGGTTCGGGTTTGTGGTGCGGTACCCGTGGATGTTCCACCCCATCACGGGCTACTACTACGAGCCGTGGCACCTGCGGTACATCGGCGTCGAGGCGGCCACGGACATGGCGGCCCGGGGCATCTTCACGCTGGAGGAGTACTTCGGCGTGGAGGCGGCGCCGGGGTACCCGTAAGCCCATGCGCTAGCGTGGAAGCCATGCTGACTGGATTCAAGAATTTCATCATGAAGGGCAACGTGGTTGACCTTGCCGTCGCCGTTGTCATTGGCACCGCGTTTGGATCGGTAGTGACGGCGCTGGTGAACAAGGTACTGATGCCCTTTGTCGCTGCGGTGGTTGGGTCGCCGAACTTTGACAGCTTCGCAATGGTTGACCTCAACGGCAACGCCATCGAGTTCGGGGTCCTGCTGACAGCTATCGTCAACTTCCTGCTGATCTCGGCCGCCATCTACTTCGTGGTGGTCATGCCGATGAACGTGATGATCGAGCGCCGTAACCGGCGGCTGGGGATCGGCCAGGACGTGAAGAAGGAATCGGCGGAGGACCCGCAGATTGCCCTGCTGACCGAGATCCGCGATGCCTTGAAGAGCCGGACCTCCTGACCTGTCCAACAACTGTGGCCCGTCTCCTTTGGGAGGCGGGCCACTTGTTTGTTTATAGTTACTCGCTGACGAGTTCCAGCGCGAGTTCCGTGCGGACCACCTGGGCGAGGTGCTCGGCGATGGACTGTGCGGTGTCCTCGTCACCGGCTTCCACCATGACGCGGACCACCGGCTCTGTGCCGGAGGGGCGGAGCAGGACGCGCCCGGTGTCGCCTAGAGTGGCTTCCGCGGTGGCGACGGCCTGCGCGAGGACCTCGCTGCTGCCCACCCGCGTGCGGTCCACGCCCTTGACGTTGATGAGGACCTGCGGGAGCTTGGTCATCACGGTGGCCAGCTCTTTGAGCGGCTTCTTGGTCAGGGCAACCTGGGCGGCGAGCTGCAAGCCGGTAAGGAGGCCGTCGCCGGTGGTGGCGTAGTCGGAGAAGATGACGTGGCCGGACTGTTCGCCGCCTAGGCTGTAGCCGCCCTCGCGCATGCCTTCGAGGACGTAGCGGTCCCCCACTGCGGTTTCGCGGATGCTGATACCTGCATTGCGCAGCGCGATTTTCAGGCCGAGGTTGCTCATGACGGTGGCTACCAGGACGTCGTCCCTCAGCTTGCCGGAGGCTTTGAGCGCGACCGCGAGGATGGCCATGATCTGGTCGCCGTCCACCTCGTTGCCCTCGTGGTCCACGGCGAGGCAGCGGTCCGCGTCGCCGTCGTGGGCAATGCCGAGATCGGCGCCGTGCTTCACTACGGCTTCCTTGAGCGGGCCGAGGTGGGTGGAGCCGACGCCGTCGTTGATGTTCAGGCCGTCCGGTTCAGCGCCGATGACGATGACGTCGGCGCCGGCGTCCTTGAAGACTTGGGGCGAGCAGCCGCTGGCGGCGCCGTGGGCGCAGTCCAGGACCACGGTGAGTCCGTTGAGGTTGTGCGGCAGCGTGCCGAGGAGGTGGACGATGTAGCGGTCCTCGGCGTCGGAGAAGCGCTGGATGCGTCCCACGTCGGCGCCGGTGGGACGGACGGCCTCGTTGGCCATCTGGGCCTCGATAGCGTCTTCCACGTCGTCGGGGAGTTTCTGGCCGCCGCGGGCGAAGAACTTGATGCCGTTGTCCGGCGCGGGGTTGTGCGAGGCGGAGATCATGACGCCGAAGTCGGCATTGAGGTCCGCCACCAGGTAGGCCGCTGCAGGGGTGGGGAGGACGCCGGCATCGTAGACGTCCACGCCCGAGCTGGAGAGGCCGGCCTCCACCGCTGCGGCGATGAATTCGCCGCTGGCGCGGGGGTCGCGGGCCACCACGGCGCGGGGCCGGGAGCCGTTGGAGTTGCGGTCGTGGCCGAGCACGACGGCGGCCGCCTGGGCCAGCTGCATGGCCAGCTCTGCTGTCAGCAGGCCGTTGGCCAGCCCCCGGACACCATCAGTTCCAAATAATCTAGACACCGGTCAAGTCTAGAGGATGGGGATGCCGGGGCTGCATCTGAGTAGCTGATGCGTCCGGGCCGGATCCACTTGGTTGTACCTGCACCGAGCGAAGGGCAAATACTCGGACTACTTGGTTTTTTTCGCTGCTACCTGTCTTTGCTGAAAAGCCTCGCCACGCCTAATTTGCCACCCCTACGATCCATGCATGACACCTAGCTATGGGGGCTTGGCGCTCGAAATTGTGGTACCGGTCTACAACGAAGAAGCGGTACTCGAAAGAAGCATCACAAGGCTCGCCGAATATCTGACGCACGAAATGCCGTCGACGTGGAGAATTACCATCGCCGATAATGCAAGCACCGACCGGACCCCGGTGATTGCCGCTCGACTCAGCGAGCATATGCCGAACGTTAATTACCGTCGGCTTGAGGTGAAAGGCCGCGGGCTCGCCCTGAGAGATGCGTGGGGCGCTTCGGAGGCAAAGGTCCTGGCCTATCTCGACGTTGACCTGTCCACGGATCTCGCTGCCCTGCCACCGTTGGTCGCACCTTTGCTTTCGGGGCATTCCGACATTTCCATCGGCACCCGGCTAGGCCAGAATTCTCGGGTCAGCCGGGGACCCAAGCGGGAGTTCATTTCCCGGTCCTACAATTTCTTGCTCCGCCGGACCATGCAGGTGCGTTTTTCTGACGCGCAATGCGGCTTTAAGGCAATTCGTGCGGACGTTGCCAAACGGCTCCTCCCACACGTGGAGGACAATGGCTGGTTCTTTGACACTGAGCTGCTGATTATCGCCGAACGCTCCGGTCTGCGTATTCATGAAATTCCTGTGGACTGG
>JAPSIT010000098.1 GCA_031178585.1 Arthrobacter sp.
CACTGCTCATTTTCGACGCCGGCGGGCTGGCCCTGTTCTGCGTCACCGGCACGCTCAAGGCCCTGGATTCCGGCATGGGACCGGTAACGTCCGCGGTGCTCGGAGTGACGACGGCGGTAGGCGGCGGTGTGCTGCGCGACGTGGCCGCCAACGAGGTGCCTCAACTCTTCAACCCCCGCGGCGTATATGCCGTACCGGCCATGCTCGGCGCTTCGCTGGTCACGCTGTTTTCCCACCTGGGCTGGTTCAACGCCTACACGGGGACCGCGATTGCCGCCCTCGTTTTCGGATTGCGGGTGCTGTCCCTGAGGTTCGGCTGGCGCGTGCCGCTTGCGGGCGGGACCAAAGCGGTCGGTCCCGCCGCGGACTGAGCCGCTTCACCTCCCGAGGACGCCACCGTTCCCGCTGAGGGACGTCCTTCACCTGAGGGCGCCCTTTCCCTGAGCACGCCCTTCCGCTACGGCCAGCCGTTCAAAATGTCGCCGATCATCAGTAGGCTGAAGATTCCGCCGTCGTGAGAAAGAGGTCTGCCATGAAGGCTGCACGATACTACGATCAGAGGGATATCCGGATCGAGGACATTCCGGAACCGGAGCTCCAACCCGGCGCCGTCGCCATCGACGTGGCCTGGTGCGGCATCTGCGGCACCGATCTGCACGAGTACCTCGAGGGGCCGATTTTCATTCCGCCCAAGGGGTCCCCGCACCCCATCTCGGGTGAAGAGGCGCCCGTAACCATGGGGCACGAGTTCTCCGGCACCATCACCGCTCTCGGCGACGGAGTGACTGACCTGGAAGTAGGCCAGAACGTCGTCGTCGAGCCGTACATCATCCACGACGACGTCAAGACGGGGCCCGGGGAGGAATACCAGTTGTCCAAGGACATGAACTTCATCGGGCTGGGCGGCCGGGGCGGTGGGCTGTCCGAGAAGATCGTGGTTGAACGGCGCTGGGTCCACCCGATCGGGGACATTCCCCTGGACCAGGCGGCACTGATCGAACCGCTGTCGGTGGGGCACCATGCCTTTGTCCGCAGCCAAGCGAAATCGGGCGACACGGCCATTGTCGGCGGTGCGGGTCCCATCGGTTTGCTGACCGCCGCCGTCCTCAAAGCCTCCGGCCTGACCGTCTACATTTCGGAGCTCAGCGAGGCCCGCAAGAAGATGGCCCGCGACACCGGCGTGGCAGATCAGGTTTTCGATCCGAGGGAAGGCGACGTCGCGACGAAGGTCCGGGAACTGACCGGTGGGAAGGGCGCGGACGTCGGCTTTGAGTGCAGTTCCGTTCCGGTGGTCCTGGACATGCTGATGGACGCTGTCCGGCCCGGCGGCGTCATAGTCAACGTCTCCATCTGGGGCCACAAGCCCCAAGTGGACATGCCCTCCCTGGTGCTCAAGGAGATCGACCTGCGCGGCACCATCGGCTACGCCAATGACCACGCCAGCACCATCAAGCTGGTCCAGGAGGGCAAGCTCGATCTGGCGCCGTTCATCACCGCGAAGATTCCGCTCGATGAACTCATCACCGGCGGCTTCGAGCAGCTCATCAACAACAACGAGGAGCACGTGAAGATCCTGGTGAACCCGAGCGGGTGACCGTGAACCGGCGCCGGCAGCGCGGCGGACGCCTCGCAACCCTCCGCTGACTGACGACGGCGGAGGGTTGCGTTGCGTCTATTGTCCGGCAGGGACCGTTGCGGCCTCGTCTGTCAGGGCAGCTGCCTCATTCACCAGAAGCGCCGCAGCGCGTTCACCGATCATGATCGACGGAGCGTTGGTGTTGCCGGTGGGCACCAGGGGCATGATGGACGCATCCGCGATCCGCACGCCGTTGAGGCCATGGACCTTCAGCGTGCGCGGATCCACCACTGCCTCCTGGTCCAGCCCCATCCGGCAGGTGCCGACCTGGTGGTGGTAGGTGACCACGGAATCACGCACGTACTGTGCCAGATCCTCGTCGCTGTCCGAGACTTCCGGTCCAGGGTAGAGCTCCTGCGCGCCCCAGTCCGCCAGCGCCGAGCTGCGTCCGATCTCCCGGCACTGCCGCACCGAAGCCACCAAGGCGTCCACGTCGGCCTGCTCTGACAGCGCGCCGAGGTCGATGGTGATCGGGTCGCTGGGGTGAGGCCCGGTGAGCCTGATTTCGCCGCGGCTCTGCGGCCGCACCAGTCCGCCGAGCATCGAGAAACCGTTCTCCGGCCCGGTCATCTCGCCGCGCGCATAGCCCTGTGAGTACATGGGGACCGAGAAGAAGATCGGCTGGGTATCGGGCACGGCCAGATCCGGGCTGCTCTTCGCGAAGAAGTGCACCTCCGCCGGGGCCACTTCCGACGCCGGGACCGGCTTGCTCGTGGTGAAGACCACCGGGGAGAGCAGATGGTCCTGCAGGTTCTTCCCAACCCCGGGCAGATCGTGCACCGGCCGGACGCCCGCTTCCCGCAGTTCGTCGGCAGGACCGATGCCCGAACGCAGCAGCAGCTCCGCCGAGTTGATGGCACCGGCCGAGAGGATGGTCTCCCCCGCCCGCAGCGTCTTGGTTTCGCCGTCGTGCTCGAACTCCACACCGGCCACGGCGCCGTCCTCGACTATCAGCCGGCGGACGTGCGCGCCGGTCAGCAGCGTGAGGTTGGCATTGCCGGCAACGGGCTTGAGGTAGGCGTGCCAGGTGTTGAAGCGCTTCCCATCCCGGACGTTGAGCTGCATTCGGGACACACCCTCGACGTCGCCGGAGTTGTAGTCCTCGTTGAGCTTGATGCCCGTTTCCACCGCGCCTTCGAGCATGGCTTCCTGGATGGGATTGCGCGGGAAGTCCTGGGCGACATCAAGCAGACCCGAGTTTCCGCGCGTTTCGGAGGCCCCGCCGTCGTACTTTTCAATGCTTTTGAACACCGGCAGCACGTCTTCCCAGGACCAGCCGGGGCAGCCCAGGTAGGCCCACGTGTCGTAGTCCTGCTTGGCGCCGCGGACCCAGATGGTGGCATTCAGGGCGTGCGAGCCACCCATCACCTTCCCGCGCGGCAGGTGGAGCGTGCGGCCCGAGCACCCCTGCTGCTCGGTGGTCTGGTAGTCCCAGTCCTGCGGGCTGTGCCAGAGGGCGCCGAGGTTGTAGAGGTGCGCGATGTTGGGATTGGTGTCATCATCGCCTGCTTCGAGGACGGCGATGCGCTTGCCCGCGTCGAGCAGGCGGCGGGCGACGACGTTGCCCGCCGAGCCCGCGCCGACAACGATGTAGTCGAGCTCCTGCGCGTTCACTGGCTGATCACCTGCGGGGTGCCGAGGGCCTTGAGGCCGGCGATGCCGAATTCGAGGCCGTAGCCGGACTGCTTGGCGCCGCCGAACGGGACGCGCGGGTCAACGGCGCCGTGCTTGTTGATCCAGACCGTGCCGGCCTCGATCCGTGCCGCGACTTCACGGGCCTTGGCCGGATCCGAGGACCAGACCGAGGCGCCGAGGCCGACGTCGAGCCCGTTGGCCATGTTTACCGCTTCGTCCACGGTGCTGTATCGGATGATCGGCAGTGCCGGGCCGAACTGTTCCTGGGCAACCAGCGCATTGTCGTTGTCGATTTCCGCCACCAGCGTGGTCGGGTAGAAGTAGCCGGGCTGGCCGGCCTCCGGGTTACCGCCGGTAAGCACCTTCGCCCCGCTGTCCTTCGCCTTCTGGACCAGGTCGGCGACGATGTCGAACTGGGCCTTGTTCTGCAGCGGGCCCAGCACGTTGTTTTCGTCCAACCCGACGCCCATCGGCATGGCCTTCGCCACCTCCACCAGCTCCGCACAGACCTGGTCGTAGAGCGAGTCGTGGACGTAGAGGCGCTTGAGCGCGGCGCAGGTCTGGCCGGTGTTGATGAAGGCACCCCAGAAAAGATCCTGTGCGATGGCCTTCGGGTCCGCGTCCTCGAGCACGATGCCCGCGTCATTGCCGCCGAGCTCCAGGGTCAGCCGCTTCACTGTGTCCGCAGAGGAGCGGATGATCGCCTTGCCCGTGGCGGTGGAGCCGGTGAACATCACCTTATCGACCTCCGGGTGGGAGGCCAGCGCCTCGCCGACTTCCCGGCCGCCGGAAACCACGTGCAGCAGGTCCGCCGGCAGGGCCTGGTTGATCACCGCGGCCAGCGCCAGCACGCTCAGCGGCGTGTACTCGGACGGCTTCATCACTACGGTATTGCCCATCCGCAGCGAAGGCGCGAGCTGCCAGACACTGATCATCATCGGCCAGTTCCACGGGCCAATGGCACCGACGACGCCGAGCGGGCGGTAGTGCACCTCGGCGTAGCTTTCGCCGTCGTCCACCACTACTTCTGGTTCCAAAGCGAACGACGCCGTGGCGCGCAGCCAAGCGGCGCAGGCCCCTACCTCGAAGCGGGCGTTGGGGCCGTTCAGCGGCTTGCCCTGCTCCCGCGAGAGCAGCTCGGCGAGCGCCTCGGCGCTGGCTTCGACGGCGTCCGCGGCCTTGTCGAGGAACTCGCTGCGCTTCTCGTGGCCCAGGG
>JAPSIT010000099.1 GCA_031178585.1 Arthrobacter sp.
GATATCTATTTCTGTTTGACATGTGATCCACGGCACCTTACCTTGGAGTAAGGGAAAGCGCATTCCAAAGCCCCACGCGTAAGTATCAGAAAATTCTTCCAGCAATGATGCGGAGCCAGCATGACAGTCGCGGCAAACGAGACGAAGACGAGCACTGGATCATCCGGCATGCCGACCCGGCACGGACGTCCCCGAAGCAGCACGCGGGCCACCGCGGGAAAGTGGCTGTCCGAGCTGTGGCGTCCCGTGGTGTTTGTGATAGCACTCATCGCCGCCTGGTGGTTCGTGACGGCCCAGGAAATGGTGCCGCCCTTTATCCTGCCCAGCCCGCAGGACACTGTGAACACCGCCGTTGAGAACTCGGCCTACCTACTCCAGCACACCGGAGTGACAACGCTGGAGACCGTGCTCGGTTTCATCATTGCCTTTGTTGTCGGCGAACTGGTGGCCGTCCTGATGATCTATTCCAAGTCCCTGGAAAAGACCATGTACCCGCTGATTCTGTTCGCGCAGGTCATCCCGAAGATCGCAGTCGCTCCGCTCTTCGTTGTATGGCTCGGCTTCGGGTTGGAGCCAAAGATCTTCGTCGCCGTTCTGATGGCGTTCTTTCCTATCGTGATCTCCGGCATGGCGGGGCTGAGGTCCGTTGATCCTGAAATCCTCGAGCTGACCTCAACCATGGGTGCCAACCCGCTGAAAACTTTCTGGAAGATCCGGCTCCCAGCATCCCTGCCCCAACTCCTGTCCGGACTGAAGGTGGCGGCAACCCTCGCCGTTACCGGCGCAGTGGTGGGCGAGTTCGTGGGCGCAAACGAGGGCCTGGGTTACGTCATCCTGCAGGCCAACGGCAACATCGACACAGCCATGCTCTTTGCCGCGTTGATCATCATGTCGCTTCTCGGCGTCCTCCTCTTCGCGATCATCCAAGTAGCAGAGTGGTTCCTCATCCCGTGGCACGCCTCACGTCGCTCGCTCGGCTCCGCGACAGTCACCTCCTAGCCTTCCCATAGACCTCTTGCTTCTAGTAACTAAGGAACTGAAATGAAAATCGCACGCCGATCAATTCTGACTGCCGGCATCGCCGCCGCAGCAGTAGCTTTGTCCGCTTGCGGGGGCGGAACGGGATCCAGTACCGGAGGCGGAGAGTCCTCTTCCGCTGCCGGGGAGACCAAGCCCGTGACCCTGATGCTGAACTGGTACCCGTACGGCGAACATGCCCCCTTCTACTACGGTGTGGAGCAGGGCATCTTCAAGAAGCACGGCATTGACCTGACCATCAAGGCCGGCCAAGGCTCAACCAAGACGGTCCAGGCGGCCGGGCAGGGGCAGGTGGACTTCGGGTGGGCCGACACCCCTGCCGTGCTGGCCAATATCGACAAGGGAGTCAAGGTGAAGAGCCTGGGTGTCTACCTGCAGACCACCCCCTCAGCCGTGCAGGTCTTCACGGAATCAGGCATTAAGACACCCGCGGACCTGAAAGGCAAGACGATTGCCGTCTCTGCCGGCGACGCTCCGACTGTCACCTTTCCGATCTTCCTCGAGGCAGCTGGCCTGACCCCGGAGGACGTGAAACAGCAGAACCTTGATGCTGCCGGCAAAGTCGCCGCGGTGCTTTCAAACAAGGTGGACGGGCTGATCGGCTTCGCGCACGACCAGGGCCCCACAATCGCCGACAAGAGCGGCAAGGAAATGACCTACCTGAGGTACGCCGACGCGGGTCTGAACTTCTACTCCAACGGTCTGATTTCTTCGGAGTCCTACCTGTCGAAGAACACCGACCTGGCCACCCGGATGATGGCTGCAGTTTCAGAGTCCTTTGAAGCTGCGGTGAAGAACCCGGAGGCAGCAGCGAAGTCGATGGAGGGCAAGGATCCCCAGATTCCGCCAGCGGCCGTGGTCCAGTCCCAGTGGACAGAGACCATCAAGTTGCTTCACACACCGGCAACGGCAGACAAGAAGCCGGGCGTCAACGATCCGGCTGACTGGGCAGCGACCATCGAAACACTCAGCGGGGCCGGACTGCTTGAGTCTGCCGGTGACGCCTCCAAGTATTTCGACGCGCAGTACCAGCCGAAGTAGGAGTAAAGAATATGGCCGCCACGCTTCCGGACACTGCCACGACGAGCACATCGCCTGTCGTCGGGATCGAGAACCTGGACGTCACCTTTTCCTCAAAACGGGGAACACTGACTGCCCTTGAGGGAATCAACCTGTCGGTTGCGCCAGGGGAGTTCCTATCAATTGCCGGCCCCTCCGGCTGCGGTAAGTCCACCCTGCTGAAGGTGGTCGCCGGCCTGACCCGGGCCAGCAGCGGCTCGGTCGAATTGCGGGGCCAGCAGGTGAAGGGACCGCGGCGGGACATCGGCTACGTCTTCCAGCGCGCTGCGCTGCTGGAATGGCGTAACGTCCGCGGGAACATTCTGCTTCAGTCCGAGATGCGGGGTATGGACAAGGCCAAGGCCGCTCGGCGGGCTGATGAACTGATCGAAATGACAGGCCTGACCGGCTTCGAAAATGCGATGCCGCATGAACTCTCCGGCGGCATGCAGCAGCGCGTCTCACTCTGCCGGGCCCTTCTCCACGAGCCCGATGTGCTGCTCATGGACGAACCGTTCGGTGCCCTGGACGCATTGACGCGTGAGCGCATGAACATCGAGCTGCATCGGATCTGGCGTGATACCGGCACCACAGTCATCCTGGTGACCCACTCGGTGGCCGAAGCCGTGTTCCTGGCCAACCGCGTGGTGGTGATGAGCCCCCGCCCTGGCCGCATTCTCGAAACCCTCGATGTGCCGTTGGGTAACAACCGCGATTACGGCGAAACGATGGAGAACCCGGACTTCGTCAGGATATCGGCGCGAATCCGGGACCTCCTCGGAGCAACCCACGCTGCAGACTGAGCAGGGAGTTCCTAAAAGGCGTGACGTACGGCGGCGGCACGTGCCGCCGCCGTACCCTTGCCGCCGTAGTACTGGCTCTGCCTGCCGGGAACTTCACGGACCCGTGGGTACAATCGACGCCTAGACGAACGAACACTGCTTTGCCGGAGGTACGGAGAAACAATGTCGGAATGGCTCGAAGTCGGCGCGGACAACTGTGTGCTGGTCACCGAAGGATCGCTGCTGAACACCGGACTGATCGTCGGATCCGAGCGGGCCATGGTGATCGATACCGGTTGCGGTCCCCGGCAGGGGCAGGAAATTCTGGACGCGGTGCGGGAGAAGACCCAGCTGCCGCTCGTCGTCGTTAATACCCACGCCCATTACGACCACTTTTTCGGGAACGCGGTGTTCGCGGCAGCGGGCGTCACCGAATTCTGGGCCCACCAGAACTGTGCCAGGGAGATCGATGAACGCGGGGACCTCCAGCGCCGCTTCGTGGGGACGCTGGAACCGGAGATGTCCACCGGCGAAGGCCAGAACGTGGAACTCGTGGTCCCCAACGCCATCGTCAAGGACCAGCCGGTGCTGGTTGACCTGGGCGGGCTGACCGCCACCCTGTTCCACCTGGGCCGCGGCCATACCGACGGCGACCTGCTGGTGGGCACCCCCACCACCCTGTTCGTGGGTGACCTCGTGGAGCAGGGCGCCCACCCATCCTTCGAAGACTCCTACCCGGAAGACTGGGCGGACGCGCTCCGGCACATCTCAGCGCTGCGCCACCGCTACGAGTTCCTGATCCCCGGGCACGGGAAGCCGTGCAGCGACCAGTTCGTCAGGACCATGGCAAACACCATGACCACGGCGGTACGCCAGGCCCAGCGTTCCATCCGCGAAGCCCCCTCCGACGCCACCAAGGCCATCCCGGTTCTGCCCTACGGGCCGGAGCAGTCGCGCTGGTTCATCAAGCGGCTCCAGGAAACCCGCCGGGAGCACTAGCCGTACTGACCGCGGACTGACGGCGTCCAGCATCGGAAGGTATCCGATGCTGGACGCCGCCCCGGGTTGGGGCTTAGTGGTGGAGGCCTTGCGGTTTCCCGGCCCGCAGAGACGGGCGGCTGGATGCTGACCGGTGGCGGTTCAAAGTCCTGGTGTAGGGGAGTGCCACTGCGATCGCGGCGGCGATGAAGATCAGCTGCATCAGTGTTCGCGGCAGGAGCGCGGTGGCCGGAGCCCCGTTGACCGTGAGTCCGGCCAGCGCGGCGTAGACGTTCGCCGGAAACATGGCCACCATCAGCAGGGCCAGTCCGGCGGCTGCCCACGGCGCCGTCCGGCGGCGGAGCAGGCCGGCTGCCCCCAGCAGTTCCAGCACGCCCGTGAGTGTGACCAGCAGTTCCGGGTGTGGCAGGGCGGGCGGCACCATGGCGACGAGGTCGCCGCGCATGTGGTTAAAGTGTGCCGTCCCCGTAAGAACGAACATTGCCGCCAGCCCGCCGCGCAGGCTGGTGTGCCAGGACCGCAGCCCCTTGATGCCGGCAGCGCCGGCGGCGCGCAGTAGGAGGGTGACGGTCACGAGGGTAACGAGGGGTGCCATGATGCTTCCTT
>JAPSIT010000030.1 GCA_031178585.1 Arthrobacter sp.
GTACGACGGCGGCAGGGTCCTACCTGCCCGGGTTTCGCAGGGAAGGTGGCAACCGACGTTTGGGGACCCTGATTCTGTCAAAATCGTTGGCCGCGATGACCGTGGCGCCGCCGGCACGGGCGGCAGCTTGCTCAGCGAGCGGCGCGACGTCGCCGTAGCGTGACGAGAAGTGGGTGAGAACCAGGGTGCCTGCCCGCCCGGCGGCAGCGATGTCGCCGGCCTGGCCGGCGGTGAGGTGGGCATATTGCCGCGCCAGCCCGTCATCGTCGTCGCTGAAGGTGGACTCGGTCACCAGCAGATCCACGCCGTCGGCGAGGGCATCGGCGCCCTCGCACGGTGCGGTGTCCATGATGAAGGCAAAGCTTTGTCCTGGTCGCTCCATGCTGACCTCCTGTAGGCCCACACCGCGCAGGCTTCCCTCGCGCTGCAGCCGACCGACGTCAGGGCCGGTGATGCCCGCCGCTGCAAGCTCCTTGGGCAGCATGGTGCGGCCATCCGGTTCGGTAAGCCGGTATCCGTACGTTTCGATGCGGTGGCGAAGAGGCTGGACTTCCAGTCCCGGTGCCACCTGCCCGGCTCCGCCGTGTGGCTGCAGGTGCAGGTCCAGGCCGGGGGAGGCGACCGAAACCAGCGCACGGACAACCTCCTCACCGGAGGCGGGGTAGTGGAGATCGACCGGGCGGGTTGCCCCGTCCAGCACCATGCGGGACAGCACCCCGGGCAGGCCGAAGCAGTGGTCGCCGTGGACGTGCGTGAGGCAGATGCGGGTGATCTGGGAGGCGGAAACACCGGCATGGATCATTTGGCGTTGTGTCCCCTCGCCGGGGTCAAAGAGCAGTCCCTCGCCGTCCCAGCGCAGCAGGTACCCGTTGTGGTTGCGGTTCCGCGTTGGAACCTGGGAGGCAGTTCCGAGCACGACCAGTTCACGCATGGAGCGAGTCTCTCACTTCGCCACAGGCGGGGGCCATGCCGGGCAACTTCCGGCGGCGTGTGTAAAGATCAACCATGCGTCCGATGCAGCTCTCCAGCAAACTCAACAACGTCCGCTATGAACTGCGGGGACCCCTGCTTCAAACAGCGAAGCGGATGGAAGCGGAGGGGCACCGGATCCTCAAGATGAATCTGGGGGACACGGCGCTGTTCGGGCTGGAGGCGCCCGAATCTGTGGTTGTTGACATGATTCATCACCTGCGGGGCGCCCAGGGCTACAGCGACTCCAAGGGTATTTTTTCGGCGCGCACCGCCATTTCGCAGTACTACCAGACCAAGGGCCTGATGCAGATAGGTGTCGAGGACATTTTCATCGGCAACGGCGTCAGCGAACTGATCTCCATGACCCTGCAAGCCTTCATGGAAAACGGCGATGAGATCCTGATCCCTGCTCCGGATTACCCGCTGTGGACCGCTGCCGTCGCACTGACCGGCGGTAAACCCGTGCACTACCTGTGCGACGAGAGTGAGAACTGGTGGCCGGACATGGCCGACGTCGAAGCGAAGATCACCCCCCGCACCAAAGGGATCGTGATCATCAACCCCAACAACCCCACGGGTGCCGTCTACCCCCGGCAGATTCTTGAGCAGTTCGCCGCGCTCGCCCGCAAGCACAACCTCGTTCTCTTCTCGGACGAGATTTACGAGAAGATCAGGTACGAGGACGCCCAGCACATCCACACCGCCTCGGTGGCGGAGGATGTCTGCTGCCTGACGTTCAGCGGGCTTTCCAAGGCCTACCGCATGCCGGGCTATCGCGCCGGTTGGGTGGCCATTACCGGTCCCCATGTGGCAACCCGGGCGTACCGCGAGGGGCTCGAACTCCTGGCTTCGCTGCGCCTGTGCCCGAACGTTCCCGCGCAGCACGCGATCCAGACGTGCCTCGGCGGCTACCAGAGCATCGAGGCACTGATACGGCCCGGGGGCAGGCTGCGTGAACAGCGGGACCGCGCGCTCAAGCTCCTGACAGCAATTCCCGGGGTAACGTGCGTTCCGGCGGCCGGGGCCATGTATCTCTTTCCCCGTCTCGATCCTGAGGTATATCCGGTCAAGAACGATGAACAGCTCGTGCTGGAGCTGCTGAAGGACCAAAAGATCCTGGTCTCACACGGCACGGCATTCAATTGGCCAGAGACGGACCACTTCCGCTTCGTCATCCTGCCCTCCGTCGAGGACATCGAGGAAGCCGTGCGGAGGATCGCGGCATTTCTGTCTGCCTACCGGAACGGCTAGGACCCGGGGGAGGGTTTGGGCGTCAGCCGACGGGATGCCCGTGGATGCAGGTGGTTTCACCGGGCAGGATCTCGTGCCCCTGAATGCAGGTCACCGAGGGCGCCTGCGGCGTATCGTGCGCCAGGTAGAACAGGCTGCTTCTGCCATGGCTGAACTGGCTGTCCTCCCTCTGCAACCAGCTAAAGGGTTTTCGCAGGTGCCTGGGCGTATCTGCGCGCTCATGGTGGAAATGGATAAACGGAATCTTGACCATGGCGACCTCGACCTTTCATTTCGGTCGCTGCTGATGCGCAGTGGAGGAGCCCGGTAAACGGGCAGGTGCTTTGAGTATAGGCTCCGCCGGCGGAGCTGTGGACTGGTCACTTGCAGACGGACGGTAAGGCAGCGGCGTGATTAGACTGACTGGTTGACGGCGTAAAGAATAAAGGGGTGAGTGAGGCCGGTGAGTTCATCGACGCTGCCCTGCAGCGGGAGGGGGCCTGGTATCGGGCCGACGAGATGCTCCTTCGCCACGCCGAAAACCGTGGGACGGGCGGGACCGCAGCTGCCCATTCAGGAGACCTCCGCCTTCAGTATTACGGCTCGTCGGTAGGCGCGGTACGGGGAACGGTCCGGGACGCCCTGCGCCGTCAACCCGGACTGACGCACGATGAGGTCACCGCGCTCAGCTCGGAGCTGTGGGATGTTCCGGTCTTCGAACGCCGCCTCGCTGCCGTGGTTCTCCTGCAGTCCAGGGTGGCGGTGCTGCGGAACACGGACCTGACCCGCATTGAGGGGTTCGTTAGGACAGCCCGGATGCGCGACCTGGTGGATCCGCTCGCCGTGGACGTCGTCGGTCCCCTGATCGAAGGGCTGGACCAGCAAAGCCGGGCCCGTGCGGGCGCCGTGCTGGACCGCTGGGTCCGGGAACCCGACGTGTGGCTGCGCCGTGCCGCCGTCCTGGCCCCGCTGCAGGCCCTCCGCCGGGGCAGTGGTGACTGGGACCGGTTTACAGCCCACGCGAGGATTGTTCTCGCGGAGCCTGCCGGCCTGGAATCCGACAGAACAGCGCCTGACGGCGGAGCAGCCCGGGACGCTGTGGCGCTCATCCTGGAAGCCGTGGCGAAAAGCCGGCCGGAGCTGCGGCTCCCGCCAGACGTTGCAGGCCTGGAAAGCTCAGCCAGGGACTAGGCGCTCAAGCGCCGACCTTCTCGAGCTCTTCCTCGACGGCGGGGCTTGTGTCCGGCGCGGGGGCTGCCTTGGCGGGGGCTGCCTTTGTAAGGGCTGCCGCGGCAACCTGCTGCCGGAGCGGGTTGAACTGGCTGTGGCGGAGGGGGCCGAACTCGTAGGCGGTTTCGGCGTGCTCCGAGAGGTCCACACCCCTGAGCTCGTCCTCGTGACTGACGCGGAAGCCGATGGTCTTGTCGATTGCGATGCCGATAGCGGCCGTCATACCCACGGAGAGCGCCAAGGTGATGAGAACGCCTGCGGTCTGGGCGATGAGCTGCTGGAAGCCGCCGCCATAGAAGAGGCCTCCGCCCACGCCGTCGACCGGCAGGGCAACGAAGCCCAGGGCCAGGGTGCCAACCAGCCCGGCACCCAGGTGGACGCCGACAACGTCCAGCGAGTCGTCGAAACCGAACTTGTACTTCAGCTCCACGAACAGGGCACAGGCGAATCCGGTGACCAGGCCGAGGCCCACCGCGGCGAGCGGACTGATGTTTGCGCAGGAGGGAGTGATGGCCACAAGGCCGGCAACGGCGCCGGACGCTGCGCCCAGGGACGTTGGGTGGCCGTGGCGGTTCTTCTCGGTGATGAGCCAGCTGAGCACTGCAGCGGCAGGGGCAACGAGGGTGTTGATCCAGATCAGCCCTGCCTGCTCGGCCGTGGTGGCGGCGCCGGCGTTGAAGCCGAACCAGCCGAACCAGAGGAGGCCTGCGCCCAGCATGATGAACGGCACGTTGTGCGGGCGGTGGCCCGGGTCCTTGGCGAAGCCGTGGCGCTTGCCGACGATCAGGGCGAGGACCAGGGCGGCACTGCCGGAGCTGATCTCAACGACCATACCGCCGGCGAAGTCGATGACCTGCCCGAACGCCGCGGTGACGGCTCCGTCCTGGCTCATGAGGCCTCCGCCCCACACCATGAAGGCGAGGGGGCAGTACACGGCGGTGATCCACAGCGGGACGAAAGCGACCCAGGCGGTGAACTTTGCCCGGTCGGCGATGGCGCCGCTGATCAGGGCAACAGTCAGCATGGCGAAGGTGCCGCTGAAACCGGCCTTGATGAGTTCGGTTCCTCCCAGGTTGGACAGTCCGAAGCTGGCGAAGGGATTGCCGAAGATTCCCATGACGCCTTCGCCGCCGCTCATGGAGTATCCCCAGAGCACCCATACGACACCGACGATGCCCGCAGCGACGAAACTCATCATGATCATGTTCAGCGCTGCCTTTGCGCGCGTCATGCCGCCGTAAAAAAGGCCCAAGGCCGGGGTCATGAGCAGGACGAGTGCCCCCGACACCATTACCCAGACGTCTCCCGCAGTGAGTTCCACCAGCTTCCCTTCGCATCAAGTTTGCCTGCGGGCTCCTTTGATGCCCGGCCTTTCCCCTCATCGATAGTCGTGGACGTTTGTTTCGGGTCGTGGCAGGTGAAGTTACGTCAAAGTTTCAGAAACGGACTTTGCGTAAAGCCAGCGTGACCATCGTGTTTCGGGGATGTTAACGGCGGCGCCCACCCGTTTCTCTGTTGCAGCGGTCATCCCCGTCCCGTCACGGAAAAACCGCACACCAATCCGACGGGAAAGTGAGGACGGCCCCAAGAAGCTCATTTCGGTGCCATGAACGGATCCTCACGGAGAGAAGAGGGTGCCTGAACGTGCAGCCCGGGGGATTGACCACCGCCGTACCGCCCCGCCACGATGGGGTATGACAGATTCCGCAGTAACCGGCGAAGAGTATTTTGACGACGAGCACCAGGCTGGCACCGGTGGTGACCCGGGAAGAGCGCCCGAAGGCGGCACTGGCCAGGGCGCGCAGGCCACGGAGGTTTCCGGGGCGGAGAGCGTGGAGGACATTGCGGAAGAGGTCCGCGATGACATCCGGCTGGGCCACGTCGTGGACGACGACGTCAGCCACGTCCTCGAGGAACGCCTGGAAGGAGCCGGCATCGACATGCGCCCCGAGGACGTGGACGAGCTGGCTGAAGAGATCGAGCGGGACGCGTCATCGTAGGAGCTGCAGTGGAGGATCCTTACGACCTGGAGCGCTTCGTCGCTGCCCAGGACAACGGCGGCGTTTACGACCAGGCGCTCGCCGAGCTGCAGAATGGCAGCAAGCGAAGCCACTGGATGTGGTTCATCTTTCCCCAGCTCTCGGGACTGGGACAGAGCGCCACCTCCAAGAAGTACGCAATCCGGTCCCTGGACGAGGCAGCGGCATATCTGCAGCACCCGGTGCTTGGCCCGCGGCTGATCGAATGCGCGGACACCGTCGGCACGGTCAAGGACTCGACAGCGGAGGAGATATTTGGCAGCGTCGATGCACGAAAGCTGCATTCCTCAATAACTCTGTTCCTGCGTGCAGCCCCGGGGGAAACGGCGTTCAAGCAGGTCCTCAGCCGCTTCTTCGATGGAGAACCGGACCCTGCAACGGACGAACTGCTGCGGGCGCAGCGGCTCCACAGCTGACTGCCGTTCAACGGATAATGTGTCGCCGGGCCCGGTGCTTCGCTGGGGAAAGCGCCGGGCCCGGCAGTCCTTTATCAACGGGTCGCGGCTCCCTTGTTCTTAAGGACATGCCTACTCTCCCGGCTGTGTCTTGGGAAAAGCCCGGGCAACAGACCCGAACTGGTGGTTGCCCTGAACCCCCTGAACAGGGGGTGGTCCCAAGGTTTTACGGGCTTCCGAAGGTTCGGCAGGGAAGGCAGTTTCCTTCATTCCCATGTCCCGCGGTCCTACACTGGAAGCACGAGCCAGCCCGCACCCAGCGGGATGCGCGGACGGAAGGACAGAGTCATGGGTCTGGACGACAAGATCGATAACGCAGCTGAAAAACTTGGCGGCAAGGCCAAGGAAGGCGCTGGCAGGGCCGGTGACGACCCGGCGCTGGAAAGCGAAGGCAAGACCGACCAGGCCAAAGCCGACCTCAAGCAGGCCGGCGAAAAAGTCAAGGATGCATTCAAGCGCGACTGA
Organism: Arthrobacter sp.; assembly: GCA_031178585.1. Next base: position 6,392 of record JAPSIT010000030.1, read on the forward strand.
CCCGCCTTAGCGTGAAGCCCTGCCAACCTCCACGAGCTTCACGTCAAGCAGGCGCCCGCCGGTGACCGTCGCGGTCATGTAGGTGCATACAGGCTGCCGGCGGCGGTCCGTTGGCGAGCCGGGGTTCAGCAACCGCAGCCCGCCTGCCGACGTCGTATCCCAGGGAATGTGGGAGTGGCCGAAAACCAGCACATCTGTATCCGGGAAGAGCGCCTCACAGCGCTCTTCCCGTCCTTTTGCGGCTCCTGTTTCATGGATCATGCTGAAGCGCACCCCGTCCAGCGAGACGCTGGCGGTTTCGGGCAGCCGTTGGCGCAGGTCGCCGCCGTCGTTGTTGCCGTATACCCCGACCAGGCGCCGGCAGCGCCGCTCGAACTCATCCAACAGCCCGGCGGTGACCCAGTCACCTGCATGAAACACCACATCCGCCTCGTCGACGGCGGTCCACACCTGGTCAGGCAGCGCACGAGCGCGCTTGGGGACATGGGTATCGGAAACAAGAAGCAACCGCAGGCTCATCAAAGCATCTTCGCATGGGGCAGACTGGGACGATGGAAAACATCGTGCCTGCCCAGCCCGGAGAACCCCGGCGTCCACTCGGCCCGCGAGACCCGGGCGACGCCTGGGTGGAGGGGGAGCGCGGGCGGTTCTGGGGCCGCTTCGGCTCCGCGGGCCTCCTGGCCCATGACTGGGAGAAGGGCGTCCTGCTGCAGCACCGGGCTATCTGGAGCGACCACGGCGGGACGTGGGGACTGCCGGGCGGAGCGCTGCACCAGGGGGAGGACGCCGTCACCGGAGCTCTCCGCGAGGCCTTCGAGGAAGCGGCCGTTCCGGAACAAAACGTCCGGGTTCTGTTTACGTCAGTATTCGACGTCGGCTACTGGTCCTACACGACCGTCGCAGCCCGCGTGACCGAACCCTTCGAACCCGAAATAGCCGATCCCGAAAGCATTGAACTGAAGTGGATTCCGTTTGAGGACGTGGCGGATCTTAACCTTCATCCCGCCTTCGCCGCGTCCTGGCCCGCGCTCAGCGCAAGGCTGCTCGACCACGAACGGGTGGGTCCTTCGTGACGGACTTCGAGCGGTTCCGGGTCCTCTTGGAGGAGGAACGCGCCAGGAAAATCGCACTCCTGCCCGCGCTCCGGGCGGATATTGTCTCTGCCAACGCCGCCCGGCAGAACTCCAACGTGGACGACGAACACGATCCTGAAGGCGCCACTATCGCCTTCGAACTTTCGCAGGCGTCAGCGTTGCTGGACCAGAGCAGTTCCGGCCTTGCCCAAATCGAAGCAGCGCTGGAACGGATCACCGCCGGAACGTACGGCTCGTGTGCCGTCTGCGGGGAGCCAATTGCGGAGGGGCGGCTTGAAGCACGGCCCTGGACGCCGTTCTGCATCCTCCATGCGAGAGGTAAGGCCTGAGCGCACCGAGGCAAATTCCCGGGCCCCCTGCCTGTTCCGCAGAGGGGTAGGAAACCGTACCCTAGGGCTGGGAGGTGATTGCCATGGAGGCAGCCCAGGGAGACCGCATCATTATCCGGGGCCGGACGGTGGAGTCCTCGGACCGGCACGGCGAAATACTGGAAGTCCGTGGCCCGAACGGAACCCCGCCGTACCACGTTCGGTTTGATGACGGCCACGAGACCATCCTGTATCCCGGCGGGGATTTCACCGTCGAGCGCCACACAACCTAACTCCTCCGGTGCGCAAACCTGCGGGACAACCTGACCGGATCCTGCTGGTCATCCTTTCCATCATCGGAGTCCTCGTCGTGGTGTCCCTGGCCGCGGTATTCTTCCGTGGCCAGCCGCAAACACTAAGCGAGGTCACTCCCGCAGGCGTTGTGCAGCGCTACACCGCCGCCGTCCTTGACGGGGACGAATCCACGGCGGAAGGCTACCTTGCGAGTCGGCAGGGACAGCCGGGCCTGCCCTGCGGCCCAAGCGACCGTCCTCCGGCCGAGAGCCTGCGGGTCACTCTTGTGTCGACAACGGAACGTGCCGATTCTGCCGACGTCCGCGTAGCTATTGCCATGTCGGATGGAACCGGTCCTTTCGGGAGCCCGGTATTCGAAACCGAGGACGTGTTTGACCTCGTGAAGGTGGGCGATAGGTGGCTCGTCCAGACGGCTCCGTGGCAGCTCACCATCTGCCCGGCAGCAGGCGTAAAGCCGTGAGCCGCGGTGGTGAGCCAGTAAGCCGCGGTGGCGGGCCGCTGAGCACTGTCCGGCCGAACGAGGCTCTGCACAAGCATTCGGCGCTTACTATGGTGCGCCGACTGATACTGTTCCTGCTCCTTTTTGCCCTTGTCCTGATTGGCGCGTCCGGACTGAGCGGACTGCTGGGCAGGCTGTTAGCCAGCGGAAGCACCCTTGCCGAGCGCGACGTCGGCGGTCTGGCAAGATCACTCGCCTTCGCCCTGGTCGGCGGCACGCTGGCGGCCATCCTGTGGGGGGCAGTGTGGCGCCGGCTGCGCGAGGGCGGGGAACGGGATTCGCTTGCCTGGGGCCTCTATGTCGCCGGCGTCTATGCGGTGGCCCTGGTAACGTTCGTCACCGCCCTCCTGGGACTGCTTGCGTCGGTCATCCGCGGGAATTCACAGTGGTATTCAGCGACGGCCATCGGACTGGTATGGGCACTGGTTTGGGCCTGGCACCGGCGGGCATGGCTTCATCCGGCCAAAGGACCCAGCCGCCTCGCCGGAGTGCCCACTGTGTTCGGTTGGGTGTTCGGACTGGTGGTCGGCACAGGCGGCGCGCTCGCAGCGTTAGGAAACCTGTTCGATGTCGTTCTGCAGGGATTAACCGGTGCACAGTCCGTAGGGGAGCCGTGGTGGGTGCCAGTCGTGCAGCCTCTGGTCTGGGCAGCCGGTGGCGCCACGGTCTGGTGGTGGCACTGGTTCCTGGGCCGCGGACTCCACCTCAGAACGGGACTGACCAGCGTGGCAGTGGCAGTCGCCGGCATCCTGGCTGGCTGCATTCTTGCCCTTGCCGGCACAGTGGCAACGCTGTTCGTGCTGCTCCGGTTGGCTTTGGACCGGCCAGACACGCCCGCGCAGCTCCTGGATCCCCTGGGGCCGGCCCTCGCGGCAGCAGCGGTCGGGTCGGTACTCTGGCGCTACCACGCTGTGCTCGCAGGGCACGGCCCAGGCGCCCTGCGCCAAGCATCACGACTGCTTGCGGCCGGTACCTCGCTGGTGGCTGCGGCCTCAGGGGTCGGCGTCGTGGTCAATGCGGCGCTAGGGCTGGCCGAAACCACTCTCGCTGGAACTGGCACCAGAACGCTGCTGCTGGGCGGCCTCAGCGCTCTTGCTGTCGGCGGCCCGGTCTGGTGGCAGGTGTGGGATCCCCTGCATCAGCGGAGCGTCGTGCCACAACGGGGACAGCGTATCTACCTGGCGGTGGTGTTCGGAATCAGCGCCGTTGTGGCGCTCGTTGCACTGCTGGTCATCGGTTACCAGCTGTTCGAGCACCTTCTCAACGACCCCGGCAGCGGAAGCCTGCTGGGACGTGTGCGGGCACCGTTCGGCTGGCTTGTTGCCACAGGGCTCGTGGCGGCGTATCACTACAGCGTTTGGAGGCGGGAACAGGTGACGCCCGCGGCGGAGTCCGTTCCGCGGCCGCGGCCGGGGGAACCTGTTCCCCAAGGCGCAATTGGTCACGTCGTTCTGGTGACGGGCTCTGATCCCAGTCCGTTGTGCCGCGCAATCAGCGGCGCCAGCGGCGCTGCCGTGACGGTGTGGGAGAGGACCGACGCCGGTGCTGCTGCGGAAGCCGGTAGGGAACCGGAACCGAACGAGCTGGCGCGTGCCCTGCAAGGGTTCACTTGCGAGCGCGTGCTCGTTATTGTCGGCTGGGATGGCCGCTTTGAGATTATCCCCCTGACGCCGCCTCGTGCGACGGGCTTTCCTTGATCGGTGAGCGGTCCTGACCGTACTCGGCAGTGACCAGGATCGGGAGGTGATCGGACTTGCCGCGCGGCAGTGTCTCAACGCTTTCGATGTCCAGCCCCAGGGACGTGGCGAAATCGAAGTGCCCTTTGAAGACCTTGTACCGCGTGTACGTTCTGCGGTCGCTGAGCGAGAGGGCGTAACCGGAATCCCGCATGTGGGCGTGCAGGCTCTTCGTGAAGAACGGGTAATTGAAGTCGCCCACCATCAGCGTCATGAGTCCGCTGCCCATGCTCAACAGCTCCGCATGCGCGGCATGGATCTGCTTCCGACGCAGGGAATTCGAGGCGGTCAGCGGTGCCGCATGAAACGAACCGATGACCAGCTCGTGGTCGGTTTCGTTGTCCACCACTCGGGTGCCGATGAGGCGTTCGTGGGCTGGTGCCATGACGCGGTCGTGCATGGATTTTTTCAGCGCAAAGGTCTTCGTTTCCAGCGCGGTGAACCGCTCAGTGCGGTAATAGATCGCAAGGCCCAGCCGATTGCCCTTGGTGACGTCGGCCAAGTGGAGGGGCCCGAGGGTCTCCGGGAGATCTGCGGAATCACATTCCTGGAGGCACAGTGCATCAATTCCGAAATTGCGGGCCAGGTTGACCAGCTCCCCGCTCGCTTTGTGCTTGCGGAGGTTGTAGCTAATTACTCGCATCAGTGGAACACCTCTTCCGAGGGCTGCTAGAAGGACCAGTCTCCGAGTCTATCCAGAACATCATATGGAGGTTGCCACATTAAGCGCGCCTCCGGCGCGGCATGAGCAGCGTGCCGGAGGCGGAGCGGATGAGCGGGTTGACTGCGCGGGGCCCCTGGTTACCTTCCGCCGTGGCCGTGGCCGAATTCCTGCTCTGAATCATGGAACCGGGGTGGGTGACCGGACACTATGAGGTATGGGCGAAGAATCAGGGGTATCGGACGACGTGATGTGGTGCCGGGTCGTCGACGGCGACGGTGACGCCTTCGGTGTGCTTTTCGACCGCCACCATGACCGGGTTTGGCGCCACGCCGTGAAAGTGCTGGGTCTGCCCCACTTGGCTGAGGATGTCACAGCCGTCGTCTTCTACGAGGCGTGGCGCCGGCGGGCCGATGTCCGGGTGGTGAATGACTCGATACTCCCTTGGCTGTTGGTCACCACGAACAACACTCTTCGCAATCACGTTCGTCAGCAACGCCGCTATAGACACTTCCTTAGCGAGCTCCCGCCGCCCGTGGATGTGGCCGACATTGCCGACGTCATTGCAGAAGCCGATGAATCCAGGTTCAAAACCTCTGCCCTGCGGGAAGCTTTCACACAACTCAAGCCACAGGAGCGCGACGTGCTGACCCTGTGCATTATCGAGGGCCTGGGCGCCAAAGAGGCAGGTGCTGCCCTCAGCCTCGCGGACGGAACCGTGAAGTCGCGCCTGCACCGGGCGAAATCCCGGCTGGGGGCCCTGTATGACCAGGTAGTGCGTGAACAAGAGCCTGAAACTCAGGCAATTCTTGGACGGAGAACATCATGAACACATCCCAGTTCCAGCCTGACAGGCGTGAAGCTCTCCGCAGGCAGCTCGTGGAGCTCCCAACCCTTGCCGGCGCAGAGGACCCCACCAGATACAGGCCCGGGAAGGACGCGCATCGCCACGGCACCCGCAGCCGCCAAAACAGGGATTCCCTGCTCCCACTGAAACCTGCCATCTCTGCCCGCCCCCGCCCAACCCGGCGAGTCTTGCTCGCGGCAGCGGCCGTGACCGTCGGTGCGCTGGCTGTGGGTCAGACAGGCATCACGGCGCAAACCGCGCACGCGGCCGGTGTCCTGCGGGCAGTGGCGGAGCAGTCCATGACCTTTTTAGATCCAGTGCCAGCCCCGGGGCAATACCTGCTGGTCCACACGCACGCCAACTGGCTTGTTTCCGGAGTCGACCCGGCGGGAAACACGAAAAACACAATGAACGCCCAGACAATCGACGTCTACGTTCCAGGCGACCCTGACGAGGACTGGGTGCTCGAGCGTGACTGGGGCGACGCCCACCCGGTGCCCATGGAGAGTGAGGTCATCCGCGCAAAGGACGGCTATTTTTACGGCGGCCCGTGGACTTTGATGACCGACGATGAGCTGGACGCTTTGCCGCGGGACGGACAGGCGCTGTACGACCACTTCGACTCCCAATACCAGGGAGGATCAGCCTCCCGGGACGAGAACAACTTCGTCCGCATCACCGACCTGCTAAGGATGGGACTCATACCTGCAGACCTGCGCGCAGGTCTTTACGAGGCACTCGCACTCGTCCCCGGAGTCAACGCCACACAGCAGGCAAACTTCGACGGCAAGGTCGGCACAGCGATCGGGCGAACAGAACCCCTTCGGGCCGGGCAACGGGCAGAAATAATCATCGACCCCGATACTGGGCTGGTGATTGGCGAACGAACCATCATGACCTATGCGGCCTTTGGATTCGGGTCGAACGAAGTGGTTGGCCACACAGCCATCGACTACCGCATCGTTGACTCCGCCCCTGATGCGGGCTGACCGACTGTATAGATTCCAAGGAGCCGAGGCCGCCGGCTTCTGTCGCCGGTGCTGGTAGGGTCTGCGCATGGATGAAAACTTGGGGAAGTTCATCGACGATTTTGCCCAACTGGTGCAGCTTGCGCAGTCCGGCCAGCACCGGATGCAGGCAGGAACGCAGCTGCTGACCACGCTCACCGAACATCTGGGACTGCCTGCGGAAACACTCTCCGTCGTGGTGGAGGAGATACCGCCGCACAGGTTCGTCGATGCTGACATCCTGATGGCCGAACTTGCGGCCGAGAGCGGGGACTTTCGGCTGGTCGGCATCGGCGGCGGGGACCAGCGCCACCACCAGTCCCTGAGTGACATGTTGCAACAGTCCCAGTTTCTCCCGCAGTTCCCTCTGTCACAGCCCGATTACAGGAACCTCGCCATCGGGCCCGATGAGCAGCGCCAGGCAGTCGCCATGGGCCTGTGGCTGATCGAACACGGGGGACGTCCGCTGGCGGTGTGGCAGCGGGACGCGAACCCGCGGTTTGGACGGATGTCAGCTTCCCTTGAGGTGCTTGCCGGTGACACCGGCAGCGCGGCGGAATTCCTCTCTGAGTTCCGGCTGCGAATGCAGCACCGAAGCGTCCTCAAGGGCCAAATCATTTCACTCGTTATGGGCGAATACGGTCCGAGCGCTGCGGGTGTCACCTTCCATGCCAGGCCTGCCCTGACGGCGTCAGACGTCATTCTGCCCGAAGGGTTGTTGCAGAAGGTGTCGGGCCATGCGCTCGGCATCGCCGAACACCGGGCTTCGCTCAGTGAATTCGGGCAGCACCTCAAGCGGGGCATCCTTCTCTACGGCAAGCCGGGAACAGGCAAAACGCATACTGTGCGCTATCTGCTTAGCCAGAGTGCAGGAACCACAGCCATCCTCCTGTCAGGCGGGTCGCTCGCCAGAATCTCAGAGGCCGCTACCATGGCCCGCGCGCTCCAGCCTTCAATCGTCGTTCTGGAAGACTGCGACCTGATTGCCGAGGACCGGAGCTTCGGGCACGGACCGCAGCCGCTGCTGTTCGAAGTGCTGGACGCCATGGACGGCTTGGACAAGGATGCGGACGTGGCCTTCGTCCTTACCACCAACCGCGTGGACATGTTGGAACGCGCCCTGGCGCAGCGTCCGGGTCGGGTGGATCTGGCCGCGGAGATCCCGCTGCCGGCCTTGGAAGAGCGGAGCAAGCTCCTGAAACTCTACGCCGGCGGCGTTTCCTTTAGCCCTGACGCCGTTCAAGATGCGGCATCCCGCACCGAGGGGACGACAGCCTCCTTTGCCCGTGAAGTCGTCCGGCGGGCCATTGTTGCTGCCGCCGTTGAAGGGGTTTCGGTTAATGACAGACACCTCCGCACGGCTGTCGACGGGCTGATGGCCGACGGCGAGGCGCTGACGCGGAGCCTGCTGGGCAGCGGCGCCGGCGCCGCCGTCGGTGGAGAGCCGGGGTTTGCCGGGGATGTTTAGGGCAGACTGGTGGCGTGAGCGGAAGCCGGCGGGTGCTGCACGTCGATTCTGACCCGTTCATCGAGGCGGTCGAAGTGCTCCGGGGGTCGGAGGTTGCGGGCAAGCCCATCATTGTCGGGCGGTGCCAAACTTCTACTGGTCAATTTTCACAGGCTGTCATCTGGGCCGCTTTGCTTCGTTTGCAATTGCCTTGCCCGGAGTTCCCTGATGCGGAGGCGGAGGAAGATGATGACGAGCACCAAGGCATAGATCGCCATGATCACCAGTGCTGCCGTCACTACGAAATAAAGAATCCCCAGGATTCCAAATGAAACCACGCAAGCCCCCAATATTTGTGCGTTCACTATTGTCTTGAGTTTAGAGGCCAGCTCGGGTCGTGCAGAGCGCAGTCGAGGGCAAAAGGAGATGCTGCTACGTTCAGATGAGACCAGTATCGAGTTGCTAAGGAACGGCCGAGCCTAGAGGAGCATGCACCATGGTCAGAGCAGTCTGGAAAGGCGCAGTCATCGCGGAAAGCGATGCCACGGTGAAGGTTGAGGGGAACCACTATTTTCCCAGGGCATCCGTAAACACGGAGTATCTGGAGGAGAGTGCGCACCACACATTTTGTGGCTGGAAAGGGGAAGCGAGCTACTACACTCTTGTGGTCAACGGTCAGCGGAACCAGGACGGCGCGTGGTACTACGCCGACCCCAAGCCCCGCGCTGAGCAGATCCGGCACCATGTTGCCTTTTGGCATGGGGTGGCCATCGAGGAATGAGGCCGGGCGGAGTTGAACCCGGGAGTTGAACCCGGAGGAGTGAACCCGTTCCTGGATCGCCCTTCAGGGGGCGATAGGGTGATCTCAGCTTGTTACTGCGTCGAAGGGGTCAACGTTGACTGCTGCTCTGCCGGAACTCGCGGAAGGCGATTTCTATTACCAGGACCTGGGCGAGGGCCGCTTCCGCTCCACCATCCATGCCCAGGGTGCGTGGAATGAGCACGAACAGCACATGGCGCCCGCGTCCGGGCTGCTTGCGGACCGGCTGGTACGGCATGAGGCCCGCAGCGATATGCGGATGGCGCGCCTTAGCTATGAAATCCTGGGCCTGATTCCCGGCGGTGAATTCGAAATCAGGACCACCACGCTTCGGCCGGGCCGGACCATTGAACTCCTCCAAGCGGAGCTGATGGCGGCGGGTCGGGCCGTCATCCGCGCGACGGCCTGGCGGATGATCACGAGCGACACTTCCGCCGTCGCCGCCGTCGAGGACGTACCCATTCCGTCCCCGCTTGACTGCAAACCCTACGACGGTGCCAGCATCTGGCCGGGCGGATACATCCGTTCCTTGGAGATGCGGGTGGCGGAAGGGCACAGGCCCGGGGCCGGAAAGGTCTGGCTAAGAACTGACCATCCGCTCACTGATGCCGCCAACAGCACGGACATGGCACGTCTGATTGGACTGGTGGACACGGCAAACGGCATCGCAACGCGGGTGCCGCCGGGCAAAGGCAGCTACGCATTCCCCAACCTGGACCTGCAGATCCACATGTACCGCATGCCTGAGGGCGAATGGCTGGGGCTGGACAACGCCGTGTCGTTTGGCGCCGACGGGATCGGGCTCACCTCCACTGTGCTGCATGACCTCGCCGGGCCGTTCGGCCGCGCGGAGCAAATCCTGACCCTGCGGAAGACCTGACCCCGCGCGTGCGACCAGCTGGTCCGCTGTGCCCAAAGCGGAGGATGCAAAGCGGAGGGGCAGCGACGGCGTACCCTAGATTGGGCCGCCGGAGATGAGCGCGGCAGATTCGGCAGTTGGCCTGCTACGACCGAAAGCGGACCATGACCTCGAGGGAGCTTAGCGCCATGCAGCAGGCTGCGACCGGAGCACAGACCTTGACGGTTGTCCGCCAGCCCGATTCACTGGGTGCGGCCCGGGACCTGGATTTCGGAATTGAGCTGCTGGGACTGGCCAAGACCGGCCAGGTCGGACCGACGCTGAGGCTGTACCGCCCGACGCCGACCGTTGCCTTCGGCCAGCGCGACGCACACCTCCCCGGGTTCGAAACCGCGGCGCAGGCGTGCAGGGATCAGGGCTTCGAGCCGCTCGTCCGCAAGGCGGGCGGGCGGGCCGCCGCCTATCACGAGGGGACGCTGATTGTGGACCACGTGGAGCCGCAGGCTGATGCCATCGCGGGTGCCAAGGGCAGGTTTGCGTTCTTCGGGGAGATGCTGGCGGAGGCGTTGCGGAGCATCGGCGTACCAGCCGCCGTCGGCGAGATTCCGGGGGAGTACTGCCCGGGAGAGTTCAGCGTCCACGGAATGCACCCGCAGGATCCCGCGCACCGCGTCAAACTTGTGGGAACGGCGCAGCGCGTCGTCTCAGGCGGTTGGCTGTTCAGTTCAGTCATCGTGGTGGAAAACTCGGCGCCCATCCGCAACGTCCTGACAGCAAGCTATGCTGCGCTTGGGCTTGACTGGGATCCGGTCACGGCTGGAGCGGTGAATGACCTTGTGCCGGATGTGGGTGTGCAGGCCGTCGAAGACGCCGTGATCAGCACATACAGCAACTACGCGCCGCTGGCACAGGCAGACTTCAGCAGCCTGCGCCACTAGCGGCCGCAGGACCGTCCTGACCGGAAGAATCAGCAACGGCAACGACAAAGTGGGGATGCAGTGGACGTATTAGCCGGCATCAGCGGCGACGGACTCCGCATCCTTCCCTGGGTTGCAGCCATCGCCTTCGCGCTGGTGGCCGTTGTCTG
>JAPSIT010000100.1 GCA_031178585.1 Arthrobacter sp.
CGCCCACCTTCCAGCGAAGGCGGGCGGCCGCTGGGGTTAAGGCGGTTTCTGCTCCGGTCCGCGGGTCCCGCGGTGTAGGGCCTCAGTGTGCGGTGGTTCGCGCTGCGCCGCCCGCTCAGGCGGGCAGTACAGCCATTGCGGCGGCCGCACCGGCCAGCATGAAGGGCCCGAAGGGTATGGCCGATTTGAGCGTTCCGCGCCGCGAGGCCAGCAGGACGATGCTCCACAGGCCGCCCAGCAGGAAGGCGGCGAACGTGCCCGCAAAGACGTGCGTCCAGCCAAGATACCCCAGGTACATTCCCAACACGCCCGCCAGCTTCACATCGCCGAAGCCCATTCCGGGCGGATACACCAGACGCAGGACGAAGTAGAACAACCAGAGGACTACTCCCCCAGCCAGGATCCGCAGTGCCGGCACTCCGAACAGCTGTGCGGCGGCGCCGGGCACGCCGCCGTTTCCCGGCACCGACATGACAAGACTTGCCACGGCGCCCAGCAACAACCCTCCCGCCACGGCATAGGCAGGCAAAACAATCCTGTTCGGCAGCAGGTGGTGGCGGATGTCGATCACCGTCAGCCGCACCGCCATCACGGCAAAGTAGGCGCAGGCAGCCAGGACCAGCCAGAAGGCGGGAGGGGCCGCCTGCCAGAGTCCGTCCAGTCGTTGGATCACTCTCGGATGCTACTGGATCCGGCCCGTCGCCGCTTGCCCCGCGCGTAAACTGTGGATATGGGGACCTGGGACACCAAACACCGGCAGGATCACGGCGGATCCGCGATGCCCCTCAACCCCGGGTCCTTTCGGAACCTCTGCCGTTCATCCCCCTGGAGATGGCAGTCCCTCCGGTTCGAATACCGCGAAACCTCCGAGTCGGGTGCCAGCCCGGTGCGCGCCTGGCTGCGCCGCCCCGGTGCACTCCGTCTTGAAACCCTGGACGGCACGCTGCTGCACAGCACCACGGGCATCAACGATTCGCGGGACGGCCTGTACATCAGCGCGACCCGGCGCTCGTGGCTGCTGCCGGCGCATCTGGTCACGCCCGTTTACGACGACGCCGGGCTGGTCAGACGCCGCCCGGAGGCAGCGTACGGCGAACCGTCGTTCGGTAACAGCCGCCTTGCCGCGGCCCTCGATCCCGTGGAGCTCGCCGGCAACGCTCCCGTTCCGATGGAGTTCCCCCGTGCCAACGCCGTGGAGCTGCTCGAGCCGGTACGAGAGGTCGAGCACGAAGGGCGCCCCGCATTGGAGACGGTGGTGACTCCAAACCCCGGCTATCGTCCCCTGGACCCGGAGGCTCCCCTGTGCGGACCGGGACGGACACGCATCCGGATCGATATCGGGACCGGTGTCTGCGTGGCCTGCGAGGCCCTCGATGAAGGACCGGATGCCCCCGGACATCTCATCCGCATCCTCGCCGTCGAAGAATACATGCTCGATGACCTCTTCGTGGCTGAGCCGGTGAACCTCACCGACGTCCGGGAGCACATCCAATGGCCCTTGGGCTAGGCCTCAGGGCCCTTCCAGAAGCTCGGTGACGAGGGCCGCTATCGGCGAGCGCTCCGAGCGGGTGAGCGTGATGTGCCCGAAGAGCGGATGCCCCTTGAGGGTCTCGACCACGGCTGCCACGCCGTCGTGCCGGCCGACCCGCAGGTTGTCCCGCTGGGCGACGTCGTGGGTGAGGACAATCTTCGAGTTCTGCCCCATGCGGCTCATGACGGTGAGCAGCACGTTCTTCTCGAGGGACTGGGCCTCGTCCACGATCACGAAGGCATCGTGCAGGGAGCGGCCGCGGATATGGGTCAGCGGCATGACCTCCAGCATCCCCCGGTCCATGACCTCCTCCACGACTTCCTGGCTGACGAGGGCCCCGAGCGTGTCAAAGACAGCCTGCGCCCACGGGTTCATCTTCTCGGACTCTGAACCGGGCAGGTAGCCGAGCTCCTGGCCGCCAACGGCGTAGAGCGGACGGAAGACGATCACCTTGCGGTGTTCCCGGCGTTCTAGCACTGCCTCCAGCCCGGCGCACAGGGCGAGCGCCGATTTGCCGGTGCCCGCCCGCCCACCGATGGAGACGATACCCACGGCGGGGTCCATCAGCAGGTCGATAGCGAGCCGCTGTTCGGCCGAGCGCCCGTGCAGGCCGAAGACGTCGCGGTCCCCCTTCACGAGACGGACCTGCTTGTCCGCGCCGACCCGGCCCAGGGCCGATCCCCTGCTCGACAGGAGAACCAGGCCGGTGTTGACGGGCAGCTCAGCCGCGGCGGGGATGAAGACCGGCTCGTGGCCGTACAGGGTGGAGATCTCCGCCTCACTCGCGTCAACTTCGGCCACGCCTGTCCAGCCTGAATCCTTGACCAGCTCGTTCCGGTATTCGTCAGCCAGCAGCCCCATCGCGGAGGCCTTCACCCGCATGGGGAGGTCCTTGGTCACCACCGTCACGTTCCTGCCCTCGTTGGCAAGATTCATGGCGACGGCGAGGATGCGGCTGTCATTGTCGCCGCCCCGGAAGCCTGCCGGGAGCACATCGGAGGAGATGTGGTTCAGCTCCACCATGAGTGTTCCGCCGGCCTCGCCCAGGGGAATGGGCCGGTTGAGGCCGCCGTGCTGGGTCCTCAGGTCATCGAGGAGCCGGAGCGCGGCCCTCGCGAAGTAGCCCAGCTCGGGATCGTGCCGTTTTCCCTCGAGCTCGGTGATCACCACGATGGGCAGGACCACTTCGTGCTCTGCGAAGCGCAGCAGCGCACGGGGATCAGACAGCAGCACGGAGGTGTCGATGACGAACGTCGAGACAGTTGGCTGGGATTCTGACCTTGCGCCGGAAACAGCAAGACCGGCTGCGGCATCTTCCGTGGCCGCACCGGTCTGTGAATTGGCTCGCTTGGCGCGAGAGGTAGCCTTCTCACCCTGGTCCGTGATGACTGCGGGCAGTTGTTCAGAAATAGCCACATCGACTCCAGCCCCGGGGCACATGCCCGGAATTGTTATTGGTGAGGCGGCTCGGCCCGGAGGCCGGGCTCGGCCTCCCATACATCCGGTGCGATTGTCCGCTCCATGTACTGGCCTCCCCGATCAGCCGGCGGTTTGCCTGCTGATGGGTCTAACGTAAATCTCCCCCAACAAATTTCCAAAGTCCTGCGGCGGCGATTCCTGTTGCCGGCGCATGAATTCGAGGTGAACGGGACCGGGGCCTCCGCAGCAAAACCAAATTGGCCCAGGGCACAGTCAGGAGCCGAAACGGCGCTGGCGCCCGGCATAGTCCCTGAGGGCACGCAGGAAGTCGACCTTCCGGAAGGCGGGCCACAGCGCTTCGCAGAAGTAGAACTCGCTGTAGGCGCTCTGCCACATGAGGAAGCCTGACAGCCGCTGCTCTCCCGAGGTCCGGATGACCAGGTCCGGATCCGGCTGGCCCCTGGTGTAGAGGAACCGGGAGATGTCATCAACGGACAGGGTGTCGGCCAGCTCGCTGATATTGGCCTTGCGCGCCACTGCATCATGCAGCAGTTCCCGGACGGCGTCCACAATCTCCCGGCGGCCGCCGTAGCCGACTGCCACATTGACGTGGAGTTTCTCACGCACCGGCGTCCGCGCCGTCAGCCTGGTGAGCCGGTCGGCCAGGTAGTCAGGAAGAAGTTCGGGCGCGCCCATGGCGTGCACGGAAATGTCGGCGTCCTCATCAAGCCGGTCCAAGGTGTTGGCGATGATGCCCATGAGGAGGTCCAGTTCCTCGCCCGAGCGGTTCATGTTGTCGGTGGAAAGCATGTAGAGGGTAACCACCCTGACCCCCAGCTCCTGGCACCAGCCAAGGAACTCGTGGATCTTGTCGGCCCCGGCCTGGTGGCCCTGGCTGGTGGGGGCATTGAACTGGCGCGCCCAGCGCCGGTTGCCATCGACCATCACGCCGATGTGCCTGGGTATGCGCGCGGGCTCCAGCGCCCTGAGCAGCCGGCGCTCGTAAAAGCCATAGAGGAATCCGGGCAATTCCATCCGGGGCTTCACCTGACTTCCTGCGCTGTCTGACTGCTGTGCAAATCCTAGGCTACCGCCCGGAGGAGGCAGGTGTGCGCAGCGGGCCCCGAGGTGAAGCAGGAGGTGAACAAGGAAGCAGGCCGAGAGCCAGCGCGGAAAGCACGGCCGGACGCGGGATGGAAGCCGGGTGGGAAGGCGGGCCCTGACAGGCGGCGAGGCCAACAGCGGGCTAAGCGGTTTTGACCTACTGGCAAGTAACTTACTAAACGGTAGGTTATCCTGAGGGTATGTCGAACAACAGCCCGGCAGGCAGCCCGGGGACCCCGGAGCAGGGGCGAAAGGCTATGAACCAGCCCGCCAATGCAGTGGACGGCGCCGCTGTCCGCATTGCTGAACTGCTCATGATCAAGCCGAAATGGCGCGGCTGGATCCACACGGTGACCGCTCCGCTGGCCTTGGCCGCCGGGATCGTGCTGCTGATACTGG
>JAPSIT010000101.1 GCA_031178585.1 Arthrobacter sp.
AGCAAGGAGTCTCGCCCCGCATGACCGATGCAACCTCCAGCGGAACGGCCGGCACACGCCGCGCCGCCACGTTGTACCGCAATGGTTCCGTCTACACCGCCGCCGACCCGTTCGCCACCGCCATGGTGGTGGACGGGGACACCGTGGCGTGGGTCGGGTCCGAACAGGCAGCCACGTCGATTGCCGACAGTTCAATGGAGGTTATTGACCTCCGCGGCGCACTCGTGGCCCCCGGCTTCGTTGATTCGCACGTGCATCTCACGGAGACCGGCATTGCGCTGGAGTCCCTCGAACTCGGAAGCGTGCGTTCCGCCCGGGAACTCCTGGATGCCGTGGCGGGGGCAGCAGCCGGAGGCTCCGGGCCCCTTCTGGGTCACGGCTGGGACGAATCCCTATGGACGGATCCAACTCTCCCAGGGCAGGCCGAGCTGGAGCGCGCCGCGGGCGGCCGCCCGGTCTACCTCTCACGCGTGGACGTGCACTCCGCCCTCATTTCGCCGTCACTGGCCGCGTCTGCGCGGGCCGAGGAGTTTGACGGATACTCCACCGACGGGCTGGTCAAGCGCCAGGCGCACACGGCCGCGCGGCTGGCTGCCCGGGACCTCCCTGAGGACGCGCTCAGGGCCTTCCAGAAGCGGGCCTTGGAAGAAGCTGCGGCCAACGGCTACGTAGCCCTTGCCGAAATGGGCGCACCCCACATCGGCAGCATGCTCGACCTGCAGCTTGCGGCGGGATGGAACGCCACCGGGAATACAGCGGCAAGAGACACAGCGGTTGGAGACACTATAGGGGCCCGGCCAGAGATCCTGCCCTACTGGGGGCAGCTGGTCGCTTCGGCCGACGAGGCGGAGACGGTGCTCGCGCAACTGGGCGTACCGGTGCGCGGCTTGGCCGGCGACCTGAACATCGACGGTTCGATCGGTTCACGGACAGCGGCCATCCGGACCCCTTACGCCGATGCACCGGGGGAGCGGGGCGCGACTTACCTGTCCACCAACGAGGCGGCCGCACACTTGGCTGCCTGCTCGCTCCTGGGAATCCAGGGCGGCTTCCACGTTATCGGCGATGCCGGCCTGGATGCCGCCCTCGATGCGCTGGATCTGGCTGCTGCAGAAGTCGGGGAGCAGCGCATCCGTGCCGCGGGCCACCGCTTTGAGCATGCCGAAATGGCTGATGCCCAGGCGATTGAGAGGCTCGCCCGATACTCCGTCACCGTGAGCGTCCAGCCTGGTTTTGATGCTGCCTGGGGCGGCCCTGGCCGGCTGTACGAGCAGCGGCTCGGCAGCAGGGCTGCTGACATGAATCCCTTTGCCTCGTTCTACTCAGCCGGTGTTCCCATTTGCTTCGGCAGCGACAGCCCGGTGACGCCGCTGCGTCCATGGGCAGCTGTGAGGGCGTGCTTGGAGCACAGCAATCCGGCCCAGCGGATTTCTGCCCGGGCTGCCTTCCTCGGCCACACCCGCGCCGGCTGGCGTGCGGCCCGGCATGCCAATCCTATGGCGGGGCAGCTCGTCCCGGGTGCGCCGGCGACGTTTGCCGTGTGGGACGTGGAGGAGCTCATGGTCCAGGTCGCCGACGGGAGGGTGCAGTCCTGGAGCACAGATCCACGCGCACGCACCCCGTTGCTGCCTGCCCTCGACACCGGAACTGATCCACGGTGCCTGCAGACAGTGCGGGACGGACTGGAACTGTACTCCGCCGAAGCTTTGCGCTCCTGAGCCCTCGCTCCCCGGGTTTCGCATGTTAACCTCGCTCTGCACGACAGGTTGGCAACAATCGGGGCACGCAACAATCCGACGCGCAAGCAGTTTTTGGCCTGCTGGCGCCGGTCGGAAAGGTCGCCCTGACCTGCGGTGTTTCATTAAGCAGCAGGTCAGGTGCCGGTTGACACGCCATTGCCCGTCCGTAGCATTGGGGATCACGGACGGGTGCAGTTGGACCGGTGCCAGTTCGGCCACTCGCGGCGGTGGCGTTTCGTGGGCGGGTCTATGGCGCAGCAGAAAACAGTTCCCCTACCGGCATCGCGTGTTCCGGAACTGGCCCGAGGCGCCTGGACCCGCCCATGGCAGCGGTCTCCCGAGCGCCCATCAGCGGCGCAAAGCCGGTTAGAAAAACGACCTTATAATGGAGAGTTGCGCTTTCCGGGCCGGACTCTTCGTCTCCGCCCTGCGCACAGACCGCTCCCATCCAGGAAAGGCCTCCCGAGTGCGTGTCCTCACCATCATTCCCACCTATAACGAGCTGGAGTCGCTTCCCATAACCCTGGGCCGCCTGCGTGCTGCAGTGCCGGCATCCGATGTCCTCGTTGTGGATGACAACAGCCCGGACGGGACCGGACAGCTCGCCGACAGCATTGCCGCCGAAGACAGCCAGGTCCACGTCCTGCACCGAAAGGGCAAGGAAGGGCTGGGCGCCGCTTACATCGCCGGTTTCAGGTGGGGCCTCGAGGCTGGCTACGACGTATTGGTTGAAATGGATGCGGACGGATCCCACCAGCCCGAACAGCTGCCCCAGCTCCTCGACGCTGTGGAACAGGGCGCCGACCTGGCGATGGGGTCCCGCTGGGTGCCCGGCGGCAGCGTCGTCAACTGGCCGCTGTACCGGCAGGCGATTTCCCGCACCGGCAGCACTTACGCACGCATCATGCTGGGCGTCAAGATCAAGGACGTGACCGGAGGCTACCGCGCCTTCCGCCGCACAACCCTTGAGAAACTCAACCTGGACCAGGTCGAGTCAGTCGGTTACGGGTTCCAGGTGGACCTGGCCTGGCGGGTGGCGAAACTGGGCCTGAGAATCGTGGAATGCCCCATCACGTTCGTGGAGCGTGAACTTGGGGCTTCGAAAATGAGCGGGCACATCGTTGTCGAAGCCATGATCAACGTGACCAGGTGGGGCCTCGCTGCCCGCTGGAACAAGCTGAAGGCCCGCAAGCCTGTCACTGCCGGAAGCTAGCCGCCGGCAGCGCAAAGGCCGGATCCGCTGCTTATGCAGTGGATCCGGCCTTGTGCGTTGAACCGGACTGGTTCGAACTGGACTACCTGGAACCGGGCTAGGTTCGTAATACAGCTAGGCTGAGCGCCTCTCGCCACGGCGTTCGCGCAGGATGGTCAGGCGGTCTTCGAGGATCTGCTCGAGTTCGGGCAGCGTACGACGTTCCAGCAGCATGTCCCAGTGCGTACGGACAGCCTTTTCATTGCTGGTATCCGGGCGTTCGCCATCAACGAGCAGCGCTTCCTTGCCGGTCTTGGAAACCCAGACTGGGGGAATTTCGGCCTCGGAGGAAAACGTGACAAAAACCTGTTCGCCGTCCTCGCACCTGTATTCAACCCGCTGGCGCGGAGCCGGCTCCACGCCGGACTCGGTCTCCATGCTTTGGGCGCCAAGACGCATGCCCCGCAGGCTGCGATCGCTCATGATTTCTCCCTCTGGTCGGTTCGCGGAGCGGACTCCGCGCTAGCCGGAGGTTTCAAAGCTGCCTCCGGACTACGTTGTGCTCTACGTAGCATCTCTAAATGGAACGCTTTGCCAAGCAATGTTGTTCCGACCGGAGCGATCCGACCGGACAAATATCCTATTATACAAGACCGGATGGCCGCCAGCAACGGAAAGCAGCTACGAGGGCAGCAACGGATGCCCTCTCCGCCCGCTGGCGGCGCTGCCACGGGAGGGACGGGAACTTCGCGCTAGGACGCCGGCTGCTTTCCAGTGTCCTCGGACGGGCTGAACAGGTCCCCGGACCGGGGGTCCATGGCAGTTCCACCAAGGGCGTTGCCGATTCCCTTCAAAGCTTCGCCGACTTCGCTCGGTATGATCCACAGCTTGTTCGAGGAACCCTCGGCGAGCTTGGGAAGCGTCTGCAGGTATTGGTACGCGAGGAGTTTCTGGTCCGGATTGCCCTTGTGGATGGCGTCAAACACCTTTTGAATCGCCTGCGACTCACCGTCCGCACGGAGGATGGCAGCCTTGGCATCGCCTTCTGCCTTGAGAATGGCCGCCTGCCGCTGGCCTTCGGCGGTCAGGATGGCAGACTGCTTGGTGCCCTCAGCGGTGAGGATGGCGGCCCGCCGGTCGCGCTCGGCCCGCATCTGCTTTTCCATCGAATCCTGGATGGAGTGCGGAGGGTCAATGGCCTTCAGTTCAACCCGGGAGACGCGGATACCCCAGCGCCCGGTCGCCTCGTCCAGTACGCCGCGAAGCTGGCCGTTGATCTGGTCGCGGGAGGTCAGTGCTTCTTCCAGGTTCAGTCCGCCGACCACGTTGCGCAGCGTGGTGGTGGTCAGCTGTTCCACCGCCTGGATGTAGTTTGCGATTTCGTACGTCGCAGCGCGGGGGTCGGTCACCTGGAAGTAGACCACGGTATCGATGGACACCACGAGGTTGTCTTCGGTAATAACGGGCTGCGGCGGAAACGAAACCACCTGCTCGCGAAGGTCCAGCA
>JAPSIT010000031.1 GCA_031178585.1 Arthrobacter sp.
ATCGATGGTCAAGGGTGTTCAGCGCTGAGGTGGATTAGATCTCCAGAAAGCTGACACCCGCAATGAATCTCGCCTCTTTTAATTCTGCCTCGGAAAGCGCAGCCCTCGACGTGCTGCGCCCCTGCGTCGACATTTCCCGCTGGGCCACCGAGATAATCCGTGCCCGTCCTTTCAGCAGCCGCGAAGAGCTCGTGTCTTTCGCCCAGCAGGCGGCCCAACCGTGGACGGAAGAAGAGATCGACGGCGCCCTGGCGCACCATCCTCGCATTGGCGAACGCGCCGCGGGCAGCAGCACCGAGGCGGATATGTCCCGCAACGAACAATCCGGCGTCGCGCAATCCGCCGAAGTTCAGGACAGGCTGCGCTCAGGCAACCAGGCGTACGAGGAGAAATTCGACCGGGTTTTCCTGATCCGCGCCGCCGGCCGCAGTGCTGAGGAAATTCTTAGCCAGCTTGAAAAGCGGCTTCGCAATTCACCCGACGAGGAAATCGCCGTCGTCGCTCGCCAGTTGCGCGAAATCGCCATCCTCCGACTTGAAGGAGTCATCGAAGCATGAGCGTCAGCCATGTCACTACCCACATTCTCGACACCGGGACCGGGAGGCCTGCCTCCGGTGTCAAGGCCACACTGGAAGCCAAATCGGCAGCCGGCTGGCAGGAAATCGCCACGGAACATACGGACAATGACGGCCGTATCAAGAATCTTGGACCCGAGGCGATCGAAGCAGGGATCTACCGGATCACGTTCGAAACGGGACCCTACTTCGGGCAGAAGGGTACGGAAACCTTCTTCCCGTTCGTGGAGCTGACCTTCGAAGTGAAGGACACAGCAGAGCACTACCACGTACCACTTCTCATCAGCCCGTTTGCATACTCAACATACCGAGGGAGCTAATCATGACCGCCACCGTGGAATCCGCCACCGGAACCCGGATCGTCCTGGGCCAGAACCAGTACGGCAAGGCCGAAGTCCGACTGGTCAAAATCACCCGGGACACCGACCGCCACCAGATCCAGGACCTCAACGTCACCTCGCAGCTGCGCGGCGACTTCGAAGCGGCACACACCGCCGGCGACAACAGCCACGTGGTCGCTACCGATACCCAGAAGAACACCGTGTACGCACTCGCCCGTGACGGAGTTGCCACCACGGAAGAGTTCCTGCTCCGTCTTGGCAAGCACTTCACGGAGAGCTTCGACTGGGTCACCGGCGGACGCTGGTCGGCAGAGCAGTATTTCTGGGACCGCATCAACGACCACGACCACGCGTTCTCCCGGAACAAGAGCGAAGTCCGCACCGCGGTGCTCGAGATTTCTGGCAACAAGAAGACCATCGTGGCGGGCATCGAGGACCTGACCGTCCTGAAGTCCACAGGTTCGGAATTCCACGGTTTCCCGCGGGACAAGTACACCACCCTGCAGGAAACCACCGACCGGATCCTCGCCACCGATGTGACCGCACGCTGGCGCTACAACACCACCGACGTCGATTTCGACGCCGTTTACGCCAGCGTCCGCGCTCTGCTGCTCAAGGGATTTGCGGAAACGCATTCGCTGGCGCTGCAGCAGAGCATGTATGAAATGGGCCGGCTCGTCCTTGAGGCGCATCCGGAGATCGCTGAGATCAAAATGTCGCTGCCGAACAAGCACCACTTCCTGGTGGACCTGAGCCCGTTCGGCCAGGACAACCCCAACGAAGTGTTCTATGCTGCCGACCGGCCGTACGGACTGATCGAAGCCACCATCCAGCGTGAGGGTACCCCCGCCACGCATGAGATCTGGGCCAATATTCCCGGATTCTGCTAGTCCACATGTCAGAGGCCGGGATGCACGCGCGCGTCCCGGCCTCTGCAGCCGACAAGGAGGTCAGCTGTGAATGCAGCAAAAACTACACGTAAGACTATAACCGGACAGCGGCCCGAGGACGAAAGGCTGCCGATCGGCAAGTCCTTTGCCTACGGTCTCCAGCACGTCCTCACTATGTACGGCGGCATCATTGCGGTGCCCCTCATTGTGGGCACCGCGGCCGGGCTGAGCCAGGACGAAATCGCCCTGCTCATCGCCTCCTGCCTCTTCGTTGGCGGTGCGGCAACCATCCTGCAGAGCTACGGCGTCAAGTTCTTCGGTTCGCAGCTTCCGCTGGTGCAGGGTGTGTCCTTTGCCGGCGTCGCCACCATGACAGCCATCCTCAGCGGTGGCGGCGGTATCCAGATGGTGTTCGGCTCCGTGCTGGTCGCCTCCTTGATTGGCCTGGCGATTGCTCCGTTCTTCGCCAAGGTCATCAAGTTCTTCCCGCCGGTGGTTACCGGCGTCATCATCACCACCATCGGCCTCACGCTCATGCCGGTCGCGGCCAACTGGGCCATGGGCGGCAACTCCAAGGCGGATGACTACGGCAGCCTCACTAACATCGGGCTCGCCGCAGGAACACTCGCTGCCGTGCTGCTGCTGAGCAAGCTCGGCAACGCAGCCATCTCCCGCCTGTCCATCCTGCTGGCCATTGTCGCCGGCACCGTCGTGGCGGCACTCCTGGGCATCGCGGACTTCTCCAATGTGGGCAACGGCGCCATCTTCGCTTTCCCGCAGCCCTTCGCCTTCGGCTGGCCGGTGTTCGACCTCGCAGCCATCATCTCGATGACCATCGTCATCCTCGTCACGATGACGGAAACGACGGCGGATATCCTGGCGGTCGGCGAAATTGCCAAGACGAAGGTCAACTCCCGGCGTATTGCGGACGGGCTGCGGGCAGACATGCTCTCCAGCGCGCTGGCACCGGTGTTCAACTCGTTCACGCAGACCGCTTTCGCCCAGAACGTCGGGCTGGTGGCGATCACCGGCGTCAAGAGCCGCTTCGTGGTGACCGCCGGCGGTGTCATCATGCTGGTGCTGGGACTGCTGCCGATCCTCGGCCGCGTTGTCGCAGCCGTGCCGACGCCCGTCCTCGGCGGCGCCGGCATCGTCCTCTTCGGCACGGTGGCTGCCAGCGGCATCCGCACGCTGTCCAAGGTCGACTACAAAGACAACATGAACATGATTATCGTGGCGGTGTCGCTGGCCTTCGGCATGATCCCCGTTGTGTCGCCGACCTTCTACGATGAGTTCCCCACCTGGTTCGGAATCATCTTCCACTCCGGCATCAGCTCCGCCGCCATCATGGCCGTACTGCTCAACCTCCTCTTCAACCACCTGAAGGCCGGAAACTCCGAGCAGCAGTCCTCGCTGGTGGCCAGCCCGCCGCGCATGGTTCGCGAGGACGAGCTGCAGGCGCTGCAGGACGGAGACTACTTCCAGGGCGGCAAACTGATCGCGGCGGACGGCACCGAGATCCCGGTGGTCACCGCCCAGCAGTACCAGATCGTCAAGGAGAAGCTGGATAAGGGCGAGATCAACTGCCCTGAGGACATCCGCAGGATTTGCGACGGCGAGGCCGCCGGGGAGCCTGAGGGAGCAGGCAAGGAACACTAGCAAACATGCCTTAAGGGCCGGTCCTGCTCCGCATCCCGCGGACCAGGGCCGGCCCCAGGCAATCTCCTGGATCAGCAGACAGGACAACACTGAGCTGGCGGCATCGCCGTCGTCCCTTGCGAACGCTCGGCGCCAATACCTGTACCTGACAAGGAGCATCATGACTGCACGTATGTGGGTCAAAAACCCGCTGGCTATTTTCACCGCCAATAACGACGACGCCGCGGGCGGGCTGGTGGTCGAAGACGGCGTAATCGTCGAACTCGTGGCCGCCGGCCAGACGCCCCGCGAACCCTGGACGACCGTTTTTGATGCGGGGGAGCACGTGGTGCTGCCCGGCTTGGTCAACACGCACCACCACTTCTACCAGACGCTCACCCGGGCCTGGGCGCCGGTGGTCAACGTGCCGCTGTTCCCGTGGCTGATCAACCTGTATCCGGTCTGGGCCCGCCTGACCCCGCGGTACCTGGCGCTCGCCACCAAGGCGGCGCTGGCCGAACTGCTGCTCTCCGGCTGTACGACCGCCGCTGACCACCACTACCTCTTTCCCGCCGGCATGGAGGACTCCATCGACGTGCAGGTGCAAGTTGTTCGCGAACTGGGGATGCGCGCCATGCTCACCCGCGGTTCGATGACTCTCGGAGAGGACGACGGCGGCCTGCCGCCCCAGCGCACAGTCCAGGCTCCCGACGTCATCCTCGCCGACAGCGAACGGCTGATCGGTCGCTACCACGAGCGCGGGCCCGGCGCGCAGATCCAGATCGCGCTGGCACCCTGCTCGCCGTTCTCCGTCACCCCGGAGATCATGAAAGACAGTGCAGCCCTCGCCGCCCAGCACGACGTCCGGCTCCACACCCACCTAGCCGAAACCATCGACGAAGAGGACTTCTGCCTCGAACGGTTCGGCCTGAGGCCTCTCGACTATCTGGAAAGCGTGGACTGGCTGGGCCCGCGTACCTGGCTGGGCCACGGCATCCACTTTAGCGATGCCGAAGTGGCGCAACTTGGCGCCGCCGGGGTCGGAGTGGCGCATTGCCCCAGCTCCAACATGCGGTTGGCTTCCGGCATCTGCCGGGCCATCGAGCTGGAGGACGCGGGTGTCAACGTGGGACTGGGTGTGGACGGTTCGGCGTCGAACGACGGCTCCAACATGATTCTTGAGGCGAAACAGGCCCTTTACCTGCAGCGGCTGCGCTACGGCGCCGAAGTCGCTACGCCCGAGCGTGCACTTGGCTGGGCCACCAAGGGTTCCGCCCGTGCACTGGGGCGCACCGATATCGGCGAGATCGCCGTGGGGAAGCAGGCTGATCTGGCGTTGTTCAAGCTGGACGAACTGAGGTTTTCGGGCAGCCACGACCCGCTTTCCGCGCTGCTGCTGTGCGGCGCCGACCGGGCTGACCGGGTGATGGTGGGGGGCCATTGGCGCGTAGTGGACGGGCAGGTCGAGGGGCTGGACCTCCAGGAACTGATCGCGGACCACTCCAAAGCCGCCCGTCAGCTGGTGGCCGGCTGAAGCTCGAGCGCCGCCCGCCGCGCAATTCATACGAGCTTCTTGCTGCGTTCTGCGAAAAGCTGGAAAATTCCAAGTTCGTACGGCAAGAATGGCAGGTATGGAATCTTCCCGCGTGCCTTCACGCCGTTCGCTCCTGACCGTAAGTGCCGCCGCAGGCTCGGCTTGTCTCCTCGCCGGCTGCTCTCCCTTTCAGAACCTCGTTGGAGATACTAGCGGCGAACCGGCGGCCGTGAAGGCCGAGGGAACACCGGTGCGCGTGGGCAAGCTCAGTGACGTCCAGGTCGGCGGCTCCGCCAACCTGGACGTCGAAGGAAAGCCGATCCTGATCCACCGACCGGACGAGGAAACGGTCCTTGCCTACAGTGCCGAGTGCACTCATCAGGGCTGCAAGGTGGCGGCGACGGAAAGCGAGATTGCTTGTCCCTGCCACAACTCCACGTTTGCCTTGGCGGATGGTGCAGTGACGGGAGGGCCGGCTCCCGCGCCGCTGCCCCGTTTTGCGGCCGCGATCGACGGCGAATGGATCACGGTCGTCGTCTAAATTCTTCGACGCTCCGCAAGCTTGGCCTGTGTTTCTGCGGCAATGCGTCGTGCTAGAGCCGTATCATCCGCGTCCTTTGGTCTAAGCGCGCTGCGGGTGGAATCGCGCCCTTTTGCAACCATGCCTGCTCCGAAGGCCCTTGACCTTGTTTCTGCCGCATGGATGTTTCCTCTCCGCGCTTACAAGCCGGGTTTGGCCAAACCGAAGGTCCCTTGGTTGGGGGTGAGGAGGCGTGCCCCGCTGACCACGGGCTATCAGGCGGGGCACGCCCCTCAACCCATTGACGAACTGTGACCTAAGTCATACAGTTTCTTTTTACGGAAGTAAACTTCCACGATACGGTTATCGCGTGCCGGCGTTCCGGCGCGAGGAAGCGATGAGTCATGACTGCTGGGAACAACGACCTCGGCGACGCCGATCTGGCCGTCCGCGACGCGGATCCCTCGCTGTACAACGAGGACCTCGCCCCGCTGCCGGCCTCGCGGCGCACCTGGGGCTGGTTTGCCATCTTCAACGTGTGGTCCAACGACATTCAAAGCCTCGCCGGCTACACCTTGGCGGCGAGCTTGTTCATCACTGCGGGCATCAATGGTTGGTTCGTTTTCGCCGCCATCCTGCTTGCCGGTTTCATCGTTAAGCTACTCGTTGACCTGAGCGGACGTCCCAGCGTGAAGTACGGATTTCCTTATCCGGTTCTGGCCCGCGCTTCAATGGGTGTGCGCGGAGCGCAGTTCCCGGCCATCGTCCGGGCGGTGGTCGCGGTGTTCTGGTATGGCGCCCAGACCTACTTCGCGTCTACTGCCATCGCGTTGGCACTGAACGCGGTCATGGGCAACCCCGGAGGAGCCCAGTTCCTGGGCATGAACTGGGTGTCCTGGGTCTCCTACGTGCTCGCCTCCGTGCTGCAGGTTGCACTCTTCCTCGGAGGCATAGACCGGATTGCCAACTTCCTCAACATCGTCGGGCCCGCCGTCTACGTGGTGATGATCGCCCTGCTGGTCGCTATCTGGGTGCAGGTCGGCGAGGGCCTGCCGCAGGCCGTGGGCACACTCTTCTCCAACGACGATGTCACTGGCTGGGCTGCCGTGGCGGCGTTCGTGGGAGTTGTGGGTACGATGATCGCCTATTTCGCCGCCGTCGTCATCAACTTCGGGGATTTTGCCCGCAACGTACGCAGCGAGCGTGCCATGCGTTTCGGCAATTTCACCGGCCTGCCGCTGAGCCTGGCGCTCTTCACGTTCCTCTCCGTGTTCATCACTGCCGGCGCCTACCTCCTCTACCAGGACGGGGAAGGAAACCCGCTGACTAATCCGGCGGATATTGTCGGGCTCGTCGACAGCGTCCCGCTCACGGTCCTGGCGGCAGTGACCTTCCTCCTCGCGACCCTGGGCATTAACGTCGTCGCGAACTTCATTCCGCCGTCGTACTCGCTGTCCAACATCAATCCCGCCAAGATATCGTTCCGCAAGGCAGGCATCATCACCGCGGCCGCAGGCTTCATCATCGGCGCCCTCTGGGTGGCAGCTATCGCGAATATCGGCCTGCCCCGGTTCGTCGACACCTTGGGCGCAGTGCTCGCCCCGCTCTACGGCATTATCATCGCCGACTACTACATCGTGCGGAAGCAACGGCTGAACCTTCACGACCTGTATTCGACGGACCCGGCCGGTATCTACCACTTCAGCCGCGGCTGGAACCGCCGCGCGGTGGTCGCCTTCGCTATCGCCGGCGTGTTCTCGATCCTTACCGTGTGGCTGCCGCAGCTGGCGCAGCTGAGCGGCTTCGCTTGGGTCTTCGGCGCGCTTCTCGGCGGCTTCTTCCACTGGCTCGCCATGCGCAATCACGTGGTCGTGACCTCGATGGAGGACCGCTGACTCCGTCCTGACAGGTCCGCACAAAGACTCGGCGGCCGGGAAACCAGAGAAGCGTTGGGCATATCGCCGCGGCCAGAATCGTAGTCACATCCCGTCTGATGGAATATTTCAGCAGCGCTACAGGTTGCCGGACCTATGACTACATCGCAGAACGTGAAGACCGTGTCCCCCGAACTGATTTTTAACGACG
This sequence comes from Arthrobacter sp., assembly GCA_031178585.1. The sequence continues at coordinate 7,584 of JAPSIT010000031.1, forward strand.
GCCTGACCATCCCGCAGCTCGGCTACGGGGTGTGGCAGGTGGAAGACGACGTCGCGGAAGTAGTCGTAGGGAAGGCCTTCGAAATCGGCTACCGCCACATCGATACCGCGAAGATCTACGGTAACGAAGCAGGCGTCGGACGAGCCATTGCGGCCTCCGGCCTGGACCGCGACGACCTGTTCATCACCACCAAGCTGTGGAACGCGGACCAGGGTTACGAGAGCACACTGAAGGCCTTCGAAGGCTCGATGGAACGACTCGGCTTGGAAACCCTGGATCTCTACCTCATCCACTGGCTGCAGCCGAAACAGGGCAAGTACGTCGACACGTGGAAGGCGCTGGTTGAGCTGCAGAAGCAGGGCCGGGTCAGGAGCATCGGCGTTTCCAACTTCACTGTTGACGCGCTGCAGGAAATCATCGAAGCAACCGGTGTGGTTCCCGCCGTCAACCAGGTGGAGACCCATCCGTACTTCAACCAGGCAGAACTGCGGGCCTTCGAAGCCGACAACGGCATCCTGCATGAAGCCTGGTCTCCGCTGGGCCAGGGCCAGGGCCTGCTCGAGGACCCCGTGCTTCGGGATATCGCCGTCAAGCACGGCGGAACGCCGGCGCAAGTGGTTCTGGCCTGGCATCTGGCACTGGGCAATGTGGTGATCCCGAAGTCCGTGACGGCATCCCGGATTGCGGAGAACTGGGAGGCCCTGAACGTGACTCTTGAAGCCGAGGATATCGAGGCGATCAGCTCCCTCGATCAGGGAGCCGAAGGCCGTATCGGCGCCGATCCCGCGACGGCCGACTTCGCCTGAGCCACACCCCCCTTTAGCGTGCGTGCAACAGGGAAGGGTGTTCTGAGCCGCGAAAATAGTGGTTGCCGAAACCGCTAATTCCGCCCAGCAAAGGAGCACCCTTCCGGTGTCCAATGGCCACGAAATGGCAGGCTGAGTTACTGCCGTACGCCGCGAGGGGTAGGGTCAGATATTGTCGGGGCGACCCATGAGTATTCCTCCAAATCACTCGCGGAAAGGACTGTGATCGAAATGAAAACCCGCACTCTCGGGAAAACAGGACGGCAAGTATCAGCAGTGGGCCTGGGTACCTGGCAGCTGGGCTCGGATTGGGGCCAGGTGCAGGCCGGGCAGGCCCGGGACGTCCTGGAAGCGGCCGTTGATGCGGGAATAACGTTCTTCGACACGGCCGATGTCTACGGTGACGGGCGGAGTGAACAGCTGATAGGGGCCTTTCTCGCCTCACATCCCGGACTGGACATTACCGTGGGCACCAAGATGGGCCGCCGGGCCGAACAGGTGCCGGAAAACTACACCCTCGCAAATTTCCGGCAGTGGCTGGAGCGGTCCCGGCGGAACCTGAAGGTGGACATCCTCGATTTGGTGCAGCTGCATTGCCCGCCCGCGCCTGTATATACGGACGACGCCGTCTATGACTCTTTGGACGCCTTGGTCGATGAAGGGATCATCCGTCACTACGGGGTGAGCGTCGAAACGGCGGAGCAGGCCCTGACCGCGATGCAACGGGACAACGTGGCTACCGTACAGATCATTTTCAATCCCTTCCGGCTCAAGCCCCTGGAAGACGTGCTTCCGGCTGCGAAGCGGGCCGGCATCGGTATCATTGCGCGCGTACCGCTCGCCTCCGGACTTTTGACGGGAAAGTACTCCAAGGAAACAACTTTTCCGGCAGATGACCACCGCAACTACAACCGGGACGGATCACACTTCGATGTGGGGGAAACCTTTTCCGGGGTGGACTTCGAACAGGGGCTTTCCGCCGTCCGTGACTTCGAACAACTCGTGCCGCGAGGCGTAACGACCGCCCAGGCCGCACTCGCTTGGATCACTCAGCAGGACGGGATAAGCACCGTCATTCCCGGGGCCAGGAACGTTGAGCAGGTGCTCTCGAATGCCGCCGCCGGTTCGGTCGAGGAGCTCGGCGAGGAATTCACCGGAGATATTTGGCGGATCTATGACAAGTACTTCCGCGAGAGCGTCCACGCCCAGTGGTAGGCAATCCGCGCGATGTACTAGCGGAAACCATTGGTTCCGGGGACCCCTGTCAGCCGCAGGCAAGACGGATGCCGTAGTCGGCCTAGCCGCGGAGTCGGCACCTTGTCAGCCGGTCCTTCCGGACAGTTTCGTGCTGGTTGACGAGGGCGGTCGGTTACGTAGTCGCTGGCCATTCAGGACACGGGGGAGTGCCAACGCCGCTAGGAAGGGCAGTAGGACCAGCGGGATCCATGGGGTGCCTGGCCACCATTTTCCCTGTTCGGTCAGATCGAGCAGTAACCCAATCGCAACGTTGCCTGCAAGCACAGAGACTCCGCCGCACGTGGCTGCGAGTCCGTAGTGCGCGCCCCGCTTTGCGGCCAGTCCATTAACTGCGGTGAACGGGGGGATCAAGGACAGGATTGTTGGGGTCAGGAGCATGTGGCCCAGGATTAGGATCCCGACGGTGATTACCACCGGAGCCAGCGAGCGCCGGACGAACCGGGGTCTACTGAAGTCAGGGCGGCCACGGTGAAGGCACTGGAGAGCAGCACGAAGCCTGCCGATAAGGCGGTACCGGAGCCCAGACTCCGGCCTACCGCGGCGACCGGCAGTTGCAGGAGCAAGGTCAGGGCCGAGGCCAGCAGGAACAGCATGCCCAGCCACGCGCCGTCAAGACCGCGTCGGCTCAACTCGATGGGAATAGCGAAGTAGAGCTGGTTGGGCTAACCTAACTTCGGTGTCCAACGGGTTCGAAAAAAACGTAATGAGAGTTAGAAAACGCCTCGCCGTGGGCGTGGCCTCCGGCCTACTCGCAAAACCCTCCGCAGCTTCTCTCTGTGCCGGATCCCTGCTTCCGTAAACCCGCGGTTATGTCGCTGTTCACGTCGAGAGCGCGGCAGGGCGGGCGGGGGCGTGGCGGCGTTGGATCCGCCACGCCCCGGTTTGGCCGCTCTAGCCGAGTGTGGCTGTGTCGATGACGAAGCGGTAGCGAACGTCCGAAGCGAGGACTCGTTCGTAGGCGTCGTTGATCTTGTCGGCGGGGATGACCTCGATCTCGGCGCCGATGCCGTGCTCGGCGCAGAAGTCCAGCATCTGCTGGGTCTCGGGGATGCCGCCGATCATGGAGCCGGCGAACGAGCGGCGGCCGCCGATGAGTGCCATCGCGTTGACCGGCAGCGGTTCCGCGGGTGCGCCCACGTTGACCATGGCCCCGCCGACCGTCACTAGTCCCAGGAAGGCGCTGACGTCGATCGGGGCGCTGACCGTGTTGATGATGAGGTCGAACGAACCGGACAGCTCGGTGAACGTGGCTTCATCGCTGGTCGCGTAGTAGTGGTCCGCGCCCAGACGCAGGCCGTCCTCCTGCTTTTTGAGGGACTGCGAGAGAACTGTAACCTCGGCACCCATCGCGTGCGCGATCTTGACGGCCATGTGGCCGAGACCGCCGAGGCCGACGACGGCGACTTTTTTGCCGGGCCCGGCGCCCCAGCGATGCAGGGGAGAGTAGGTGGTGATACCGGCGCAGAGCAGGGGAGCGGCGACGTCGAGGTCGATGCCCTCGGGGATCCGGAGCACGAAGTCCTCGGTGACGACGACGTGGGTGGAGTACCCGCCCTGGGTGATGGTCCCGTCACGATCGGTGGCGCCGTAGGTGCCCACCATCCCGTTGAAGCAGTACTGTTCGTCGCCCGCCTGGCAGTTCCTGCACTCCCCGCAGGAATTGACCATGCAGCCCACGCCGACACGGTCGCCGACGGCGTGCTTGGTCACCTCGGATCCGACCTCGGCAACGATGCCCGCGATCTCATGGCCGGGCACCAGCGGGTACGGCTGCGGTCCCCAGTCCCCGCGCACCGTGTGGATGTCGGAGTGGCAGATGCCGGCGTACTTGATCTCGATCAGAACGTCGCGGGGGCCGACGTTGCGGCGTTCGATGGTCGTGGGGACAAGGTCCCCGTCGGGTGAGGGGGAGGCGTAGGCGTGGGCAATGGTGGTCATGTGTTTTCTCCTTCTTGGGGGGCTGGTTAGTTGGTCTTTGTGGTGGGCCGGCCGTACTCCTGGTCTGTGACGTGTTCGCCCCAGGTCACGACCTGGCCCTGGTCGTCGGTTTCCTGGATGGCGACGTGGGCCATGAAGCGGTCAGGGGTGGCGCCGTGCCAGTGCTCCTCGCCGGGCTCGATGTAGATAACGTCGCCGGGCCGGATTTCCTGCACCGGCCCGCCGCGGCGGGCGACGTAGCCGATGCCGTCCGTAACGTACAGCGTCTGGCCCCTGGGGTGGGTGTGCCAGGCGGTGCGGGCGCCCGGCGTGAAGCGGACGTGGGCGCAGCCGACCGCTGATTGCTCGTCGGGGTTGCGTATGCCGTCGATATAGACGGTGCCCGTGAACCATGCCGCGGGTCCCACCGCGCTCTGGCCGCCGCTCCGGGTGAACTTCATGTCGGTTCCTTCCTGTCTTTGGGCATGCCGGACCGGCGGACCATTGGTCCGCGGCTTGATGGGCATGTTGCTTACTGTTTCCTGGTTTTCTTGAGGTCGTCGGCCAGGGTGCGTGCCTCGTCCGAGAGCCTTTCGGCCCTGGCGCCGTCACCGGCGTGGACAGCTTGCCAGTAGTCGATTTTCAGCGCGACGTACCGTTTGCGCAGGGCGATGGACCTCGCTTCGTCCTCCAACTGCTCCTGCTGCGCTTTCAACAACGCGATCTGGTCCGGGGCAGCGGCAGGCCCGAGGGCTCCGTTCGCGAGGTAGCGGCGCATGTCGGCGACCGACATGCCCGTCGCGCTCAGGCACGACACCCAGGTCAGGAGGTCCAGGTCTTCGTTCGTGTAGACGCGGTGCTTGCTGCTCGCCCCGCGACGGATCGGGGTGATGACACCGATGGATTCGTAGTAGCGCAGCGTGCTGGCCGGCAGTCCGGTCAGCGCCGCTGCCTCCTTGATCGAGTAGGTGTGCCGGATGGTTGGTGCGCTCACTCCATCAACGATAGGAACTTCAAGTACTTGAAGACAAGTGGCTGTGTCCCGCCCGCCTCGGCTGCAAGCGCCCCTGAGAGGACGGGCGCGGGACACTCCTGCCATATGCGCCTTACCGGTGGACTTCGCCACTCAATTCCCATTGCTGGAGCAGTTCAAGGAACGGCAGAGCTCATCGTGACGGTCTGAGTACCAACGCAGAGCCGCCTCCGCGCCTTACTGGCTCGGCGGCGGCCACCATGCTTCCGTCGGGCATGAACTCGATCGCCGTCGCCGCGCCGATCTCTGCCGCGGAGCCGAACGAATCCCCGGCAGACGTGAGCTCGTGGCCGTACCGTGCCAACTCGCTTTCATAAGCGTCGCTGAACTCCGGCTCGGCCGTAACGCTGGCGCTGTTTCGTTGCGCTGCGCGCGGAGCCGCGATCGCCTCCGGTATGTCCATGCCCAGATCCACCCGGTTCAGGATCGTCTGCAGGACGGTCGTGATGATGGTAGAGCCGCCCGGTGAGCCGAGCGCGAGGAAAGGCTGACCGTCCTCGAGGATGATGGTCGGAGACATTGAGGAACGAGGCCGTTTCCCGGGCTCGATGCGGTTCGGGTCGGCTGGGTCATACACGGTGGAGAAGTCAGTCAGCTCGTTATTGAGCAGGAACCCGCGGCCGGGCACCACGATGCCGGATCCGCCGGTCTGCTCGATCGTTAGCGTGTACTCGACCACGTTTCCCCACTTGTCAGCGACCGTTAGGTTGGTTGTCGAGATGTTCTCGGTGTCCTTCTCGTCGGCCGGGGCCGCGGCGGCAGCCGGGCACGCGCCGTCGTACGCGGACACGTCCCCGGGTGCGACGGGTTTCTCGGCCGCCCGCAGCGGGTCTATCTCGCAAGCGCGCTCCTTGCCGAACAGAGGGTCCGTGAGGGCGGCGGTAGGGACGTCGACAAAGGCGGGGTCGCCGACGTACTTGCCGCGGTCGGCGAAGGCAAGCGCGCTTGCCTCGAGGTAGTGGTGCAGGGCGCCGGGAACGGTCATCTCGGAAAGGTTGACCGTGTCCAGGATGTTCAGCGCTTCGCCGACGGTGGTGCCTCCGCTGCTCGACGGCGCCATGCCGTAGACGTCCAGGCCGCGGTAGTCCACGTGCGTTGGAGCCTGGTCCAGGGCGCGGTATGCGGCCAGGTCCGCCGTCGTCATGTGGCCGACCGGGACGGGCAGGGGCGTGGTGTCCGTCTTCGGCGGATCCTGTACCGTGGCCGCAATTTCCTCCGCCAGCGGCCCGTCGTAGAAGGCTTCCGTGCCTTGTTTCGCGAGGAGCCGGTACGTCTTGGCCAGGTCGTGGTTCTTCAAAATACTGCCGACGGCGGGTGCGTCGCCGTCCGGGAGGAAGAGGCTGCTTGTCGAGGTAAACGCCTCGAAGCGGAGCTTGTTGTCGAGGGTCTGCTGGCGAAACGTTTCATCGACCTCGAAGCCGCCGGTCGCGACCTTGATGGCTGGCTTGAGCGCATCGCCGAGGCTCAAGGTTCCCCAACGATCGAGCGCGCGCTCCCAGGTGGCCGGTGTGCCGGGTACGCCCACTGAGACGCCACTGGTGACGAGTTCCGGTGTGAAGGGGTAGGGCTCGCCGGTCGCCGGGTCGATGAACGCGTCGTGCGGCATCGCCGCGGGTGCGGTCTCGCGGCCGTCGATTGAGCTGATCCCGCCGGTTTCCGCGTTGTAGAACATGAAGTAGCCGCCACCGCCGATCCCGGCGCTGTATGGTTCAGTCACGCCGAGGGTCGCGGCGGCGGCTACCGCGGCGTCCACGGCGTTGCCGCCCTTGCGAAGGACTCTAAGCGCTGCGGCGGATGCCTCTGGGTCCACGGTGCTTACTGCGCCGCCGTACCCCCTGGCGGTCGACGTTTTGACGGGCTCGGTCGGGTCGGCGAATGCGGGGCTGGCAACGGCGCCGCTGGTTACGCTCATAACCAGGGCTGCCGTAAAGGCAGCGAACCGACGTCTCACATGTGCCATGGTCCACTCCGAATCGAGTGATAGGAGTTGTCGATGGGGCCACGCTACTCCCTGCGGTTCAGCCATTCAATACTGTCGTGCATCGCGAGGGGAGAGACCTCCGACGTAAGCGCTGTTATCGGGGTTGGAGGCGGTGGCAGTCTCTTATAGCGTGGCTTCGGGACGGTCAGCGGGCGTGTGCTCCAGGCTATCGAGTTCTGATTCGAGTTGCTGTGTGAGTGTGCGCAGGCGTCGGACGTGTGTTCCTGGGAGATGGGTGTGGGTTGTGTTGTTACTTGGGCGTCGACGTCGAAGACTGTGTTGGGACTGTGCCAGACGAGTCCGTGGCCGAGGGCAGCGTGTTACGCCCTGCAGCAGGAGCAACAAGGCTCGATGACCATGGCCAGGGCGTTTCTGATCAGCAAGGGCATCATCTACCCTCCGGCCCTGGGTATGGCCGACTACATCAGAAGACTCAACGAGTAACAGCCGGGGAGAAAGGAACCCCAGGGCCTGCCCGGACGAGTGGGGGCTGTTATCGGCGCTACGGTGCCTCCCATCGGTCAGGATGCGCCACGTGCGCGCATCCCTAAGCGGGCAGTGCGCGGATTATCTGACGAGCAGGTGGTTCGGGACCGATGCCGATTCACGATCCACCGCCCTTGCTAACCTTTGGACTACGCGGGCACGGGTACCCTAAAGCCTCTTGGCGCGCGGTGCCGGCAGCCGGGCAGTAAACGGCTAATTTCTGGGGGCGAGGCAGGCCTACAGCGGGCGAATGTTTTCCGCTTGCAGGCCTTTTTGTCCCTGGGTAATCTCGAATTCGACCTTCTGGTTCTCTTCCAAGGACTTGTAGCCGCCACCGGTGATGGCCGAGAAGTGGGCGAAGACGTCGGGCCCGCCGTCATCGTTGGCGATGAAGCCGAAGCCTTTTTCGGAGTTGAACCATTTGACTGTGCCGGTTGCCATGTTGCTTTTTCCTTTTTTGGCCTGCTTCGCGTGTCCTAGTGCGCACACCGTTCCCGCTGCCTGTCATCAACCTACGTGTAGATGTCCGAGGCAACAAGCCCTGAATGCGGCCGATAGAATCAATATCACCGCCGAGGCGGCAAACTATCTTCGCCACGGCTGTTCAAGGAGCTAATGGCCGAAGCGCCTGGTGCTACTTGCTTGCCCCACCCCGTACCCTCTGCTCCTGCCCGTGCGGGCCACAGCGAAAGACTGTGGTGCCATCAGGGTGGCGAACGGCTGATGCCGACTGATTGACCGCCGTGTCTACCACGGTTGCTTCTGCCTAGTTCAAACTCAAATGGAGAGACCCCCGCAGCAGGACTCCGTCAAATACCCGCCCCAGTACAGACGGCTGGATGAAGAGTGCGGCCCGTTCGACCAAGGGGATAAAAGTTGGCATGTTCCTGCCATGGCTTTTTGTGGCCATGCGCTGGCTGGCGGTGCTACCGTTTCAGCAGATGCTCTGCTAAGAGATATGGCGCCCGAATCAAGACCGCTGGGGAGGGGTTGAGACGGGTGGTCGCGGCGGCGTCTCAAGGGGGTTGGCGCCCCTCAGGTCACGTTGGGGGATCCTGAGGGGGAGCCATCCTCTCACCGCGTGAAAGCCGCGGTAGCCGCAGGCCCACCATTTCGTTTATAGCTTCCCACTGAGAGATTCCTGACTGCGCAAGGCCTCGTCCGCAAGCCAAGTCACGGTAGTGCATCAGGGTCTGGTGGACTGGAGCTTTTTGGCGCAAAGGGATTTAAACTGTGAGTGCCAACGGCTGAACCCCCAACCCAGCCGTTGATGACCGGCCGTCGCGTCTTCCTGTGAAGACCGAAACGCCGCCCCGTGAAAAGGACGACGCCGGCCGGGCAGAGGGGCCCCGCCTGCTGACGGTGCGGGCCCCTGCTGTATCTACGCACGGTGGTAAGGCTGAACAGCAGTGAGTGTGGAAGAAGGCTTTCATGGGGTTGTCCGATGAAGAGCGCCGACGGCTCCGGGAGCTCGAGGAGGAGCTCTATGCCGAGGATCCTGCATTGGCGCGGAAACTGGGACGGAACAGTTCCCTGAACACATCCGCGACCCGGAAAGTGTATGGGCTGTTGGCCGTCGTGGCAGGCTTCGCGGTGCTCGTTGCCGGGGTCACTGCCCAGCTGACCGTGGTCGGCGTCCTGGGTTTCCTGCTGGTTTGCGCGGGCGCTTACATATTCCTTGGCGGTTACCGATGGCAGGGGTGGCCGAAGTAGCAGAACCGTATC
>JAPSIT010000102.1 GCA_031178585.1 Arthrobacter sp.
AAGCGCGGTTCAGTGGCCGGCGTCGCTTCTGTCGGAGCGGCGGCGCTGCTGCTGACCGGCTGCGGCCCTGCCCCCGAAGCCGGCAGCCCCACTGCCACGGCCAGCGACTACACCGGCTGCATCGTTTCCGACTCCGGCGGGTTTGACGACCAGTCGTTTAACCAGTCGTCCTATGAGGGCCTGAAGAAGGCTGAGCAGGAGCTTGGCATCAAGGTCCAGCAGGTCGAGTCCAAGACCAACAACGACTTCGAACCCAACCTGCGCGCCATGGTCTCCGCAGGTTGCGACCTGACCGTGACCGTGGGCTTCCTCCTCGGCGACGCCACGAAGAAGCAGGCAGAAGCCAGCCCCAACAGCCACTTCGCCATCATCGACTTCGGCTATCCCCAGCCCATCGCCAATGTCAAGCCGATCATCTACGACACGGCCCAGGCTGCATTCATGGCTGGTTATCTGGCTGCTGCCACCTCGAAGACCGGTACCGTGGCCACCTTCGGCGGCATCAAGATCCCCACTGTCACCATCTTTATGGACGGCTTTGCTGACGGTGTGAAGTACTTCAACGAGCAGAAGGGCAAGGAGGTCAAGCTCCTCGGCTGGGACAAGGCCAAGCAGGACGGCAGCTTCACAGGTGACTTCGAGAAGCAGGACAAGGGCAAGCAGCTCACCCAGAACTTTTTGGACCAGGGCGCGGACGTTGTCATGCCCGTCGCTGGCCCGGTCGGCAAGGGTGCCGGCGCTGCCCTGAAGGAAGCCAAGACCGCGGGCAAGGACGTCAAGCTCATCTGGGTTGACTCTGATGGCTTCCTGACAGCTCCGGACTACAAGGACATCATGCTGTCCTCGGTCATGAAGCAGATGGGCGACGCCGTCGAGACAGTGGTCAAGGAAGACAAAGACGGAAAGTTCAGCAACGAGCCGTACATCGGCACGCTGGCCAACAACGGCGTCCAGCTGGCACCGTTCCACGACCTCGATTCGGCCGTTCCGGCAGAGGTGAAGTCCGAGCTGGAGCAGATCAAGAAGGACATCATCGACGGCAAGCTGAAGGTGGAGTCCGCCGCCAGCCCCAAGGCGTAACTGCCTCCGCTAAGCGCCACCACCCGGATGGTCACTGACTGCACGGGAGGTGGCGCTTTTCGTTGGGCAAATGTCCGGCCCTCCCAAGACTGCAGGCACTAGGCTGGTGCTCTGCAGCCACATATCCCGTCCGGGATGTATTCCGGACGCATCGAGATTGGTCAGAGTTTTGAAACTTGAACTCAAGGGGATCACCAAACGCTTCGGCTCCCTGCTCGCCAATGATCACATCGACGTGGTTGTTGAACCCGGACAGATCCACTGTCTGCTGGGTGAAAATGGGGCTGGCAAATCCACCCTGATGAATGTTCTGTACGGGCTGTACGAGCCCACCGAAGGCGAAATTCTGATCGACGGCGAACCCGTGAGTTTCCGCGGACCCGGCGATGCCATGGCAGCGGGCATCGGCATGGTGCACCAGCACTTCATGCTCGTCCCGGTGTTCACGGTGGCGGAAAACGTGGCCTTGGGGGCCGAGACAACCAAGGCCGGCGGGTTCCTGAACCTGGACGAAACCCGCCGGAAGATCAAGGAGATCTCCGACCGCTACGGGTTCGACGTCGACCCGGACGCCCTTGTGGAGGATCTGCCGGTGGGCGTCCAGCAGCGGGTGGAGATCATCAAGGCCCTCATGCGCGACGCTAAGGTGCTGATCCTGGATGAACCGACGGCGGTACTGACTCCACAGGAGACCGATGAGCTGCTGGACATCATGCGCCAGCTCAAGGAAAGCGGGACGTCCGTCGTCTTCATTTCGCACAAGCTGCGCGAGGTCAAAGCCGTCTCGGACACTATCACCGTGATCCGCCGCGGCAAGGTTGTGGGCACCGCCGAACCCGGCGCCTCCACCGCGGAACTGGCATCGATGATGGTGGGCCGTGCGGTGAGCCTCACCCTGGACAAGGCGCCGGCGCAGCCCCAGGAAACCACCTTTGAGGTCAGGAACCTGACGGTCATCGCGCCCAACGGCCACCACACCGTCGACGGGATCAGCTTTAGCATCGCCCGCGGTGAGATCCTCGCCGTCGCCGGTGTCCAGGGCAACGGCCAGACCGAGCTCACCGAGGCCATCCTCGGCCTGCAGGAACGCGTCGAAGGCTCCATCCTGCTCGACGGAAAAGAACTGGTGGGCCGCAGCGTCAAGGAGGTGCTGCGCGCGGGAGTCGGGTTTGTGCCGGAGGACCGCAAGGTGGACGGCCTCGTGGGAACGTTCTCCGTTGCCGAGAACCTGGTCCTCGACCTGTACGACAAACCCCCGTTCGCCAAAGGCATCAGCATGAACCCGGCCAAGGTCCTGGAGAACGCCACATCCCGGATCGGTGAATTCGATGTCCGCACCCCCTCAGCCGCTGCCGCCGCGGGAACCCTGTCAGGCGGCAACCAGCAGAAGGTGGTGATGGCGCGGGAGCTCTCGCGGCCGCTGCGGCTGTTCATCGCTTCGCAGCCCACCCGGGGTGTCGACGTCGGTTCCATCGAGTTCCTGCACCGCCGGATCGTCGCGGAAAGGGATGCCGGTACGCCGGTCATGATCGTCTCCACCGAACTGGACGAGGTCATGGAACTCGCAGACAGGGTCGCCGTGCTCTATAAAGGCAAACTGGTGGGTATTGTGCCTGCCGGAACAAGCCGGGACGTCCTGGGCCTGATGATGGCCGGACTCTCGCCAGACGAGGCGGCGCAGACTGACCAGGCGCACCATCACGCACGCCACAGTGCAGAGTCCACGCCTATCTCTCCCGCCGAAGGAGGCGACCATGACTAACCAGCACCCCGAGGATGGTAGAAAACCCGACGGCGAACACCCGGATGGGGAGGGCAGGCATCACGCCGACAGGCACAACCCAGAGAAGCACCACGCAGACAGGCACCACGAGCCGAAACCCGCCGACGAGGAGACCGCTGCCGTGGTGTCGCTCGACACCGCCGGGGGGGCCATGGAGCCGTCAGCCGTTCCGGCCACGGCCCAGAGCGGCAAGATCCCTGTCGGCCCGGAAACCCTCGTCCGCCGGATCTTTACCGGCAGCGGCATGGTGTCCGTCCTTGCGGTGCTGCTCGCACTGATCCTCGGCGGGCTGCTGATCGCCCTGACCGACAAGCAGGTTGGGACCACATCCACCTACCTGCTGGCCCGCCCCACCGACTTCCTGTCCGCCGTCTGGAACGCGGCGACCCGCTCCTACGTGGCCCTGTTCCAAGGGTCCGTGTTTAACCCGCGCGGGGCCGGAATCGGCGGACAGCTCGCGCCACTCCTGGAAACACTCACCATCGCCACTCCGCTGATCACTGCCGGCCTCGGCGTCGCCTTGGCGTTCCGTGCCGGGCTGTTCAACATTGGCGCCCAGGGCCAAATCATTATGGCCGGCATCCTCGCGGCCTGGGTTGGTTTCGCCCTGCACCTTCCCCTCGGCCTGCACCTGCTGCTGGTCCTCGCGGCGGGAATCATCGGCGGCGCGTTCTGGGGCGGCCTGGTGGGGTACCTCAAGGCCCGGACCGGAGCCCACGAGGTCATCGTCACCATCATGTTCAACTACATCGCGCTGTACCTGCTGCGCTATCTGCTGAACACCCCGGCGTTCCAGCGGCCGGGGGAGACCAACCCGATTTCCCCCATTCTTGACGCCTCTGCCGTCTACCCGCAGATCTTTGGCACCCAGTACCGGCTCCACCTCGGGTTCCTGCTGGCCATCGCCGCGACGGTTTTCGTCTGGTGGCTCCTTAACCGCTCAACGGTGGGCTTCGAGTTCCGGGCCGTGGGCGCCAACCCGAAGGCAGCCCAGACCGCCGGCATCAACGTTTCCCGCTCGACCATCCTGGTCATGGCCATCGCCGGCGCCCTCGCCGGCCTGTCCGGCGTGGCCCAGGTGGCGGGCACGGAAAAGGTCCTCACCGACGGAGTTGCGGCCACGTACGGTTTTGACGCGATCACCGTCGCATTGCTGGGACGTTCGACGCCGTGGGGGACATTCGCTGCCGGCCTGCTGTTCGGCGCCTTCCGCGCCGGAGCAGTGCAAATGCAGATCCAGACAGGAACCCCGATCGACATCGTGCTGGTGGTCCAGTCCCTGATCGTGCTCTTCATCGCGGCGCCGCCGCTGGTGCGGGCCGTCTTCGGGCTGAACCCGCGGCGCAAGAAGCAGACACCCTTCGGCAGGTCCAAGGCGGCAGCAACCACCGGAGGTGCAGCATGAGCACAACAGCAACGTCGCCCCAGCCGGGAAAACCCCAGCCGGGAAAACCGCAGCAGGGAAAGCCAGGGGCGGG
>JAPSIT010000103.1 GCA_031178585.1 Arthrobacter sp.
TCTGTCGCGGCCAAGTCGCTCGTGGTGCTCCGTGCCCACAGTGCCCCGGAGGAGGAACCCGACCACTCCGTGGCAGCCTCACTGGCAGCATTGACCCACACCGCCACCGCCGAGACCGCGGCGCTCACCGCGCCCGCCATCCCGGAACCGGCCAAGACGAAGCAGCCGATTGCAAAGCCAGAGGGTACTCCGGGAGACCAGCAGCCCAACGAAAAGCCGGCCGAAAAGCCAGCGGGCAAGCAGGCCGGCACCTCGAAGGCGGACAAGTCCGCGGGGGAGGGCGCATGAAAACGCCGGCTTCCACGTACCGGCTGCAGATCCGGCAGGGGTTCACCCTGTTTGATGCTGCCGACACCGTGCCGTACTTGAAGTCACTGGGCGCCGACTGGATCTACCTGTCACCCGTGCTCAAAGCCGAAAGCGGCTCGGACCATGGCTATGACGTCACCGACCCCTCGGTGGTGGACCCGGAACGGGGCGGCCCGGAAGGACTCGCGGCTGTTTCCAAGGCCGCGCGCGCTGCCGGAATGGGCGTCCTCATCGACATCGTGCCCAACCACGTCGGCGTGGCCACCCCGGCCCAGAACCCGTGGTGGTGGTCGCTGCTCAAGGAGGGCCGCGACTCCCGCTATGCCGAGGCCTTCGACGTCGACTGGGACTTCGGCGGGGGACGCATCCGGATTCCGGTCCTCGGCAGCGACGACGACCTTGACCAGCTTGAGGTCAAGGACGGCGAGCTGCACTATTACGACCACCGGTTCCCGCTGGCCGAGGGCAGCTACACCGAGGGCGATTCGCCCCGGGATGTCCATGACAGGCAGCACTACGAGCTCATCGGCTGGCGCCGTGCCGACAACGACCTGAACTACCGCCGCTTCTTCGCCGTGAACACGCTCGCCGGTGTCCGCGTCGAAGTACCGTCAGTTTTTGATGAAGCTCACGGGGAAGTGGTGCGCTGGTTCCGTGAAGGACTCGCGGACGGCCTGCGGATCGACCACCCGGACGGACTCGCCGATCCCGGGGGCTACCTCAAGCGGCTCCGGGAAGCCGCGGGCGGTGCCTACCTGCTGATCGAGAAGATCCTCGAACCGGGTGAGCAGCTGCCCGCCAGCTTCGAATGCGAAGGAACCACCGGCTATGACGCCCTTGCCGACGTCGACCGAGTCTTCGTTGATCCGCAGGGACAGGACGCCCTCGACCGGCTCGACGCCAGGCTGCGTGGTGGAACCCCCGCTGACTACCAGGAGATGATCCGGGGCACCAAGCGGCGGATCACCGACGGCATCCTCCACTCCGAGATTCTGCGGCTGGCAAGGCTCGTGCCGCAGGACGCCGGGCTCGCCACGGAAACCGCGGCGGACGCCATCTCCGAGATCATCGCGGCCTTCCCCGTCTACCGCACCTACCTGCCGGAAGGCGCCGAGGTCCTCAAGGAAGCCTGCGAGCTAGCCGCACGCTGGCGCCCGGAGCTGGACCAGACCATCTCGGTGCTCCACCCGCTGCTGCAGGACACCGACCTGGAACTCTCCCGCAGGTTCCAGCAAACCTCGGGCATGGTCATGGCCAAGGGCGTGGAGGACACCGCGTTCTTCCGCTACAACAGGCTCGGCACCCTGACCGAGGTCGGCGCGGACCCCACCGAGTTCTCGGTTGGGCCGGAGGAGTTCCACAACCGGATGGCCCGCCGCCAGGCCGAGCTGCCGCTTTCCATGACCACCCTCAGCACGCACGACACCAAGCGGAGCGAAGACACCCGGGCCCGGATCTCGGTCATCTCCGAAGTCCCGGCGGCTTGGGAAAAGTCCCTGGACCGGCTGAACGAGCTGGCCCCGCTGCCGGACGGGCCGCTGTCCGTGCTCCTGTGGCAGGCGATTGCGGGTGCTTGGCCTGCGGACCGGGAGCGGCTGCAGTCCTACGCGCTCAAGGCTGCCCGGGAAGCCAGCAGCTCAACCACGTGGACGGACCCCGACTCCGCCTTCGAGGAGAAGCTGGCTGCTGCCGTCGATGCCGCGTTCGACAACAAGGAGGTCCGTGCGGAACTGGAGACCCTCGTGGACCTCCTGGCACCCTACGGCGCAGTGAACTCCCTCTCGGCGAAGCTCGTCCAGCTGACCATGCCCGGAGTGCCTGACGTCTACCAGGGCACGGAGTTCTGGGACCGCTCCCTGACTGATCCGGACAACCGCCGCCCGTTCAGCTTCCCGGACCGGCAGCAGGCGCTGGAACAGCTGGATGCCGGCGAACTGCCCTCATCGTTTACCGACCAGCGGACCAAGCTGCTCGTGACCTCCCGCGCCCTGCGGCTGCGCCGCGACCGGCCGGAGCTGTTCACCGGATACCGGCCCGTTGAGGCTAGCGGTCCGGCCGCCGGGCACCTGCTGGGATTCCACCGTGGCACCGCGGGAGCGCCCGGCGCAGTCACGCTTGCAACCCGGCTGCCCTACGGACTGGAGCAGGCCGGCGGCTGGCGGGACACCGCCGTCGATCTTGACACCGCCATGAAGGACGAACTGACCGGTGCCAGCTTCGGACCGGGGATCGCGGAGATCGCCGAGATCTTCCGGACGTACCCCGTAGCGCTGCTGGTCCCTGAGACAGGAGGAAAGTCATGACGCACCACACGACGTACCCGCTTGAGGCCGCGAAGCCCGTGCAGGGCCCGCAGCGCTTCGACATCTGGGCGCCGGAGGCAGATTCGGTGACGCTGCTGGCCGGCCGGGAGCGCTACCCCATGGCGCGCCGACCGGGCAGCGGCCCGGAGGACGAGGGCTGGTGGACCGCCGCCGACGCGCCCGCGGGCGGCGAGGTGGACTACGGGTACCTCCTCGACGGCGACGAGACGCCGCTGCCGGACCCCCGCACCCGCCGGCAGCCCGAGGGCGTGCACGCTCTTTCACGCACCTTCGATCCCGGCGCCCACCAGTGGCAGGACACCGGGTGGCAGGGCCGGGAACTCCAGGGGGCCGTGATCTACGAGCTCCACCTGGGGACCTTCACGCCGGAAGGCACGCTCGACGCCGCCGCCTCGAAGCTGGATTACCTGGCCGGCCTGGGCGTCGACTACATCGAACTGCTGCCCGTGAACGCCTTCAACGGCACCCACAACTGGGGCTATGACGGCGTGCAGTGGTTCGCCGTCCACGAGGGCTACGGCGGGCCGGCCGCCTACCAGCGCTTCGTTGACGCTGCCCATGCGGCAGGCATCGGCGTCATCCAGGACGTGGTCTACAACCACCTCGGACCCAGCGGAAACTACCTTCCCCGGTTCGGCCCGTACCTCAAGCAGGGCGAAGGCAACACCTGGGGGGATTCGGTCAACCTGGACGGGCCCGGCTCCGACCACGTGCGCCGGTACATCCTGGACAACGTGGCCATGTGGCTGCGCGACTTCCGGGTGGACGGCCTCCGCCTGGACGCCGTCCACGCCCTCAAGGACGAGCGGGCCGTGCACATCCTGGAGGACTTCGGGGCGCTGGCCGACCAGATCTCGGCGGAGGTGGGGCGCCCGCTGACCCTGATCGCTGAATCGGACCTCAACAACCCGCGCCTCCTTTACCCGCGGGACGTCAACGGGTACGGCCTGGAAGGGCAGTGGAGCGACGACTTCCACCACGCTGTCCACGTCAACGTCAGCGGCGAAACCACCGGCTACTACAGCGACTTCGATTCGCTCGGGGCACTTGCCAAGGTGCTGCAGGACGGCTTCTTCCACGACGGCAGCTACTCCAGCTTCCGGGAACGGCACCACGGGCGGCCCATCAACTTCGACGCCGTCCATCCGGCCGCGCTGGTGGTCTGCTCGCAGAACCACGACCAGATCGGCAACAGGGCCACCGGGGACCGGCTGTCCCAGACGCTGCCGTACGGCAGCCTCGCGCTGGCAGCCGTGCTGACCCTGACCGGCCCCTTCACGCCCATGCTGTTCATGGGTGAGGAATACGGAGCCACCACGCCCTGGCAGTTCTTCACTTCCCATCCGGAACCCGAGCTGGGCAAGGCCACCGCAGAAGGCCGGATCAAGGAGTTCGAACGCATGGGCTGGGATCCCGCCGTCGTGCCCGATCCCCAGGATCCCGAAACGTTCACCCGCTCGAAGCTGAACTGGGCCGAAGCCTCCGAGGGGGACCACGCCCGGCTGCTCGAACTGTACCGCTCGCTCATTAGCCTGCGGCGTTCCACGCCGGACCTGACGGCGCCGGGTTTCGCGGCCACCGAGGCTGAGTTCGACGACGATGCCCGCTGGCTCCGCTTCCGACGCGGCGGCGTTCAGGTCCTGCTGAACTTCGCCGAGCAGTCCGTCACCCTGGACAGGGCGGGCTCCGAGCTGCTCCTGGCAAC
>JAPSIT010000104.1 GCA_031178585.1 Arthrobacter sp.
AGAAACCTTCCCCGGTGCCTCCGGCTGCGAACAGGCCGGCTACCGGAAAGCTTGCCTGCCAGGCCAGGTGCTTGCGGTAGTTCTCCTCATCGAACTGCAGCTCTGCGTCGAATGAGGTGACAGGGAAAGACAGAAGGCCTTCCTTCAGAATGTCCGCCAGTTCCTGGGGTGAATACTTTGCCACGGTTAGGTCCTCTGGTCATGCCGCTGTGGGCGTGGTGATGGTTGTTTAGGTCTAGATTAGGCAGGCCGACTTATGCCTGTCCAAGAGTTTTCAGGTATGTAGTGATGCTCTAAAAGTATTGATTCGCCTTAGGCTGAAAGGCCCGGGAATGGCCTATCGGTCGAGAAGTCCAGCTCTTTGAGGAGACGACGCAGCGCCGGATTTTCCGCTTTTCTGTTCCAGATGGCATGCAGTTCAGCCTGCTTACCGCTCTGGCTCAGCAGCGGGAGGTACTCCACTCCCTCAATGTTCAGTTGCTCGGCCGACGCGGGAACCAGTGCCACGCCACGCTTTGCCGCTACCAGGGAAACCATGGTGACGATTTGGCTCACTGTGTGCACCACGTTTTCGTGCCGGATGGGGAACATCCGGACTACGAGATCGTAGAAATACCGGGCTTCTGATGCTGAGTGCATAATGAGCGGCTCATTCCTGAAGTCCTCATAACTGAGCTCCCGGTCCAGCTCCGTGAGTCCGTGTCCGCTGGGAACAGCAAGCAGCATGGATTCGCGGATCAGCAACCGGGAGTCGAAAATTTCCTCGTCGAACGGAGGGCGCGCCAGCCCCATATCCAGCTCTCCGGTCAGCAGGCCGCTGATCTGCTTGCCCGTCACCAGTTCCGCGAGTTCGACGTCGACCTCGGGCAGGAGGCGGCTGGTCTCACCCAGCAACGGCCCCAGAACGCTGAGTGCGCTCGCGGCGGTGAAGCCGATCCGCAGGTAGCCGGAGCGACCCGAGGCGATTCTCCGGGCAGTCGCGGGGGCCCGTTCTGCAAGGACCATGAGACGTCGTGCCTCGTCCAGGAACGCCGAGCCGGCCGGGGTCAGCTGTACGTTCCTGTTGGTCCGATCGAAAAGGGGGGTTCCTACAATCTTTTCGAGTTTCTGTATCAGCCTGCTCAGCGGAGGTTGGGTCATCTCCAGGCGTTCGGCGGCACGGCCAAAATGAAGCTCTTCGGCGACGGCGATGAAGCCGGCGAGCTGGTCAAACGTGAACATGGCGCCCTTCACCTGGTGTCGTTCAGGCCTTCACTGCAAGAACGGGGCAGCTGGCTTCGAGCAGAATACGCTGCGCGTCACTTCCCATCAGCAGCTTGCCCACCTGGGAGCGCTTGCGGATGCCGATAACAATCATCTCCGTGCCCTCGGCTGCCGACGCCTCGATGAGGGCATCAGGGCCGTCTTCGTGGGCATCGCGCTGGATATGGGCTGTTACACCCGCCCGCGCTGCCCGGGCCACGAGTACGTCGAGGTCCGGATCAGAGGCGAGCTTAGGGTCGATGTGGGAGTGGCGGCTGCTGCTGTTGATGATGATGAGTTCCTCATCGAGCCGCGAGGCCAGGGACAGTGCTTTGGCGAAGGCGGCTTCACCGCGTTCGTTGGGGACGAATCCTAGAACGATGGACATGGCGTACTTCCGTTCGGGTTGTGGGGTTCCGGGCGGGTCAGTCTTCGAAGCCGCGGCCGTGGGTGTGCAGGACGGCCTCGGTCTTGGCCTGCTGGCGGCGCAGGATCCAGGTCATCACCGGGGCTGCCGCGAGGGCGAGGAGGATGGTGATGACCAGGGTGATGGAGATGGGGCTTGAAACGAAGATGCCAAGGCTGCCTTCGGAGAGCCGGATGGCCTGGCGGAAGGACGTTTCCAGAAGCCCGCCCAGTACGAAGGCGAGGACCAAGGGCCCCGGGGGGAATCCCAGCTTCTTCATCAGATAGCCCACGACGCCGAAAATGATGACAAGGAACATATCAAAGACGCTGTTCCGCACCGTGTAGACACCAATCATCGTGATCAGCACGGTCAGGGGGTTCAGGATGGTTGCCTTCACTGACAGCAGCTTGACGAAGATGCCAATCAGCGGAATCGACAGCAGGAGCAGGAACACGTTGCCGATGTACATGGAATCGATGACTCCCCAGAAGATGTCCGGGTGGTCGTTGATCAGGCCCGGTCCGGGAGTGATTCCCTGCAACAGGAGTGCTCCGAACATGATGGCCATGGTGCCGTTTGCCGGAATGCCCAGGGTCAGGAGCGGGATGAAGGAGCTGGTAGCGGCCGCGTTATTGGCCGTCTCCGGTCCGGCGACTCCCTCGATAGCTCCACGTCCGAAGCGCTCCGGGGTCCGCGAGAATTTCTTCTCAGTTGCGTAAGCCACGAGGGAGGCGATGGTGGCGCCGCCACCTGGCAGGATTCCCAGCGCGAACCCGGATACCGACCCGCGGGCGATGGCACCCGATGACTGCTTCAGGTCTCCGCCGGTGGGCAGGGCACGCTTGAATTTGGGGGTGACCGCGGTTGCTGAGGGGGGCGTCGCCATGTTGTAAAGAATCTCTCCGACACCAAACAGGCCCATGGCGATAATGACGAAGTCGATGCCGTCCGCCAGGTTGTCTGAGCCGAAAGTAAACCGGCTGACGCCCGTCACGGGGTCGCGGCCCACCGTGGCCAGAAGCAGGCCGATGGCAGCAGAGACCGCGGCTTTGCGGGCAGAGCCGTTGCCGAGGGAGGAGACCAATAAAATGCCGAGCATGGCCAGGAGGCTGTACTCTGCCGGACCGAAGTCCAGCGCGAAGCTTGCCACCAGGGGAGCCAGGAAAGTAAGACCGACGATTGCTATGGTGCCGCCGATAAAGGACCCAACCGCTGCAATCCCCAAGGCAGCGCCGGCGCGCCCCTGCCGGGCCATCTGATAGCCGTCCAGGGCTGTGACGACACTCGAAGCTTCACCCGGCAGGCGAAGGAGGACCGAGGTAATGGTCCCGCCGTACTGTGCACCGTAGAAAATGCCCGCCAGCAGGATGATGGCACTGGCTGGTTCCATGGTGTAGGTCAGTGGAAGCAAAATGGCGATCGTCGCTGCCGGGCCGAGGCCGGGAAGGACACCGATGAGCATGCCCAGGGTGACGCCGACCAGGCAGAACAGCAGGTTTGCCGGCTGCAGCACCACGTCGAAGCCGCCGAGGGCGTCGTTGATGATATCCATTGGGGTTGACGTTTCCTAGAAAAGGTGGGGGATGGGAACGGCCAGGAGAAGAATGAAGAGCACGTACACAACGATCGTGGCAACGATCGAAACCGTAACGGCCGGGCGCCAGCCCTCCTTGCCCAGAATCTTGATCCAGAAGAAGAGGAGCAGGGCGGTGGGTATTTCGAACCCCACGAGGGGAAGCAGTGCGGCGTAGGCCAGCAGGCTCCCGACGCACATCGCGACGGTGACAATGCCGCCGTCGAACGCTTCGACGTCGTCGTCGCGTTTGACGTGCAACAGGGCCGTGCCCGCCGCCGTGATCATGACCAGCGATATGACCAGGGGCCACAGGCCTGCGCCCGGGGCGCTGAGGGATCCGATGCCCAAACCGAAGGCGACGACGAGGCCGAACACCCCAAGGGCGAGCGGGACGAGCGCGCCGAGCGCGGCGGTGAGAACTCCACCGCGCTCGGCCTGCTCTTCAATGTCCAGATCACTGGCTGATTCCCCGCGGGGAGCAGCGGAAGTGCTCATTTAGTGGCTCCTATGCCATACTCCTTGGCCAGGTCGCTGAAGGTCTTGGTGTCGGCTTCAACCGTGCTGTTGACGTCGGCGGGCTCGCCGTCCCACTCACCAATAAGGCTGGTCTTCAGGAATTCCTGGAAGGCGCTGGAATCTTTGGCGGTTTCTACTGATTCATTCAGCTTGGTCACCACGTCCTCCGGAGTTTCCTTCGGTACCGCAAGCCAGCGGCGCTGCACAACGGAAATCTCGTAGCCTGACTCCTCGGCCGTGGGGACATCCGGGAAGTACTGGCTGCGCTCGGGGGAGAAGACGACCAGCGGCACGAGTTCGCCGGCGTCGATCTGGGCCTTGACCTCCGCGAGCTGCGTGGCGACGGCGTCGGCGTGGTTACCCAGGACGGCGGTGACAGCTGCGGAGCCGCCGTCGAACGGAACGTCGGTTGCCTTGTTGCCGGCCAGGGCGAACAGGGCAGCCTGCCCAAGCTGGCCTCCGGTGCCTGCGCCGGAAGTGGCGTACTTGATGTTGTCCTTGGCCAGAAGGTCAGCAAG
>JAPSIT010000105.1 GCA_031178585.1 Arthrobacter sp.
GCAACCTGCATCAGCCCGAACCGCCAAGGGAGGCGCGTCATGTCCACGGCGCCGGCACAGTCGTCAGGTCCTGACCAGGGCGACGAGGCCCTCGATGCCTATTCCGAAACTGTCATGCGTGTGGCCAGCACCGTGACTCCGCACGTGGCAGCCATCGAAATGACCGGCAACCGGCGCAACGGCCGGTTCCGGATCGGGGCAGGCTCGGCCGTGCTCTTCACTGAGGACGGGTACCTGCTCACGAACGCGCACGTTGTCGCGGGGACCCAGAAGGGCCGGGCCGTCTTTGCTGATGGTTCCGGGACGGATCTGGAACTCGTGGGCGCGGATCCGCTGTCCGACCTCGCAGTGGTCCGCGGCCGCCCACCCCACGTGGCGCCCGCGGAGTTCGGCGACGCCGAATCCCTCCGGGTGGGACAGTTGGTCATCGCGGTGGGCAACCCTCTCGGACTCAATGGCTCGGTGACCGCAGGTGTGGTAAGCGGCCTCGGCCGGGCCATTCCCGTATGGGCAGGCCGCAACCGCCGCGTAATCGAGGATGTGATCCAGACCGATGCGGCCCTGAACCCCGGCAGCTCCGGCGGCGCCCTGGCCGATGCGCGCAGCAGGATCGTTGGAATCAATACCGCTGTGGCCGGGGCAGGGCTGGGGCTGGCCGTGCCAATCAACAGAACCACGAGGCGGATCATCTCGGCGCTTCTGTCCGACGGGCGGGTCCGCCGCGCGTACCTGGGCGTAGTCAGCACACCCATCAGGCTTGGCCCCAATGCCGTGGTCCGCACCGGGCAGCGCGAGGGGCTGCGCGTCGTCGAAGTCCTCGCGGGTTCGCCCGCAGAGACGGCAGGACTGAAGGTGGATGATGTCCTGCTGCGGGCAGGCTCCCGATCGGTGAGCAACGCTGAGAGCCTCCAGAAGCTCCTCTTTGCCGATGCCGTCGGCGTTCCCATGACCATCGTCGTCCTCCGCGACGGCCACGAACTGGAGCTCACAGCCGTGCCCGCTGAGATGGACAACATGGGGTAGGACGGCAACAGAAGTTGCGCAGAGAACAGGAACGGAGTCGGGATTCGGCTCCGTTCCTGTTCAGGGTTACCGACGCTTCTTCAGATGCGCCACGGGGTCCGCGGGTCCCTCGAGGGGTCCCTTGGCCTTTTTGTCCGCGCGTTTCTGTTTGATGGTCTTGCCCGCTTTTTTCTGCTGATGCGTATGTGGTGATTTGTCCGGCATGGCGCACTCCCTTGAACGAGGGGCAGGAGTGTGCCCCTCGTAGGTAAAATTACGCCTGTTGAGCCTCGAATGTAATGCCCGTCCCGGCACCGCTCCCCGAGGGAGGCCGTAACCACCGCTGGAGTCTCAAGGGATTGGAATTTAGCCCTGCACGTCGGAGATGCCGACGAAACGGCTGCCAACCCCGTCGAATTCGCTGCGGACGAAGCCCGGAGCGGGCGGAGGAACATCGTCCGGGCTGTGGTGGCTGCAGCTGACGTAGGTGAACTCCGGCCACCATTTCTTCGGCCGGGCGGCTTCGGTGTAGCCGCAGACCTCACAGCGCAGGTGAACCCAGACCGGCCTCTTCCCCGTACGGTTAGCCCGGGACTGCAGCAGCCACTGCGGGGGATTGTCCAGCATCTCGCCCAGTTCGGCCTCGGTCATCCTGCTGGGTATCCCGTGACGCTGAGCCATTTCCAAGGGTATGTCGAGGGCAATAGCCGCGTCGCGTCTGCTAATCATCACAGTCCACCATACGGTAATTGTGTGGGGGATCGCCCGCTGGCCGGCTCAACCGCCGCTCGCTGCGATTCCCGCTGCCGCGGCTGCGATGCCGGCCAGCAGGTTGACGCCGATATTGAGTACCGCCGCGCCGTAACGGCCTTCGCTCAGCAGGCGCACGGTGGCAGTGGTCCAGGAACTGAAGGTCGTGAGGCCGCCGGCCAGACCGGTAGCGAGCGCTGCATGCCATTCCCCGCCGAGCACGCTGCTCAGGCCGATGGAAAGTCCGATGACAAAGGAACCAGCAACGTTGACCATGAGGGTGGCCCACGGCCAATGGCGGCGGGGCGAGGGCAGCCCGGCCAGCCAGCTGTCCACGGCAAACCGCAGCAGGGCACCGGCAGTCCCGAACAGGCCCACGAGCAGCGGAACTGCCAGAAAGTTCACGGCGTGCCCCTCTCACGGGCAATTGCTTTGCCTGTTCTCCATCCCAACGCAGCCGCAGCAAGCCCGAGCAGGACTGACAGGACCAGGTACGAGATCCACGCGGCGTGGAATCCGCCGCGCGCCAGCTGGTCAACCGAGGCCACCAGCGCGGAAAACGTGGTGAAGGAACCGAGCAGTCCTGGACCAATACCGGCACGAACCCAGAAGGCGGTGTGCGGCCGGGCAATCCAAACGGTTGTGAGCATTCCGAGGACGAAGCTTCCGGTCACATTGATGGCGAGCGTTGTCCAGGGCACGCTGTCTGCCTGCTCCGGAAACAGGACACTGAACCCGTACCGCAGTTCGGTGCCGACAAGACCTCCGGCAGCGACGGCGGCCCAGGCCTTCCAGCTGCGGCTGCCTGTTGACTTCAGCGCTGTCGCGCTGGTTTCAGGAGCTTTCATACCGCAGGCGCCTTCATGCTGTCGAAGCGTTCATGTTGCCGGAGCGTTAATATGGCGTGACCCAGCACGGCACGGAAGTCCGGATGGACTCATCCGGCGTCGGCCATGCGGCAGCCCGGGTGCGCCGCATCGCTGTGGACCCACAGCGCGGACGCGACTTCGTCGGCCAGGTCAAAGTTGCGGCTGTTCGAAGCTGGGCCGATGCGCACCATCAATGCACCGCCGAAGGGCTTGCGCCCTACGACTTCGACGTCGGAGTCCAGGTCAATCTCTTCGGAGGCAAGGTAGCGGAGCAGATCGGGATTCTCGTCGCTGATCCTGGTGATCCTGCCGGTGTGGCCGTCATCCAGCTCGCTCATGCGGTGGGCAAGGGGCACCTCGACCATGCCGTCGGCGGATGGAATCGGGTCCCCGTGAGGATCGCGGGTGGGATTTCCCAGCTTGGCCGCCATCCTCTCGATGAAGGTGTCGGAGACCGCATGCTCGAGGAGTTCGGCCTCATCGTGCACCTCATCCCAGCTGTAGCCGAGGTCCTGGACCAGGTAGGTTTCGATGAGGCGGTGCCGCCGGACCATGGACAGTGCAAGACGTACGCCTTCAGGAGTAAGCGTGATGGCACTGTATGGCTTGTGCAGCACCAACCCCTGGTCCTTGAGCTTGCGCACCATCTCCGAAACCGAGGAATTGGCCACGCCAAGGCGCTGAGCGAGCTGCGTGGAGGTGATGGGCTTGTCCTGCCACTCCGTAAAAGAGTAGATGACCTTGACGTAGTCCTCGATGGAGGAGGATGGCGTACTGGTCTTCACGGATCCAAGCCTACCCGGTGCGCGGCCGGCGTCATGGCTTCAGCGCCCGCCACGTCTGGGTGAGGTACGGCAGCTGCAGCAGCTCGCCGTCGCTGTGGCCCAGATGTTCACGGAGGTACCAGTCAAGGTTGGCGGTGACCTTGGCGCGGGTGGCCTCATTGGCTCTCAGATAGTAGCTTCGCGACTTGGCGAGTTCGACGATCTCGGCCGTGCTGACCGGATCCTCCCACCGGGTTAGATGGCTTTCCAGGCCGGTGAAATCGGGTCCCAGCGGCGGGCGGAAGTGGGGTTTGTGAACGTCGCCGGCATGCATGATGCGTGAGAGCCGGTGGACCCAGGGCACCGAGGTGTCCAGCTGGTTCCAGATTAGGCCGAGAACACCGCCGGGACGCAGGATCCGGGCGATCTCCGTGCTGGCCCGCAGCGGGTCGCACCAATGCCACGCCTGGGCCACCGTGACGACGTCGAACGCTGAGCCGGGAAGGCCCGTTTCCTCTGCTGTTCCCTCGAGCGTGTCCACCGCAGGGTACGAGCTGCGGAGCTGGTCAAGCATGTCAGATGATGGGTCTACCGCGCTGACGTGCAGGCCGCGCTCCAGCAGGAGGGCGGTGTACTTGCCCGTCCCCGCCCCGATGTCTGCCGCTGTGCGGGCGCCAACGGGGATGAGCCAGTCGGCGGAGCCGGCAGGGTAGCCGGGACGGACGCGGTGGTAGTGCTCGCCGCCGTCCTGGAAGCTTTGGCCAAGTTCCCGCCGGCGCCCGTGGTCGAGTTTGGGGCCACCCCGTGCCACGCGCAGTCTCCTTAG
>JAPSIT010000106.1 GCA_031178585.1 Arthrobacter sp.
TGTGCGCATCAACGACGCGAACCAGCCGCAGCAGGGGACGGACGACAGCCAGCGCTAAAGCTGGAACACCGGCGAGGCGGGTACGCGGTCAGGTGAAACGTAAGAGAGGGAAGGGCCCCGGAGAAATCCGGGGCCCTTCCCTCCTCCTTATGCGGATTTATATCCGCACGGTGCTGAGCCTGGTTTAGGCGTGGCCGTCGGCTTCCTGCCAAATGCCCGCCATCCAGGCTTCCACGTCGCCGGCTGTCCGGGGGAGAGCAGCACTGAGGTTTACGGGGCCTTCAGCGGTCATCAGGATGTCGTCCTCGATGCGCACGCCGATACCACGGTATTCCTCAGGGATGCCCAGGTCCTCCTCCTTGAAGTACAGGCCGGGTTCGATGGTGAACACCATGCCCTCGGCCAGTACTCCGTCCAGGTACAGTTCGCGCTTGGCCTGCGCACAGTCGTGGACGTCCAGGCCCAGGTGGTGGCTGGTGCCGTGAGGCATCCAGCGCCGGTGCTGCTGCCCGTCCTCACTGATGGCTTCCTCCACCGACACCGGCAGCAGCCCCCATTCTGCCAGGCGCTCGGCCAGGACAGTCGTAGCGGCCTTGTGGATGTCACGGAAGCGGGTGCCGATCTGAGCCGCGGCAAAACCAGCGTCAGCGGCGTCGAGGACGGCTTCGTAAATCTTGCGCTGGACCTTTGAGAACGTCCCGTTGGCCGGCAGCGTCCGCGTGATGTCTGCGGTGTAGAGGGAATCGGCCTCGACGCCGGCGTCCAGCAGCAGCAGGTCGCCGGCGTGGATCTTGCCGGTGTTCCGGGTCCAGTGCAGCACGGTGGCGTTGTTGCCCGAGGCGGCGATGGTGTCGTAGCCGAGATCGTTGCCCTCCTCGCGGGCGCGGGCGAAGAACGCACCCTCCACGACGCGCTCACCGCGGACGTGGGTCAGTGCCCGCGGCAGGACCTTAACCACTTCCGTGAAGCCTTCCACTGTGGCGCCCACGGCGGTCTTCATCTGCTCCACCTCCCACTCATCCTTGATCAGGCGCAGTTCGGAGAGGGCTTCGGAGAGCTTCTCATCCAGGGCGTCCAGCACGCCGAGATCCAGGTTGTCCGGGTCCTTGGCGGTGTTGTAGCGGGCGGTGTCCACCAGGGCATCGATGTTCTCGTCCACCTTGCGCACCAGGCGGATCGAAACGCCTCCGATTTCAGGGGCGCCCACATTTTTGGTGATGGCCATTTCAAGTTCGTCGATGTGGGCCGTGGGGAGGCCCAGGCGGGCTTCGAATTCCGCCAGCGTGGGACGCGGGCCGATCCAAAATTCCCCGGAGCGCGCATCGGCGTAGAACTGCTCAGTGTCCCGCCCGGCCAGCGGGCGGAAGTACAGCGTGGCGCGGTGATTGCCGCCGTCGTCACCGGTGCCTTCTTCCACCGGTTCGAAGATAAGCGCCGCGTCGGGCTCATGGTCCAGCCCGAGACCCGTCAGGTGCGCGAAGCCCGAGTGCGGGCGGAAGCGGTAGTCGCAGTCGTTGGAGCGGACCTTCAGCGGACCGGCCGGAACCACCAGGCGTTCGCCTTTGAACTTCCCGGAGATGACGCGCCGGCGCCGGGCAGCGTGATCCGCCACAGCGTCACGGGCAGGGGTCACCTGCGGGGCCGGAGCCCAGTTGGCGGCCATGAAAGCCTTGAAGGCTTCGGAGCTGGGCCGCTGCGAGCGGTTGTTGACCCGCTCCTCGAGAGGCTGGGAGGCTGTGTTTGTACCGTTCTGGGCGGTTTCTGCATCGTTCACCGTCCCATAGTCTCACCAGCCCAGCGGCTTAGGCCAACACCTGGCGCGGGGCCGGACCGCTGGCCGCAGAGGGTTGGAACCGGCGTCTTCCAGCGGGGAACACGGCGGACGGCACCCTGTATCTACTAGGCTGGACGGGTGAGGATAGATCTGCACGCCCACTCGAACGTTTCAGACGGCACGGAGCCGCCGGCAGCGGTGGTGGCTGCCGCTGCCGCCGCTGGGCTGGACGTCATCGCTCTGACCGACCATGACTCCACTGACGGCTGGGACGAGGCTTCTGCCGCCGCCGCCAACAGCGGTGTGGCACTCGTTCCGGGCATGGAAATCTCATGCCGTACGGAGCAAGGCATCAGCGTGCATCTCCTCAGCTACCTGCACGATCCCACCCATGAAGGCCTTCTCGAGGAGATCACCAAGGCCAGGGATGCCCGGCTCACCCGGGCCGAGCGGATGGTCACGCTGCTCTCCGAGGACTACCCGCTGACCTGGGATGACGTCATCCACCACGTGGCCCCCGGGGCCACCCTCGGCCGGCCCCACATCGCCGACGCTCTCGTTGCTGCGGGGGTTGTGGCGGACCGGTCGGAAGCCTTCACTTCCATCCTGACCTCACATTCGCGGTACTTCGTGCAGCACTATGCGCCGGAGCCGGCGCTCGCCGTCGAGCTGGTACGCGCGGCCGGAGGCGTCCCCGTATTTGCCCACCCCGTGGCCTCGTCCCGCGGACGGGTGGTGGGGGAGCGGACCTACCACGACATGATCGACGCTGGCCTCGCAGGCGTCGAAGTCGACCACCGGGACAATTCTGACGAAGGCCGGAAGTTCCTGCGCGGGCTTGCAGCCCGGCACGGCCTGCTGATGACGGGCTCCTCGGACTACCACGGTGAAGGCAAGCCCAACAGGCTGGGTGAAAACCTCACGACGCCCGAAGCCTTTGCGCGGATTGAAGAGCTGGGCACCGGTTCCGGCGTCGTCCGCTGACAGCCGTCCCCCAACTGAAGTGGTACCTAGTTGGGCGGGTAGGACGTAAAGTCCGCGTGGGCGCCCAGCCGTTTGGCCATGACGTCGATGGCGGGCTGGTTCTGGTCCACGCACACAAACCGGCGTCCCAGCTTTGCGGCCACCGCGCCGAGCGTCCCGGAACCGGCGAAGAAGTCCAGGCACCAGTCTCCTGGCCGGCTGGAAGCGGCAACAACCCGCCGCACCAGGCCTTCGGGTTTCTGCGTGGGGTAGCCGGTTTTTTCCTTGCCCGTGGGAGAGACGATCGTGTGCCACCAGACGTCGGTGGGCAACTTGCCCAGCTCGCGCTTCGCGGGCGTCACGAGCCCCGGGGCCATGTAGGGCTCCCGGTCCACCTCGGCGCTGTTGAAGTGGTACTTGGCCGGGTTCTTGACGTAGACGAGGATGTTGTCGTGCTTGGTGGGCCAGCGAAACTTGGCGCGCGCACCGTAGTCGTAGGCCCAGATGATTTCGTTGAGGAAACACTCTCGGCCGAAGATGGCGTCCAGCATGACCTTGGCGTAGTGCACCTCGCGGTAGTCCAGGTGCAGGTAGAGGGTACCGTCCTCGGCGAGCAGGCGCCAGGCCTCGACCAGCCGCGGTTCGAGGAACGACCAGTAGTCACTGAAAGCATCGTCGTAGCGGTGCAGGGCGCCCTTAATGGTGTCGTACGAGCGGCCTTTGAAGCCCACCCGGTCGCCGTCGCCTTCAGCGTTGAGCACCATCTTCGTTTCCTGGCGCTGCTGGGCCCGGCCCGTGTTGAAGGGCGGGTCCACGTATATCAGTGTGAAGGCGCCGTCCGGCAGCGTGGGGAGAAACTCCGCGTTATCCGCGTGCACCACCAGGTTGCTGCCGTCGGGCGCCCAGACAGGTTCAGTCATTTAGACTTTTAGGCCTCTGCGCCGCCCGGCTGCGAGCCGGATGCCGCGGATTCGCCGCCGGCCACCACTTCACCGTTGCGGCGGCGGGTGCGCGTCCGGTTACGCCGCTGGCGTGCCGGCTGCTCAGCGCCGGTTGCGGAGGTGCCGCCTGCGGAAGCGGCGGGACCGCTTCCGGCCTCGGCAGAAGCATCAGAGGAACGACGACGGCGGTCTCCCGAGCGTCCGCCGGATTCGCCGCCGCTGCGGCGGCTGCCTTCCCGGCCGCTGTCCCGGCCGGCGGAACGGCCCGAATCGCGCCCTCCGGAGCGGCTGTTCTTCTTGCCGGTTTCGCCAAGGTCTTCGAGCACTTCGGCCTCGACGCCGGCCAAGGTGCGCTTGTTGCGGGGAAGCCGGCCCTTCGTGCCTTCCGGGATGTCCAGATCCTCGAACAGGTGCGGCGAGGAGGAGTACGTTTCGATGGGCTCCGGCACGCTCAGGCCGAGGGCCTTGTTGATCAGGCCCCACCGAGGCATGTCGTCCCAATCCACGAACGTCAC
>JAPSIT010000032.1 GCA_031178585.1 Arthrobacter sp.
GCCCAGGCGGCGCTCCCGGAACCGGCGGTCCCGGTGGTGGCGGCGGCGCTCCGGCCGGCGGCGGTTTCGGCAAGGGCGGCCGCGGCCGCGGCGGTACCCAGGGTGCCTTCGGCAAGGGCGGCGCAGGTCGCGGCAAACAGCGCAAGTCGAAGCGCGCAAAGCGCCAGGAGCTCGAGCAGATGAGCGCCCCGTCGCTGGGTGGCGTGAGCGTACCCCGTGGCGACGGCAACACCGTTATCCGGCTTCGCCGTGGCTCGTCCATCACGGACTTCGCCGACAAGATCGAGGCGAACCCCGCAGCGCTGGTGACCGTGCTCTTCCACCTCGGTGAAATGGCAACGGCAACCCAGTCGCTGGACGAAGACACCTTCGCCCTGCTGGGCGAGGAGCTTGGCTACAAGCTGCAGGTCGTTTCGCCTGAGGACGAGGAGCGCGAGCTGCTCAGCACCTTCGATATCGACGTCGAAGCCGAACTTGAGGCTGAAGGCGACGAAGAGCTTGAGGCACGTCCTCCGGTTGTCACCGTGATGGGTCACGTTGACCACGGTAAGACCCGCCTGCTGGATGCCATCCGCAACTCCGACGTCGTCGCAGGCGAGCACGGCGGCATCACGCAGCACATTGGTGCCTACCAGATCAGCCACGAGCATGAAGGCGCACTGCGCGACATCACCTTCATTGATACCCCGGGCCACGAAGCGTTCACCGCCATGCGTGCCCGTGGTGCGAAGGTCACCGACATCGCCATCCTGGTGGTCGCAGCGGACGACGGCGTCATGCCTCAGACCGTTGAAGCGCTCAACCACGCCCAGGCGGCCAACGTGCCGATCGTCGTGGCCGTGAACAAGATCGACAAGGAAGGCGCCAACCCTGACAAGGTCAAGGGCCAGTTGACCGAGTACGGGCTCGTTCCGGAAGAATACGGCGGCGACACCATGTTCGTTGAGGTTTCTGCCCGCCAGAACCTCAACATCAACGAGCTGATCGATGCTGTGCTGCTGACCGCCGACGCCGCGCTGGACCTCCGTGCCAACCCGGACAAGGCCGCCCGCGGTATCGCCATCGAAGCGAACCTGGACAAGGGCCGTGGTTCCGTTGCCACCGTCCTGGTGCAGTCCGGTACCCTGGCCGTCGGTGACACGATCGTGGCCGGCACGGCCCACGGCCGCGTCCGCGCCATGTTCGACGAAGACGGCGAAGCCCTCGACGTTGCACTGCCGTCCCGCCCGGTCCAGGTCCTCGGACTGTCCAACGTGCCGCGCGCCGGTGACACCTTCCTGGTGACCTCCGACGAGCGCACGGCCCGCCAGATCGCCGAAAAGCGTGAAGCCGCTGACCGCAACGCTCAGCTCGCCAAGCGCCGCAAGCGCATCAGCCTGGAAGACTTCGACCAGGCCGTCGCCGAAGGCAAGATCGACACCCTCAACCTCATCCTCAAGGGTGACGTGTCCGGTGCCGTGGAAGCCCTCGAAGACGCGCTGCTCAAGATCGACGTCGGCGAAGGCGTCCAGCTCCGCGTCATCCACCGCGGTGTCGGTGCGATCACGCAGAACGACGTCAACCTGGCAACGGTCGACAGCGCTGTCATCATCGGCTTCAACGTCAAGCCTGCCGAGCGGGTTGCCGAACTGGCAGACCGCGAAGGCGTGGACATGCGCTTCTACTCCGTCATCTACGCAGCAATCGATGACATCGAGCTGGCCCTCAAGGGCATGCTCAAGCCGGAGTACGAGGAAGTCCAGCTGGGCACGGCCGAGGTCCGTGAAGTGTTCCGCTCCTCCAAGTTCGGCAACATTGCAGGTTCCATCGTTCGCTCCGGCATCATCCGGCGCAACGCGAAGGCCCGCATCAGCCGCAACGGCAAGGTCATCGGCGACAACCTCACGGTCGAGACGCTCAAGCGCTTCAAGGACGACGCCACCGAGGTCCGCACGGACTTCGAGTGCGGTATCGGCCTTGGTTCGTACAACGACATCACCGAAGGCGACATCATCGAGACCTTCGAGATGCGCGAGAAGCCGCGCGTCTAGGTTGGTCTAGCTGTTTCAAAGGTGCGGGGCCGCTGGATTTTTCCGGCGGCCCCGCACTGAATCGTGCAACGCGGCCCATCAGGCCGCCGTCGCACCCCAAACTTTTGAGGAGTAAAAATGGCTGATCCGGCACGCGCTGCCAAGATGGCGCAGCGGATTAAGGTTGTTGTTGCAGAGGCCCTGGGCCGCAGGGTCAAGGATCCTCGGCTCGAGGGCATTACTGTCACTGATGCCCGGGTGACCAACGACCTGCAGCATGCCACCATCTACTACACCGTGTTCGGTGACCAGGCTGTGCAGGCGGATGCCGCCAAGGGGCTGGAGAAGGCCAAGGGCGTACTGCGGCAGGAAGTTGGCCGCAACATCACCGCGCGGCTGACCCCCACGCTGGAGTTCGTGGCCGACCAGATTCCGGTGAACGCGTCCAACCTGGAGGAGCTGCTCCGGGAGGCCAAGAGGCGTGACGCCGAGGTGGCTGCTCTGGCCGAGAAAGCCAAGCACGCGGGCGACGCTGACCCCTACAAGACGGACGTCCAGCCTGACGTGGACCTCGACGACGACGATTTCGACGAAGAGGACATCGAGTTCAGCCGTGCGGATGACCTCGACGAGGACCAGAGCAAGTAGGCAGTAAACAGGCAGTGAACAGAATGGCGCGGCCGGACCGAAGGGTCCGGCCGCGCTATTTTCATCTGCTGAAGGCTTGGCAGTCCTTCTTGCGGCGGTTAGTCGTCCCGGTGACCGGTCAGGGGCATGGAGACAACGCGCCCGTCCGGGGCCTTCTTCGGTTCAGGCAGCGCATTCACCGTGGCGTAGAGGGTATCGCCCCTGAGGTCGACGTCGGCAGCCAGCTTTGCCGAGAGCAGCACCCGCTGTTTGCGGTCGTCGTCGTCGATCCTGAGTACGCCCTTTCCGAAGAGGGAAGCGACGTAGACGTTGCCGTCGGCGTCGGTCTCAATGCCGGTGGGTGACATTACCCGGTCCGCGAACAGCCTCACCTTCCCGGTGTGCGGGTTGACCCGGAACACGGCCCCGCGGGCGCCGAGGGCAGGATCCTCAGGACCGCCGGGGAGCGAGGACACATACAGCCAGCCGTCCGGGCCGACGGTGACGTCGGTCGGCACCGACTCGAATCTGTAGGTGTGCCCCACGATGCAGGCGGGCATCTTCAAGGCAGCCGCCTGGGCCGCGGTGACGCTGTGTGGGCGTGCCGGCAGCACGGCGACGGTTTTGGTCTTGCCGGACTTCACATCGACGGACACTATGCTGTTGGCGCCGGCGTCAGCCACGTACACCTTCGTGCCTGCAACTTCGATGCCGTACGGGTGGGAATCGACGTCGCCCTTGTAAGAGACAGGCACGTCCTTCGGCAGGTGCGCGGCGCAGGCCGCCGGCAGGTTGCGGAAGCCATACTGGACGCCGCCGTCGGCGTTTTCTTTCTTCTCCAGGGCAGCCAGATCACCAAACATGCGGTGCTTGCCTTTGGGATCGATGCTGTGGATGTGCCCGGCCAATGGCCGGGGATCCATAGGACCGGCCCCTTGGCTGGCGGCGAAGAAGGT
The DNA here is from genome assembly GCA_031178585.1 of Arthrobacter sp. The sequence continues at coordinate 3,593 of JAPSIT010000032.1, forward strand.
GCTGCCCTCCTGCCGGTCAGAGCCGGCCACATCCCATGCAGCATTTTCGTAGACTACAGACCGGGCTCCGTTCTTGGCGATCCGCACCAGGCGGCCCGCGAACTCTTCGCTGACCAGAACCGAACGGTCGTACCCGACACTGAGGTGCAGGGGAGCAACCAGGCCTTTCGCAAGCACTTTCTGCGCGGCGGGCTGGGGAGCCTGGGCGGCCTGGGTGGCCGGGGCGGAAGAAAAGATGGTGGCTGTGGCGGCAAGAATGGCCAGGACTGCTGGTTTGTTTTTCATGCTGTCTCCAATGTCAATGGTGATCATCCAGAGCATTGAGACCTGTTTGTTGGCCCGAGATGGGTTCCCCCGTCGCGCGCATTTTAGTCCCGCAAATTCGAGCCTGTCGATGGCCGAAACCAAGTTTGCTGGCCGCCGGAACCACTTCGGGTTCCATTGGCTCCGGCAGACGGCATCCTTCTGACTATGATCAGAGCATGCCTGGCACACCAACTGACGCAGACGTCCTCGAGTACCTGACCGAGGCCGTGGCCTTGGCCGAACGGAACGTGGCTGCCGGCGGCGGGCCCTTCGGCGCGCTCGTGGTCACAGCCGACGGCGCTGTGCATGGGGGCGTCAACCGGGTCACCCGGGACAACGACCCCACGGCGCACGCCGAAGTGGTTGCGATCCGCACGGCGGCCGCCGAATCGGGGAACTTCGACCTCAGCGGCGCGGTGCTCTACGCCAGCTGCGAGCCGTGCCCCTTGTGCCTGGCGGCAGCCCTGTGGGCGCGGATTGACCGCGTTTTCTTCGCCGCAGACCGCCACGGGGCAGCTGCGGCAGGGTTTGACGACGCCGTGTTCTACGAGTATTTCGGCGGTACGCGTCCGGAACTGTTGCCGGTAACCCAAACCGTTGTCCCGACGTCGGGCACGCCCTTTGATGCCTGGCGCAGCTATGCGGCGCGTACCGACTACTGATCTGGACTGGATCAGCCCTCGCCGGGGCTAGGCCCGCGCAGGCAGCCGGCCTAGCCCCTCCACAAGATCTTCCTCGCTGCCGCACAACGCAATCCGGATCCAGCCCTCACCGATGGACCCGAAAGCGGTCCCCGGGGCAACAGAGACGCCGGATTCCGCAAGGAATGTGTGCACCCAGCTCCGCACGTCCCCTCCGCTTACATGCGACACGTCCGCCCACAGGTAGAACGCGCCCTGGGCCGAGAGAAACGGTATGCCCTTGGAACGGAGGATGGCCGATGCGGCGTCCCGGTTCACCCGGTAGTGCCGGCGGGCGTCCACCACGTAGTCCTGGGGGCCGGTCAAGGCCGCCAGTGCGCTGTACTGCGACGGTGAAGCCACGCAGGAGACGATGGCCTCCATGACTTTGTTCATCTGTTGCTCGAGTCCCGGCGGGCAGATGAGTGCACCGATCCGCAGCCCCGTGAGGCCATAGGTCTTGGACAGGGTCAGGGAGGTGAAGATCCGGGCCTCGCCGGGGACGCTGCTGTCGAAGCGCGCCGCGCTCACGTGGGGGACGTCGTAGGTGAACGCCTCGTAGCATTCGTCGGAGATGATCCAGAGGTCGTGCCGCCTGGCGAGGTCCACCAGCTGCCGCGTCACGTCCTCGCTGAGAACCGCCCCGAGAGGGTTCGACGGCGAGTTGATTATCAGGACGCGGGTCCGATCCGTGACCAGCGCTTCAACGTCCTCGATCCGGGGCTGGAAGTCGTACTCCGGGTAGAGGGGATACCGCACAGGGACCGCATGCAGAAGCCGGCTTGTCATGGCAAACGTGGGGTATCCGGGGTTGGGGATCAGGATTTCATCCCCGGGGCCGAGGAGGAGGCTCATCGCCAGGTGCAGCCCCTGCTGCGCGCCGGCAACCACGTACACGCGGTCGGCTCCGACGTCGGCCCCTGACTGCTCCCTGAACCTGTCGGCGAAGGCCTTGCGGAGGGCAGGAATCCCGGCGTTAGGTGTGTAGTTGGTCTCATCGCGGTCAAGGCATGACATCCCCGCCTCCAGGACGTGGCGCGGGAGGGGGAAGCCGGGTTCGCCGATACTCAGCACCAGCGCGCCGGGAGTGCGCCACGCCGCTTCGGTAATCTCGCGGATCTGATTGGCGGGGACGTCAGGTACGTGCGGCGCAAGCTCAGGCATGACTGTCATCCTAGTGCCGGAGGGCTCTGTGGTGGGGCTGCCGGGGGCTTCTTCGACGGAGAGGGAGGGCAGTGCCGCGCCGATATACTGGGAGGCGTGCTTTCTGGACTGGTAATAGTGGACAAGCCGCAGGGATGGACCAGCCATGATGTGGTTGGACGGATGCGGCGGATCGCCGGTACCCGGAAAGTGGGCCATGCGGGAACGCTCGATCCCATGGCCACGGGGGTCCTTGTGCTCGGAATCAACAAGGCCACCCGGTTGCTCACCTACATCGTGGGAACGTCCAAGACGTATACCGCCACCATCCGGCTCGGCGAGTCCACCATCACCGACGACGCCGAAGGCGAGGTGGTGGCAACGGTGAGCGCCGCCGCCGTCACCGACGAGGACATCCATGCGGGTATCACAGCCCTGACGGGGGAGATCCAGCAGGTGCCCAGCAGCGTCAGCGCCATCAAGGTCAACGGAGAACGCGCCTACGCCCGCGTTCGGTCCGGTGAAGCCGTGAAGCTTGCTGCAAGACCAGTGACCATCCACCGGTTCGATGTGCAGGACATCCGCAGGGAACGCGGCGGGGACGTGGTGGACCTCGATGTGACAGTGGAATGCTCGTCCGGAACCTATATCCGGGCCCTCGCTCGCGACCTGGGAACCTCCCTCGGCGTCGGGGGCCACCTGACGGCGCTGCGCCGCACCCACGTGGGGCCGTACACGCTTGATCAGGCACGGACGCTCGAGGAACTCGCCGAGGACCTCGAAGTGTTCGAGATGTCCCAGGCGGCCCGGGCGCTCATGCCCAACAGGGAACTCAGCCCGGAGGAAACCACGGAGATTTCGTTCGGCCGCCGCATCGCTGCAGGAGCCCCGGCCGGATCTGCTGACGCGGCCACGGCCGAGCGGCCTGCGGCGGCGTTTGCTCCCGACGGCTCCCTCGTGGCCCTGCTGGCCGACTCGGGCAACTTCGCCAAACCGGTACTCGTCTTCGCACCCGGCACCGGGCCCGGAGCTGGCAGCGGACAGGCCGAGTAGCCTTGGACGCCTATTTCTACATCATCCTGGTGGTCGGGCTGCTGTCGACCCTCATCTGTACGGTGGCAGGGATCCTCAAAAAGGCACCGAATGACGTCACCATCCTGTCCGTGGCCGCGGTGGAACTTGCGCTGCTGGTGTACCTCATCGGCTCGATCATCCGTGTCGTCGCGGGAGAGCCGATCGCGGGGGAGGCCTGGGAATTCTGGGGATACCTCGGCACCGCCCTGCTGCTGCCCGTTGCCGCGGTGTACTGGTCAATACTGGAACGCACCCGCTGGAGCAATTTTGTCCTTGCGGCCGTCGGGGTGACTGCCCTGGTCATGGCCGCCCGAATGAACCAAATCTGGTACTGACGTGGAAGAAGCACCCAACGTGACCGCAACTCCCGCCCACACCGAACGCAATCCCCGCGAGACCGGCAATACCCGCAACACCGGCCCCGGCCGGCTCCTCATCGCCGTGTACGCCGTGTTCGCCATCTCGGCGACAGCGCGCGCCGGGTACCAGATCCTCACCAAGTTCTCCGAGGCGCCGCTGGCCTACCTGCTGTCCGCCTTCGCCGCCGCGGTCTACGTGGTCGCCACGGTTTCGCTGGCCAGGCCCGGGCGGGCATGGTTCCGCGTGTCACTCATTGCCGTGCTCGTCGAGCTGGTGGGCGTGCTGGTCGTGGGGGCGTTGAGCGTGTTCGACGCTGTCGCGTTTCCGCATGAGACGGTGTGGTCCCTGTTCGGCCGCGGCTATGCCTTTATTCCGCTGATCCTGCCCGTCCTGGGACTGATCTGGCTCTACCGGCGGCGACCGGCGGCACCTGCCGCTTAGCTGTCCTGAGTCAGTGCACGCCGTCCCGGCCCGTCCGTGGGCTGCGGTGATTGCGGGTAATCTAGGAGAGTTCCGGCGCCCCGGCGGCGCACGGAAGTTTCTGTCAGGCAGTAAAAGGCGAGGTTGATGGTTCACATCTGGAACGATCCGACCGAAGTTCCACACGACTTCGGTCCTTCCGTTGTCACTATCGGCAACTTCGACGGCGTGCACCGCGGTCACCAGCAGGTGCTGTCCCAGCTGATCCGGACTGCCCGGCTCAACAAGGCACGGTCCGTGGCCGTGACGTTCGATCCCCACCCCGCCCAAGTGCACCGGCCCCAGTCGGCGCCTGAACTCATCATGGGACTGCACGACAAGCTCCTGGCACTGGGAGAGCTCGGTTTGGATGCCATCCTGGTGATGAAGTATTCGCTCGAACTCGCCAGCCTCACCCCTGAAGAGTTCGTGGGGTCCGTGCTGGTCGACGCCCTCCACGCCAGCCACGTGGTCATCGGCCATGACGCACGCTTCGGCCGCGGCAACTCCGGCGACCTGAACACCATGCGCGAACTCGGGGCCAAGTTCGGCTTCGAGGTGCTCGTCATCAGCGAATTCGGCTCGGAAGGCTTTCCCCTCCACGACGACGGCGGCAAGGACCGCCGCTGTTCGTCCACATGGGTGCGTGAAGCACTCATGGAAGGGGACGTCGTCACGGCTGCCGCCGTGCTGGGCCGCCCACACCAGATGCGCGGTGAGGTGGTCCATGGTGCAGCCCGCGGCCGGGCATTGGGATTCCCCACCGCCAACCTTTCCCATGACGCCAGCGGGTACATTCCTGCCGACGGGATCTATGCGGGCTGGCTGGTAGACCAGGCAGGCACCCGCTGGCCCGCTGCCATCTCGGTCGGCTCCAACCCCACGTTCGACGGCGTCAGCCGCCAGGTGGAAGCCCATGTCATTGACCGTCCCGAGGAAACCGTAGAGGACTTCGATCTGTACGGCCAGACAGTGGTGGTGGAGTTCGTCGCCAGGCTGCGGGGCATGGTGGCGTACCGTGGTCCTGAGGCCCTTGTGGAGCAGATGCGCCAGGACGTCGTGCAAACCCACGACATCCTCCTCAAACGGCGCTGATCCGTCAGCCCCACACAGTACTTGGCAAGGAAGGCAACGCTGTGACCGTGGAGAAGAACACCAGGAAACTCGACAAGGGAATCGTCCGCGATTTCAGTTCCAGGATGAGCTACGGGGCGTACCTTCAGCTGCCCACGCTGCTGAGCGCGCAGCAGCCCGTCAGCACCCCCGAACACCATGACGAGATGCTGTTCATCATCCAGCACCAGACCACCGAGCTCTGGCTCAAACTGGTGCTGCACGAGCTGCGCAGCGCCGCTGCCCACCTCCGCGCGGATGATCTGGGTACCGCCCTGAAGGGCATCGCCCGCGTCAAACACATCCAGAAGACCCTCACCGAACAGTGGTCCGTGCTGGCCACGCTGACGCCCACGGAGTATTCGCAGTTCCGGGGCTTCCTTGGGAACTCCTCCGGATTCCAGTCCAGCCAGTACCGCGCCGTGGAATTCGTCCTTGGCAACAAAAACCGGAAAATGCTGCCGGTGTTTGAGTCGGACCCGGAGGCCCACGCGCTGCTGACGGCGGTCCTCGAGGCGCCCAGCATCTACGACGAGTTCCTCGCCTACCTGCACCGGCAGGGCTACGATGTCCCCGCCGAGGTGCTCAGCCGCGATGTCACCCGCGCCCACGAGTTCACCCCCGGGCTGGTTCCGCTGTTCAAGCACATCTACGAAAATGCCGCCGACAACTGGGGCGCCTACGAGGCATGCGAGGAGCTCGTGGACCTTGAAGACAACTTCCAGCTGTGGCGGTTCCGGCACCTGCGCACCGTGCAAAGGACCATCGGCATGAAGACTGGAACCGGCGGCTCCAGCGGCGTGGCGTTCCTGCAAAAAGCCCTCGAGCTCACGTTCTTCCCTGAACTGTTTGCCGTACGGACGGAGATTGGCCAGTGACTGCCCTTGACCGAACGCGGGACACCGACCTGAGGCAGGAAACCGTGACACAGGAGACCGCGACCCAGCAGACGCGGGACGGGCTCCTCCGGCGGGCACTCCTGCTCGACGGGCAGGACCCGCTGGCAGCCTATCGGGAGCACTTCATCGGCACCGGGACGGACCTGTCCTACCTGGACGGAAACTCCCTTGGCCGGCCGCTGAAGCGGACTGCGGATGACATCAGCACCTTCATCCACGCCGGCTGGGGCGGCCGCCTGATCCGCGGCTGGGACGAGGAATGGCTGGAGATGCCTGAGGCCATCGGGGACCAGCTGGGACGTGCAGTCCTCGGCGCCGCCCCGGGTCAGACCATCATTGCGGATTCGACCACTGTGGTGCTGTACAAGCTGATCCGCGCCGCTCTTGCCGCCGTCAAGGATCCCGCCAGGACCGAGATCGTCCTCGACACGGACAACTTCCCCACGGACCGTTACCTTGTCGAAGGCATCGCCCGGGAGGAGGGGCTTACGCTGCGCTGGATCGAGGCCGATCCGGCCTCCGGGGTGACCCTTGAGCAGGTGCGGCAGGCCACCGGTCCGGCTACCGCCGTCGTGCTTCTCAGCCATGTGGCGTACCGCTCGGGGTTCCTGGCGGACCTGCCGGGCATCACGGCGGCAGTGCACGACGCCGGTGCGCTGGTTGTGTGGGATCTGTGCCATTCCGCGGGGTCAGTGGAGACCAGGCTGGATGCGGCAGGTGTTGATTTCGCCGCCGGCTGCACCTACAAGTACCTCAACGGCGGACCGGGATCACCTGCCTTCGCCTATGTCAACGCCCGGCACCTGCCCCAGCTCGCGCAGCCCATCTGGGGCTGGATGGGCCGGAAGGACGCGTTTGAGATGGGTCCCGGCTATGAGGCCGCCTCCGGCATCCGCGGCTTCCTTAGCGGAACGCCGGCCATCTTCGGCATGATCGCAATGCGCGGCACGCTGGACCTGATCGAGGAGGTGGGGATGGCCGCGATCCGGGAGAAGTCGCTGCGGCTCACGGAATTTGCAGTCGAACTGCACGACGCGTGGCTGGCTCCCGCCGGCGTCATTCTCGCCACGCCGCGCGACCCCGGGCAGCGCGGCAGCCACATCACCCTGGACCATCCCTCATTCCGCGAAGTGACGGCCGCGCTGTGGAACAGCGACGTGATCCCGGACTTCCGCGCGCCGTCGGGCATCAGGATCGGGCTTTCGCCGCTCAGCACCGGCTTTGCCGAACTGCACCGCGGCATGGCGGCCATCCGGGACCTGCTGCCGGGCGCTTGAGGCGCCGCACTGGCCAGACCGCTCTTATTGACCGGCCGCTCCTATTGACCAGAGTGGGCGTTTCGACAAGATTGCGACGGGGCCGGTAAACTAACCGAGGATCCGGCTGCAGTCCGTGGTTGCTGGATCCTGTTTCGTGCGGACAGCCTGTTGTTGACGGGACCGTCCGCGCCTGCACACCCGGCAGTAAATTTCTGACTCGGGCCTCACGGCACATCTCTAGGAGTTATTGTGGCACTTGACGCCGCCGTAAAGCAGTCCATCATCAAGGAATACGCAACGTCCGAGGGCGACACCGGTTCGCCGGAGGTCCAGATTGCGGTTCTGACTCAGCGGATCAAGGATCTGACTGAGCACATGAAGGAGCACAAGCACGACTTCCACACCCAGCGCGGTCTGCTGGCCATGGTCGGTCGTCGCAAGCGCATGCTGACCTACCTCAAGAAGACTGACATCTCCCGCTACCGTTCGCTCATTGAGCGTCTCGGCCTGCGCCGCTAGTCTGACTTAGGGGGCGGCCCTTTCCCGCTGGGAACGGGCCGCCTTCTGCACTAAAAACTCAACAGGAGGATCAACCGCATCACGCATTCGCGGTCCTCGGTAGTGATCCCCGGGAAGCTTCGCTGACGGAAGCCGGCCCGTGGGTCTCGATCGATGACCGGGTGCAGTGCAGGCCAGTAGACAGATGCTGGACTGGGTTGATGCGGCTGGACTTCCGTTAACCAAGAAACGGAGGTGACTCTCTTGGAGGGTCCCGAAATCCAGTTCTCAGAAGCAGTCATTGACAATGGCCGCTTCGGTAAGCGTGTAATCCGCTTCGAAACCGGCCGCCTTGCCAAGCAGGCAGCCGGCGCAGCCATGGTGTACATCGACGAAGACACGGCGCTGCTTTCCGCCACCACCGCCGGCAAGCATCCGCGCGAAGGCTTTGACTTCTTCCCCCTGACGGTGGACGTCGAAGAGCGCATGTACGCCGCAGGCCGCATCCCGGGTTCGTTCTTCCGCCGTGAAGGCCGCCCGTCCACGGAGGCCATCCTGGCCTGCCGCCTGATGGACCGCCCGCTGCGCCCGGCCTTCGTCAAGGGCCTGCGCAACGAGGTCCAGATTGTCGTGACTGTGCTGGCGATCAACCCGGACGAGCTTTACGACGTCGTGGCGATCAACGCCTCTTCGATGTCCACCCAGCTCTCCGGCCTGCCGTTCTCCGGCCCGATCGGCGGCGTCCGCGTTGCCCTCGTGGCGGACGAGCAGGGTTCGCAGTGGGTTGCCTTCCCGAAGCACTCCCAGCTTGAGAACTCCGTGTTCAACATGGTTGTTGCCGGCCGCGTTGCGGGCGATGACGTGGCCATCATGATGGTTGAGGCAGAAGCTACGGACAACTCCTGGAACCTCATCAAGGAACAGGGCGCCACCGCTCCCACCGAAGAGGTCGTTTCCGAGGGCCTCGAAGCCGCCAAGCCGTTCATCAAGGCTCTCTGCGACGCACAGCAGGACCTGGCTGCCCGCGCCGCCAAGCCCACCGTTGAATTCCCGGTCTTCCTGGACTACCAGGACGACGTGTACGCCGCCGTTGAGGCAGCCGCAGCAGAGAAGCTCACCGCCGTCTTCCAGATCGCCGACAAGCAGACGCGCGACAACGCAGCCGACGAGCTGAAGGACGAGGTTGTAGCTTCCCTGGCTGAGCAGTTCGAAGGCCGCGAGAAGGAAGTCTCGGCAGCCTTCCGCTCCGTGACCAAGCACGTGGTTCGCCAGCGTATCCTCAAGGACCAGATCCGCATCGACGGCCGTGGCCTGACGGACATCCGCCAGCTCACAGCCGAGGTGGAGGTGCTGCCCCGCGTTCACGGTTCTGCCATCTTCGAACGCGGCGAAACCCAGATTATGGGTGTCACCACGCTGAACATGCTCAAGATGGAACAGCAGATTGACTCGCTCTCGCCGGTAACGCGCAAGCGCTACATGCACAACTACAACTTCCCGCCGTACTCCACCGGTGAAACCGGCCGTGTCGGTTCCCCGAAGCGCCGCGAAATCGGACACGGTGCCCTGGCCGAGCGCGCGCTCGTGCCGGTGCTGCCGTCCCGCGAGGAGTTCCCGTACGCCATCCGCCAGGTCTCCGAGGCCCTCGGCTCCAACGGCTCCACCTCGATGGGCTCGGTCTGCGCTTCCACGCTGTCCATGCTCAACGCCGGTGTTCCGCTGAAGGCTGCCGTTGCAGGCATCGCCATGGGCCTTGTGTCCGACCAGGTTGACGGGCAGACCCGCTACGCCGCCCTCACGGACATCCTCGGCGCCGAAGACGCCTTCGGCGACATGGACTTCAAGGTGGCCGGCACGTCCGAGTTCGTCACCGCCATCCAGCTGGACACCAAACTCGACGGCATCCCCGCCTCGGTGCTGGCAGCAGCGCTGAAGCAGGCACGCGAAGCCCGCCTGCACATCCTCGAGGTCATCAACGCAGCGATCGACACCCCGGACGAGCTTTCCGAGTTCGCTCCGCGCGTTATCGCCGTCAAGATCCCCGTGGACAAGATCGGCGAGGTCATCGGCCCCAAGGGCAAGATGATCAACCAGATCCAGGAGGACACGGGCGCCGACATCTCCATCGAGGACGACGGCACGGTCTACATCGGCGCCACCGACGGACCGTCTGCCGACGCAGCGCGCTCCGCCATCAACGCCATCGCCAACCCGCAGGTGCCGGAAATCGGCGAGCGCTACCTGGGTACGGTCGTCAAGACCACCACCTTCGGTGCGTTCATCTCCCTTACCCCGGGCAAGGACGGCCTGCTGCATATCTCCGAGCTGCGCAAGCTCGCCAGCGGCAAGCGCGTGGACAACGTCGAAGACGTGGTCTCTGTCGGCCAGAAGATCCAGGTGGAGATCACCAAGATCGATGACCGCGGCAAGCTTTCCCTGTCGCCGGTCGTGGCTGAAGAGGAAGGTGCCGGCGAGTCCGAGCGCGCCCACACGACGGAGCCTGCTGAAGGCGCTGACGTCTAACAGTTCCGGTTCCGGGACACACAGCGTGAAACGGCAGGGCCGGTGGTTGATCCACCGGCCCTGCCGCCGTTAACACTCTGCTGATCACTCCTGACACTTTGCTAGTCCCTCCTGACACTCTGCCAACCCCCTCATAACGCTTCGGAACATTCCGACCCGGGGCGCCGCTGGTACGATTGCAGGCAGATTTGGCTCCGCTTCCTGAAAGGCCTTGATGACTGTCGTACCCCTGCCGCTGGCGCAGAACCACCCCGGCGACACCCTGATCCATGGAGCTGACGGAGGCTCTGAAGTGCGCCGTTCCGTTCTGCCGGGAGGGGTGCGCGTGCTGACCGAGGCCATGCCGGGCCAGCGCTCCGCCACCATCGGATTCTGGGTGGGAGTGGGATCCCGCGACGAGGCACCCGGCCAGCACGGCTCAACCCACTTCCTTGAGCACCTGCTGTTCAAGGGCACCCGGCGGCGCACGGCCCTGGAAATCGCGTCTGCCTTCGACGAGGTGGGCGGGGAATCCAACGCAGCCACAGCCAAGGAAAGCACCTGCTATTTCGCCCGCGTGCTGGACACCGATCTGCCGATGGCCATCGACGTCATCGCGGATATGATCACCGGCGCCGTACTGGACCCCGCGGAAATGGAACAGGAACGCGACGTCATCCTCGAGGAAATCGCCATGGACAGCGATGACCCCACAGATGTGGCGCATGAGCACTTTGTCGCGGCCGTTCTCGGCTCCCACCCTCTGGGCAGGCCCATCGGCGGAACCCCGGACGCGATCAGGGCAGTGGCCCGCGACTCTGTGTGGGACCACTACCGGCGCTACTACCGCCCCGATGAACTGGTCATCACCGCCGCCGGCGGTCTGCATCACGACGACGTGTGCCGCCTTGTGGTGGATGCGCTCCACGGTGCCGGCTGGCCGCTGGAGCCCGATGCGGCTCCGGTGGAACGGCGGTCCACGGAACGCGCAGAGATCACCGGAACCGCCGGAATGCACGTGGTTAAGCGCCCCGTGGAGCAGGCCAACATCATCATGGGCTGCCCCACGATCGTGGCCACAGATGAACGCCGGTACGTCATGAGCGTGCTGAACGCGGTGCTTGGTGGAGGCATGTCCTCGCGTCTTTTCCAGGAGATCCGTGAAAAGAGGGGGCTCGTCTACTCCACCTATTCCTTCGCCTCCTCCTACGCGGACGCCGGCTACTTCGGCATGTACGCGGGCTGCACCCCCACGAAGGTCCGCCAGGTTCTCGAACTGCTGGGTGCGGAGCTGGACAAGCTCGCCGAGGGCGGCATCTCCGATGAGGAACTCCGCAAGGCTGTGGGCCAGCTCTGCGGCGGTATCGTTCTGGCGTTGGAGGACACCGGCTCGCGCATGTCCCGGCTGGGGCGCGCCGAACTCGTTTCCGGGGAGTACCAGGACATCGATGAGACCCTGCGGCTGATCAAATCCGTGACAGCAGAGCAGGTCCAGGAACTGGCCGGCTTACTCGCCGCGGCGCCCCGGACCGTGACGGTAGTAGGCCCGTTCGAGGAGACGGAAACCTTCGGCTTCTGACTCGGGCCCGCCACTGGACACCCCCGATGGGCAGGATCATGATGGAGCCAGATCCCACTGCGCATGGATCCCGCGCAGAACCGCACTCGGAGGAATGATGGACCAGCCGCACCCGGGGACAGCCCACGAGGCGCTGGAGATGTTCGTCGGGCGCTGGCTGGGAACCACCGAGCTGGCAGCATCGCCGTGGGGACCGGCCCGGACGGCCAAAGCGGAGGTGACGTTTACGAGGGCTGCCGGCGGGCTGGCCGTGGTGCAGACATACCGCCACACCGAAGCCGACGGCACGCATTTCGAAGGCCACGGCGTCTTCACGGTGGATCCCGACCACGACGAAACGCTCTGGTACTTCGTGGACAGCATGGGGAAGCCGCCCGAAGCTCCGGCCCGCGGCGCCTGGCACGATGCCAAGCTCACGGTCGAGCGGCACAACGACCGCGGCACCGCCCGGCACACCTTCCGCGTTGATAACGGCACCCTGATCCACACCGCCGAGCTCCGGCTGGGGGACGCCCACGACTACAGCCCCTTCATGACCTCAGTCTGCCGCCGCGCCTGACAGCGAGAACGGACACTTAGCCCCCGCATAAACCCTTGGGTTAGCCGCCGGCGAATGGCGGCAGGACGTCCACCATGTCGCCCTCGGCGAGGACCACTGACCGGTCACGGACCGCAACTTCATTGAGCAGGAAGCTGCTCCGCGCAAGGATGCGGGCAAGCCCCGGCGTTCCGGCCGGAGGCTCCGGACGTTCGACGTCGAGGACGGCGGCGAGCAGGGCCTCCACGGTGGATCCGGGTGGAAGGTCGA
>JAPSIT010000033.1 GCA_031178585.1 Arthrobacter sp.
GAAGGCTGTCCCGGACCAGATCCGCCAGTTCATCCCGAACGAGTTCGCCTCCCTCGGCGCGGACGGCTTCGGCTTCTCCGACACCCGCGCCGCAGCCCGCCGGTTCTTCAAAAACGACACCCACTCCGTCGTCGTGAAGACCCTGCAACTGCTCGCGCGTCGCGGTGAGGTTGATGCCCAGGCTCCGGCCCAGGCCATCGAGAAATACCGTCTGCACAATGTCAATGCCGGGACCACCGGCAACGCTGGCGGCGAATCGTAACCACGCCGGTTGTCGACAGGCTCGGTTTGACGAGCCAAACAGCAACGGCGGCCCTCACCGGAAGGTGGGGGCCGCCGTCGTCGTTCTCCTGCTGTGAGTCCGGTGTGATTCAGCACAACCTAAGTTGTAGCCTTTGCACAAAATGGAGCTTGCAGGGCGCGCCCCGTATGCTCAATGCATGCCCCAGCCAACGCCCGCCCCCGCAAAGCGTCCTCCGGCGTCCCGCCTGACACCGGAAAAGACGGAGACCCTGAAGAAGCTCAGGGCAAGCGTTGGCCAGTTGTCCACCACCACCATGCGCGAGCTGGAAAAGTCACTGCCCTGGTACAGCAGGCTCAGTTCCGACGAACGTTCGGCGCTGGGACTGGTGGCCCAAAACGGCATCGCCGCCTTTGTTACGTGGTATGAGCGTCCCAGCTCTCCGTCCTGGATTCTCACGGACGTTTTCGGCACCGCGCCGACGGAGCTCACCCGCTCAATCAGCCTCCAGAAGGCACTCCAGCTCATCCGGATCGTGGTGGAGGTGGTGGAGGACCAGGTCCCGGTGATCGCCCCCGAAGCGGACCAGCCGTCGCTGCGCGAGGCCGTGCTCAGGTACTCACGTGAAGTGGCCTTTGCGGCCGCTGATGTCTACGCCCGCGCCGCCGAGTCGCGGGGTTCATGGGACACCCGCCTCGAGGCCCTGATCGTGGACGCCATCCTGCGCGGCGAAAACACCGACGCACTGCGGTCCAGGATCGCCGCCCTCGGCTGGAAAGCGCAGGAGCGGTTCACGGTGATGGTGGGAAATTCGCCGTCGGAACCCAGTGCCAGCTACGTGAGCGAGTTGCGGCGTATGGCAAGCCGGTATGCGGAGGACGCCCTCGTGGGAATCCAGGGCGACCGCCTCATCCTGATCCTCGGCGGTGTCCATGACCGCGAAACGGCGTACATGAAGCTCAGTGAGATGTTCGCGCCCGGGCCAGTGGTGTACGGCGCCGAGGCGAGTTCGTTGCTGGAGGCCAGCGGATCGGCGCAGTCCGCTTTCGCCGGCCTCACCGCCGCGCGCGCTTGGCCCTCGGCCCCGCGCCCGGTCGCCGCCGATGATCTGCTGCCGGAGAGGGTGATCTCCGGGGACGACGCAGCCCGCAGGTCGCTCGTCAAAAACATCTACCGGCCTCTCCTCGCCGCCTCCAACGGGCTCGTGGAGACCCTTGGCACCTACCTGGAACTCGGGCATTCACTCGAGGCGACCGCGCGGGAACTCTTTGTCCACGCCAACACCGTCCGTTACCGGCTCAAGCGGGTTTGTGACGTGACCGGGTGGGATCCACTGCTCCCGAGGGAGGCCTTTGTGCTGCAGGCAGCCCTGGTGGTGGGGCGGCTCTCGACCCCGCCAAAGGCCCCCGTGGAGCGCCAGCCTGCGCGGAACCAGAACTGAACCGTTGTAGACTTCCTACAAACTGACCCAGTGAGCTTGGTGTACGCAAACACCCTTGGTTCACGCGGCAATTTGGAAAGCTGGATACGTGCTTGCAATCGTCTGCCCTGGACAGGGCTCACAGACCCCCGGTTTTCTGGCCCCTTGGCTGGAACTGCCCTCCGTAGCGGGCCATCTGGCCTCCCTCAGCGAAATCGCAGGCATTGACCTTACTGCGCACGGGACCACCTCGGATGAGGAGACCATCAAGGACACTGCCGTCGCGCAGCCCCTGATCGTCGCAGCCGGCCTGGTGGCCGCAAAGTCCCTGTTTGACGTCGAGCTCAACACGCTGCCGGTCATCCTTGCCGGGCACTCCGTGGGTGAGATCACGGCCTCGGCGCTGGCCGGCGTACTGACCGAAAAAGAAGCGATGACCTTCGTGCGGGAACGCGCCAACAGCATGGCCGCTGCCGCCGCTGTGACTCCCACCGGCATGAGCGCTGTCGTCGGCGGCGACCCCGCCGAAGTACTGGCAGCCATCGAGGCGGCAGGCGCCACCCCCGCGAACGTCAACGGCGCAGGCCAGACCGTCGCCGCCGGGACCTTCGAACAGCTCAAGGCCCTCGCGGAGAACCCGCCGGCAAAAGCCCGCGTCATTCCGCTGAAGGTTGCCGGAGCGTTTCACACCTCGCACATGGCGCCCGCCGTAAGCGCCCTGGAGGCCCTCCGCCCCGAGCTTCAGCCACAGGCCCCTGCCGTTCCGCTGCTGTCCAACTTCGATGGCAAGGAAGTCACGGACGGAGCAGCAGCGGTGGACAGCCTGATCGCCCAGGTTTCCCGTCCCGTCCGGTGGGACCTCTGCATGGAAACCCTTCTTCAGCGCGGCGTTACCGGCGTCATCGAACTGGCTCCGGCCGGCACCCTGGCAGGCCTGGCGAAGCGCGGCATGCCCGGCGTCAAGACCGTGGCCGTCAAGACCCCCGATGACCTGTCAGCAGCCCTTGCACTTTTCGCAGAACTGGAGGGACAGGCATGAGCACTCCCACGCTGAAACAGGCGCCGGTCAACGAGCACACCCGCATTCTGGGCCTCGGCGCATACCGCCCGGACGTCGTGGTCACCAACGAGGACGTCTGCCAGTGGATCGATTCCTCCGATGAGTGGATCCGGCAGCGCACCGGCATCATTACCCGCCACCGGGCCCCGGCCGATGTCAGCGTCATCGACATGGCTGAGGGCGCCTCCCGCGAGGCCCTGGCCAAGGCAGGCATCGAAGCTTCGCAGCTGGGAGCCGTCATCGTCTCCACGGTGACCCACCCCTACGCCACACCGTCGGCGGCAGCCAGCCTTGCCGACCGGCTCGGCGCGACGCCGGCCCCGGCGTTCGACATCTCCGCCGCATGTGCCGGGTACTGCTACGGCATCGCCCAGGGCGATGCACTTGTCCGCTCCGGTGCTGCCCAGTACGTGCTGGTGGTCGGCGCCGAGAAGCTTTCCGACGTCATCGACAACACGGAACGCACCATCTCATTCCTCCTCGGTGACGGTGCCGGCGCTGTCATCATCGGCCCGTCCGAGGCACCGGGCATTGGCCCCTCCGTCTGGGGATCCGATGGCAGCAAGTGGGATGCGATTGGCATGACCCACTCCCTGGTTGATGTGCGCGACTTCTCTGCCGCGCGTTCAGGTGCGCTGGCCCATGCCGGATCGTCACACGGAGGTGCGCTCACGTCGGAAGAAACCGCCGTCGCGGAAGCCGCCATCTGGCCCACCCTGCGCCAGGACGGCCAGACCGTCTTCCGCTGGGCGGTCTGGGAAATGGCGAAGGTTGCCCAGCAGGCGCTGGACGCCGCCGGCATCCAGGCCGAGGACCTTGTGGCTTTCATCCCGCACCAGGCCAACATGCGCATCATCGATGAGATGGTCAAAAAGCTAAAGCTGCCCGAAACCGTTACAGTGGCCCGGGACATCGCAGACGCCGGCAACACGTCGGCTGCGTCCATCCCGCTGGCCACCCACCGGCTGCTGCAGGAGCACCCGCAGCTCAGCGGCGGCCTGGCGCTCCAGATCGGCTTCGGCGCCGGTCTGGTTTTCGGCGCACAGGTTGTTGTCCTTCCGTAGGAAATCACCACATCAAACCGCAACCGCGGTTTGCCCCGTTTCCGGCAGCCCCTGCCGGCAATACAAGAAAAGGAGCCACCAATGGCTAGCAACGAAGAGATCCTGGCCGGACTGGCTGAAATCGTCAACGAAGAGACGGGACTGGCCCCCGAAGCTGTCGAGCTGGACAAGTCCTTCACGGAGGACCTGGACATCGACTCCATCTCCATGATGACCATCGTGGTCAACGCTGAAGAGAAGTTCGGCGTGCGCATCCCCGACGAAGAGGTCAAGAACCTCAAGACCGTCGGCGACGCCGTGGACTTCATCTCCAGCGCCCAGGCTTAAGCAGGATCCAGCCGCACAGCGGCTGAAACCGGCTGGCCGGCCCGCAGTTCGCTGCCCGGGCCGGCCAGCCGATGCATCACCAGAGACTTTTCTCACCACAGACTTTTCGCAGACCCCTCGCACGCCGCCGATGCAGGCCCTAAGGCCCGACAGCACGGGACAGGCAGGTGCACCGACAGAGAGTGATCCCATGACACGCAAAGTAGTCATTACCGGTCTGGGTGCCACCACGCCCATCGGCGGCGACGTACCCACAATGTGGAATAACGCGCTGAAGGGGGTTTCCGGCGCACGGACGCTGGAGGATGACTGGGTCGGCAAGTACGAGCTCCCGGTCCACTTCGCCGCACGTTGCTCGACGCCGGCCCTCGACGTTTTGAGCCGTGTTGAAGCCAAGCGCATGGACCCCTCCACGCAGTTCGGTGTTATTGCCGCCCGTGAAGCGTGGGCTGACGCGGGCATCACGGAATTTGACCATGACCGCTTCGCGGTGGCCTTCGCCACCGGCATCGGCGGTGTCTGGACCCTGCTCGACGCCTGGGACACGCTGAAGGAGAAGGGCCCCCGCCGGGTCCTGCCGATGACGGTCCCCATGCTCATGCCCAACGGCGTTGCCGCTGCAGTCAGCCTGGACCTTGGTGCCCGGGCCGGTGCCCACACCCCGGTCTCCGCCTGCGCCTCCGGCACCGAGGCCCTGCACCTCGGTCTCGACCTGATCCGTTCGGGCAAGGCCGACATTGTCATGTGCGGTGGCGCGGAAGCTGCCATCCACCCGATGCCGCTGGCGGCCTTCGCGTCCATGCAGGCCCTCTCCCGGCGCAACGACGAGCCCGAACGCGCATCCCGGCCCTATGACATGGACCGCGACGGCTTCGTCATGGGTGAAGGCGCGGGCGCCCTCGTCCTCGAGGCGGAGGAACACGCACTGGCACGCGGCGCCCGGATCTACGGCGAACTGGCCGGCACCTCGGTGACGTCCGACTCGTATCACATCACCGCTCCGGATCCGCAGGGACTCGGCGCCACCCGTGCACTCAAGGCCGCGATGTTCGACGGCCGCATCCAGGCCGAGGACGTTGTCCACGTGAATGCCCACGCCACGTCGACTCCCGTGGGTGACAAGCCGGAGTACACAGCTCTGAAGGCCGCGCTGGGTGCTCAGGTTGATAACGTGGCGGTCTCCGCAACCAAGTCGCAGATGGGCCACCTGCTGGGCGCGTCCGGTGCGGTTGAAGCCGTCCTCACCGTGCTGGCCGTCCACGAGCGCAAGGCGCCTCTGACCATCAACCTGGAAAACCAGGATCCGGAGATCCCGCTCGACGTCGTCACCTCCGAGCGCGTCCTGCCCGCCGGAGACATTGTGGCACTAAGCAACTCCTTCGGCTTTGGCGGCCACAACGCTGTCATTGCTGTACGAAGCGTGTGATCACTGACTGAACCAGCAGTTGGCTGAAGTGCCAAGAAGCCCCCGCCGGATGGCGGGGGCTTCTTGCGTTGCTATGGGGAAGGGGCGTCCTAGCCCGCTTGGTGGCTTAGCCCACCTGGTGCAGCCAGCGCACGGGAGCGCCCTCTGCCGCATGGCGGAACGGCTCCAGTTCCTCATCCCATGCCTCACCGAGGGCAAGCGACAGCTCGTGGTAGACGGCGGAGGGATCCCCGGCGCCGGACTCGTAGGCGTACCGGATCCGGTCCTCAGACACCATGATGTTGCCGTGCACATCCGTCACCGCATGGAAAATTCCCAGTTCGGGCGTGTGCGACCAGCGGCCGCCATCTACACCCTGGCTGGGTTCCTCGGTTACCTCAAAGCGCAGATGCGCCCAGCCCCGAAGGGCAGACGCCAGCTGCGCACCGGTGCCCTGAGGGCCGGTCCAGGACAGTTCCGAACGGAACATCCCGGGCGCGGCCGGTTGAGGGGTCCACTCAAGATCTGTCCGCTTGTCCACGACAGATCCGATGGCCCACTCGACGTGGGGGCACAGCGCAGTCGGCGCCGAGTGAACAAACAACACACCGCGGGTCATTGCAACAGACATTCCATCCTCCATAGCTGTAGGTACGTCTTCCCCAACGACCTGCATGGATGGATCTCTGGTGCTCCGGGCGCCGCGTGGTGCCGGCTATTCCTGCCAATTTATGAAACTGTTACCGGGCTTGCAAGCTGGCCAAAGGCTTAAAGCACAACTTGAAACTTGCCGGACTTGGCTCTTATTGTGCCGTACCCCGCCTAATTACGCCAGTGGGATTCGGCGCGCCGTGAAGGCGCGCCGCGTTAAGCGCGCGGATGGGCTTGCTGGTAGCTTTGCCGCAGCCGGTCCACGGAAACGTGTGTATAGATCTGGGTGGTTGCCAGGCTGCTGTGCCCGAGGATTTCCTGCACGGCCCGCAGGTCGGCACCGCCATCCAGCAGATGGGTTGCGGCCGAGTGGCGCAGGGCATGGGGGCCGGTGGCGGCGGTGTCGCCCAACGCTTCGAAGAGGTCCTTGACCACACTCCGGACCTGGCGCTGGTCCACACGGTTTCCCCTGACACCCAGAAACAGTGCGGGGCCGCTACCGGAGGTGGCGAGCTTGCCGCGCCCCCGGCGCAGCCAATCGTCGACGGCGAGCGCGGCCGGCAGCCCGTAGGGAACGGTCCGTTCCTTGTTGCCCTTGCCGAGGACCCGCAGCGTCCGGCGGTCCGGGTCGAGGTCGTCGATGTCCAGGCCTGCCAGTTCGCCGACGCGGATCCCGGTGGCGTACAGCAGCTCGACCATGGCCCGGTCCCGCAGCGCCATGGGCGCCCCCTCCTGCGCCGCAAGGTCCAGGTCCGTGAGCAGCCGGACAAGCTGCTGTTGCTGAAGCACCCCCGGCAGTGAGCCTTCTTTCTTCGGCGCCTTCAGGCGCAGTGCGGGATCCGTCTCGATGAGTTCCTCGCGCAACGCCCAGGCCATGAAGCTGCGGGCGGTGGCAGAGCGGCGGGCGAGGGTGGAACGGGAGGCGCCTGCCTGGCTCTGGCTGCCCAGCCAGCGCCGGAGCGTGCCCAGCTCGATCCCGCTGACTTGGCCGACACCCTCCTGAGCCGCGTGGTCCAGCAGGCTGCCCACGTCCGAAAGGTAGGCACGAACAGTATGCACGGAACGTGCCCGCTCGCCCTCAAGGTAGCGGCCGAAGCTGGTGAGGGCCTCAGACAGCGCCGGCGGCAGTTCCTTGTTTTCCACGCTCTCACTTTCCCAGTAATCCGCGGGCGGTCAAGGATCACTTCCGGCGCGCCGTCCGTCATCCCCGAGGCTGCTCCCCCGCCCGGCATTCAACCCTCGTTCTTGGACCGCTTCCATCCGCCGCCGTGGGATTCTGCCAGCCCGAGCAGACCCAGCCTGCCGAGTCCGGCCCTCACCGATTCGGCCCCTAGTCCTGCCACAGTGCAGAGTTTCTCCACCGAACTGGTGGACCGCAGCGGCAGGGCGTCCAGCAGAATCAGGTCTTCCAGGGTCAAGCCGTCGTGGACAGCGCTTCCACCATCGCGCGCGTCCGGCAGGAACTCACCACTTGGCGCTCCCAGCTCTGCAATCTCAGCGGCATCCGTCACGCAGACGGCACCGCCCTCGCGGAGGAGACGGTGGCAGCCGGCGGAGTTGGCGCTGTGAACTGATCCCGGTACAGCTCCAACGGCCCTGCCCAACGTCTCTGCGTGGTGGGCAGTGTTCAATGCCCCGGACCGCCACCGGGCCTCCACGACCACTGTGACCGATGCCAGGGCTGCGATAAGCCTGTTCCGTTGGAGGAAGCGGTAGCGCGTGGGTGCCGACCCAGGAGGCACCTCGGCCAGGACGGCTCCCTGGTTCACAACAGCCCGCAGCAGATCCTCGTTGCCCGACGGGTAGAAACGGTCAACTCCCCCGGCCATCACAGCGATGGTGGGCAGGGCTTCCGAAACGCCTGCCAGCGCCGCTCTGTGCGCGTGGGCGTCGATGCCGTAGGCCCCTCCCGAAACCACTGTGAAACCCCGCTGCGACAGGGAATAGGCAAGGTCGCCGGTTACGGCTGCTCCATAACTCGTGCTGTCCCGGGAGCCTACCAGTGCAATGGATTTCCGCGCCGGAGGAAGCTCCTGCTCAACGCCGCGCCACCACAGGCAGATGGGTTCATTAATGCCGAGGTCGCCCAGTTGCTGCGGCCACAAATCGTCGCCCGGAATGATCAGTCGGCCGCCAATGCGCTGCATCGTTGCCAGGTCGCGTTCCGGCGCCAGGTCAGGAATCCTTGGGACCCACCGCTTCAGCGCGGCTGCCATTCCCGCCCAGGACGTCGCGGCGCCGTGTTCGGCGAGAACACCCGTCAGTTCCTGTTCCAAGGCGGGACTGAAGCTGATCTCTCCTGTGGCTATCCGGAGTGCATCCTGTGCCCCCACTTTCTTCACCAGCGCAAGGCCGGCTGAGTCCTGGGGCTCCATCAGTCTGGAAAGGGCGGCGCGTGCGGTTCTCTCGTTATGCAAAAAAGGTTCCTTTCACGCGGCGGCCGAAGCCGCCTGCCGGAGGCTCAGGGCCTGTCCGATGTCATTGGCGTCCGGCCGTTCCCGGCAGGCCAGGTCCGCGAGAGTCCACGCCAGGCGCAGCACCCGGTCGTACCCGCGGGCTGTCAGCACTCCCCTTTCGAGGGAGCGGTCCAGAATGCGCGTGGTCCCGGACGCCAGCCTCAGCTCCCCGCGCAGGACGTGCCCCGGAACCTGAGAGTTGGTCTCCATCCCCAAGGGCCCAAGTCGCTGCAGTTGCCGCTCCCTGGCTGCCCGGACCCGCCCGCCGACTGTGGCAGTGTCCTCCTCGCCACCGGACTGGCCGAAGTTGGCCAGCGAGACACGCTCCACCTCCAGCTGGATGTCCACCCGGTCAAGGAGCGGACCCGACAGACGCCCCAGGTACCGCCGGCGCATCGTGGGCGTGCAGGTACAGTCGATGCCTTTGCCTGATGCCTTGCCGCAGGGACACGGGTTGGCAGCCAACACCAGCTGAAAGCGGGCAGGGTAGGCAGCCGTACCTGCAGAACGGTGAATGACGAGCTCGCCGCTTTCCAGGGGCTGGCGGAGCGCATCAAGAACCCTGCGTTCGTACTCCGGTGCCTCGTCCAGGAAAAGAATGCCTCGGTGCGCCCGGGACGCAGCCCCGGGCCGCGGCAGGCCCGAACCGCCGCCGATGATGGCAGCAGAGGTTGCAGTGTGGTGCGGATTCTCGAACGGCGGGCGCCGCACCAGCTGCAGTGCGGAGGACCGCAGCTGGCACAGGGAGTGGATGGCCGTCACCTCCATTGCCTCCGTGTCACCCAGATCGGGCAGGAGCCCGGGCAGTCGCTCAGCGAGCATCGTCTTGCCTGCTCCTGGCGGCCCGGTGAGGAGCACATGGTGGGCACCGGCGGCAGCAACCTCCAGTGCCCGCCGGGCGTCAGCCTGCCCCGCCACGTCACACATGTCGGGAATGCTGCCGGGCACCGACGAGGTTTCTTCCCCCGGTGGCTCGTCGTCCGGATCGAAGTCCAGCGCCAGTTCCTGGGGGTCGGCGCCAAAATCGAAGGCAAGCCGCGCGAGGGTTCTGTAGCCCTTGACCCGGGCACCGGTCACGAGCGCTGCCTCAGCGGCGTTGGCCTGCGCCACGACAATGTCTGCATAGCCTGCCTGCACTGCGGCCATGACGGCAGGAAGGACACCGCGGACTGGACGCAGCCTGCCGTCCAGGCCCAGTTCGGCAATGAAGACGGTGCGGCCGGTGGTCCGGATGTCACCGGCGGCGCGCAAAACCGCCATCGTGATGGCAAGATCAAAGCCCGAGCCGCTCTTGGGCAAGGAAGCAGGAATGAGGTTCGCCGTGATTTTTCGCCGGCTCAGCGGAATCCCGGAGTTTTGTGCCGCAGACCTGATCCGCTCCTTGGCCTCATTGAGCGAAGCATCGGGAAGGCCGAGGATGATGAATGCCGGCAAGGTTTGGCCAATGTCGGCCTCGACCTCCACGATGTAACCGTTCAGTCCCACCAAGGCCACGGAATAGGTCCTTCCCAAGGCCACTACCCCACCCCCTTGAGATGCTCAAGGGTCGGCTCGCACACGCCGTCGTCCAGCACCGCAATCACATCCACGCGGCGCAGCGGGATCCGCAGCCCCCGGTGGCCGCACCAGGCGGCTCCCAGCCGGTGCAGCCGGGCAAGTTTCTCGCGGCCCACCGCCTCGAAGGGGTGGCCGTAGGCAAGGGACCGGCGCGTTTTCACCTCGGCAATAACCAGCGCATCGCCGTCGAGGGCAACAATGTCGATTTCCCCATCAGTGCAGCGCCAGTTGCGCTCCACGATGAGCATGCCCAGCGATTCCAAGTACGCTGTGGCGAGCTCTTCACCACGCCGGCCCAGCACGTCTTTGGCTTTCATATCTACCTCCGCAACCAGAGTGCAGGGGCAGCGTCAGAACGGATACGGAACCGTTGGCGTATGTGGGAAAAGTGGCTAAACGTACGGCTGTGGAGGGAAAGTCGGCCCGCCGCAAAGACCTCAGGACCGCCGGCGCCGGATCAGTTGCCCAGGTCGACGTCCTTGGGCAATGCAAGCTCTTCGTTGCGCGGCAGCTCCTCGACGTTGACGTCCTTGAAGGTGATGACGCGGACGCTCTTGACGAAGCGGGCGGAGCGGTAGACGTCCCACACCCAGGCATCCTGCAGCGTCAGGTCGAAGTACACCTCGCCGTCGGCACTGCGCGCCTGCAGGTCTACGTGGTTGGCAAGGTAGAAGCGGCGCTCGGTCTCGACCACGTAGCTGAACAGCCCGACGACATCACGGTATTCGCGGTAGAGCTGGAGCTCCATGTCGGTTTCGTAGTTTTCAAGATCCTCGGCGCTCATGGTTCCATCTTGCACCATGGAGCGGCCCGCCGCGCACCAACAGCAAGCGCACCGGTCACCGGCACCCTGCACTGACGCGGCAGCGGCAGGAGCACTGGCTCCGTGAGCAATGACATTATTCGGACAGCAGGTTCCAGCTCACGCGGTGGTAAGGGCTCGGTCCGGCGGTCCGGATGGCCTCCCGGTGCGCCGCCGTGCCATAGCCCTTGTTGACGTCCCAGCTGAAGGCGGGATACTCGACATGCAACTCCTGCATGGTGCGGTCCCTTTCCACTTTGGCCAGGACGCTGGCCGCGGCGACGCTCAGGCACTGCATGTCCGCCTTGACCAGCGTGTGGACCGGCGCATCGCACCCCTGCTCCACCACGACCTCGTCAAACAGCGAGGGCTGCGCGTCAGGAGACAGCCAGTTGTGGCTCCCGTCCAGCAGCACAACATCCGGAGTGATTCCGGTGCCCAGTATCTGGAACCATGCCCGGTTGCCTGCCGTCCGGAGTGCCCCCATGATGCCCAGTTCATCGATTTCGCGGGCGGTGGCATGCCCCACGGCTGACGCAACGCTCCAAGCCCGCACCAGCGGATCCAACCGCTCACGGTCTGCTGCTTTCAGCAGCTTGCTGTCCCGGACGTCCGCCAGCAGTTCCATACGTCGCAGATCCACGACGGCGATTCCCACACTGACGGGGCCGGCCAGGGCACCGCGGCCTACTTCATCGACACCTGCGAGGAACCGAGCACCCCGCGGGAGGAAGCGCTTCTCGTAGTCAAGGGTTGGGGCAACGGACATCACTAGCCTGCCGGAGGAACGCTCTTGAACACGTCCGGATAATTGTCCAGGCCCGACCAGCGGTTCAGCGGCCAGGCGATGACCGCTGCACGGCCCTCGATGTCGGCGATGTCAACGAAACCGCCGTTCGAATCGGTGTGCGCCCGGGAGTCCGCGGAGTGGTTGCGGTTGTCGCCCATCACCCAGACCTTGCCTTCCGGCACAACGACGTCAAAATTGCGCACCATTGGCACTTCGGCAGGGTTGACGTACTTTTCGTCCAGCGGAGCTCCGTTGACTGTCACTTTGCCGTCGGCGTCGCAACACACCACATGGTCACCGGGGAGGCCGATGACACGCTTGACGAGGTGCTGCTCCGAGTTGTCAGGAAGCAGGCCCACAAACGTCAGGCCGTCTTCAACGAAGGTGAAGGGGCCGTCGACTTTCTGCGGTGTGGGTGGCAGCCAGCCCTTGGTGTCCTTGAACACCACCACGTCGCCGCGTTCGAGTGCGAAAGGTTCCGGAACCAGCAGATTGACGAAGATGCGATCGTTTACGTCAAGGGTACTCACCATGGACTCTGACGGAATGTAGAAGGCACGGAACAGGAACGTTTTGATGAGGAAGGAGAGGACGACGGCGATGATCACCACCGTGGCGATCTCCTTCAACCACACCATAAGGGGGTTGCGGGCAGGAGCCTGCTTTTTCCGGTCACCCCCGGCAAGCCTGGCACCGGCGCGGGGACGCTTTCCCTGCAGTGCAGCGGCTCCGTCGTCAGCAGCGGGCGCACCGTTGTCGCCGCGCGTGGCGCGTACGGTGGACGTGGCAGCTTCGGTGGACGTGCCAGCATCGATGGGCCTGACCGTAAACGGCTCTTCCCGGCCCTTCGCTACAGCAGACTGATCAGCCCGGTCGGCCGGCTGTGTGTCGCCGTCGGGGACGGCCGGTGCCGAAACGGGCTCGCCCAAAGCGCGCCTTCCAGGCCTGGCAGCAGCCTGCTGCGGCTCGGAAGTCCCGGGGTCTGTCTCGGGCATTTACTGTCCGTCCTTAGTCGTTGAAGTGGCTGCCTTGGACGGCCGTACCACTGAGCCAAATCTATCAAGCGGCCAGATGATCTGTACCGGTCTGCCAATCACCCTGTCGATGCGGACCATGCCGCCGCCGGGTGCGCCAAGGAGGCTGCGGGAGTCGGCGGATACCGAGCGGTGATCCCCCAGGAGCCAGAGCCGGCCGGCCGGCACGGAGACACTGAACTTATGGTTACTGGGTGCGTCACCGGCATGGATATAGGGTTCCACGACCGGCTGGCCGTTCACTGTGAGCCGCTGCTCGGCATCACAGCACACGACTTTGTCCCCCGGCAGGCCGATGACGCGCTTGACGTAGGTAGTGTCGCTGCCCGTCACTCCGAGCCAGTGCCCGGCGGAGGCCAGCGCCTCCTGCAACGGACCCGCGCCGGAGCTGAGGGGGGCAAATGAGCCGCGGCCGTCAAACACCACAACATCGCCGCGGCGGATTGGCTCGGATTGGAAATCTGTGCGCGACACCACGATACGGTCACCGGCACTGAAGAGCGGCTCCATGGAGGCCGAGGGGATGTAGTAGACGTCCAGCCACAGTGAACGGACAATGCCGCTGAGCAGCACTGCCAGGGCGAACGCAAGGAACACGAAACGCCAGCCCGGTTTCCCTGGCTGGCGTTTTGTGGTGTCCATGATCCGTATCCTGTGGCGCTGTTGCGGATGGCTCCGGCGCTGGCCGGATACGGGTCGGGGACCCGCCGTGCAAGTCCGGAAGGGACCTACTTGGCGGTGCTGAAGTCGCGCTTTTCCTTGATCTTCGCAGCCTTACCGCGCAGCGCACGCATGTAGTAAAGCTTGGCACGGCGCACGTCACCCTTGGTGACGAGCTCGATCTTTTCGATGATCGGGGAGTGCACCGGGAAGGTACGCTCCACGCCAACACCGAAGGAAACCTTGCGGACCGTGAAGGTCTCGCGGATGCCGTCACCCTGGCGGCCCAGGACGAAGCCCTGGAAGACCTGGACACGGGAGTTCTTGCCTTCGATGATGTTCACGTGCACCTTGAGGGTGTCACCCGCGCGGAACTCGGGAACATCGGTACGCAGCGAAGCTGCATCTACGGAATCGAGGATATGCATTGATCCACTCCTGGTGAACGCCACAGGTCATTCACTTTGGGTCACGGCGGCCAAGCCCGGATAACGTCCGGGAATCGCTGCCGAAGTGTTGAGGTCCGGTCCCGCCACCCTTTGGCGGCACCGGGGTGTCCCGCTGTTGGTTGCG
The DNA here is from genome assembly GCA_031178585.1 of Arthrobacter sp. The sequence goes on from JAPSIT010000033.1 coordinate 14,041, forward strand.
CTCCCCCTGTGGCAGGTGCGGACCCAGCAGACACAAGGGTTAATTATGCCCCATATTGGTAGATCTTGGTAAATCCCTACCAATTAAGCTTCCGGCCGCGCGGAAGCGCCTCAGGCGTCCGGCCGCCGCATGAGGCGTCCGTCGACGACGTCGTAACCCAGGTCCGCGAGTGCGGTGCGGTCCGCGCGCGAAAGGTTTCCGGCGTCGAACTCCTCCAGCAGGTCAGGGCGGCGTTCCGCCGTCCGCCGGTACTGTTCATGGCGGCGCCACTGGGCGATCTTTCCGTGGTTTCCGCTGAGCAGGACGGCCGGGACCTCCCGGTCCCGCCACACGGAGGGCTTGGTGTAGACGGGATACTCGAGCAGGCCGTCCGAGTGCGATTCCTCCACGAGGGACTCCGGATTCCCCACTACTCCGGGCAGCAGCCGGCCAATGGCCTCGACCATCGCCAGGACAGCCACTTCGCCGCCATTCAGCACGTAGTCGCCAAGGCTGACAGGACGCACCGTGAAGTGCTCCCCCGCCCATTCGATGACCCGCTCATCGATCCCTTCGTAGCGGCCGCAGGCGAAGACCAACTGGTCCTCCTCGGCCAGTTCGTAGGCCAGCGCCTGGTTGAACCGCTCCCCCGCCGGCGACGGCACGATCAGCACCGGCTTTCCTGCGCCGGCAGGACGCGCCCCCGCCACCGAGGCCAATGCCTGGGCCCACGGTTCCGCCTTCATGACCATTCCCGCGCCGCCCCCGTACGGGGTGTCATCCACGGTGCGGTGGCGGTCGGTGGTGAAGGTCCGGAGGTCGTGGACGTTGAGCTCCAGCAGTCCGTCCTGGCGCGCCTTGCCGATCAGCGACAGGTCCAGTGGTGCCAGGTATTCGGGAAAGATACTGACGACGTCGATTCTCATCTAGGCTTTGGCTCCTCGCTGAGGCTCGCCGTCCTCTTCGACGCCGTCGCTTTCAGAACCGCCGCCCTCTTCGTTGAGTTCAAACAGCCCCGCCGGCGGAATCACCAGGACATAGCCGTCCTCGACGTTCACTTCGGGAACGATCTGCTCCACGAACGGGATCAGCACCTCCTTGCCGTCCGGAGTCTCCACCACTAGCAGATCCTGGACCGGCATCGTGTTCAGCGCGGAGATCTTGCCAACGACCTCCGAACCGACGCGCACGTCGAGGCCCACGAGCTCGTGCTCGTACCAGCCTTCGTCGTCGTCCTCGTCGAGTTCCTCGGTCTCGATGAACAGCTTCGCGCCGCGGAGGGTCTCGGCCTCGTTCCGTGACGCAATCTCTTCGAAGCCGAGGAGGAGGATGTCCTTGTTCCAGCGGGCGCTCTGCACGGTCAGCGGCCCTGCCGACGCCGGCTCCACCACGAATTCCGTGCCGGGGACAAACCGGTCCTCCGGCGCGTCGGTGAGTACCTGGACGGTCACCTCGCCGCGGATTCCGTGGGGCTTGCCGATTCGTGCCACCTGGAGCTGCATGTGTTCCTCTGTTCGGAGTGCGTTGGGGAAAGTTGGCTGTTGTTTGCGGACGTCGCTCTGCTACGTTGCCGAGGCGGTCCGCCGGAAGCAGTTTGCCGGGAAAGCAGTACGGCCCCTCCACCGTTGCTGGTGGAGGGGCCGGACCTAAGACAAGTGTTGCAGGCGCGTTACCGGCGGCGGTCCGTGTCGACGACGTCGACCCTGACCTGTTCGCCGTCTGCCAGCGCCGCCACAACCGTGCGCAGTGCACGGGCGGTCCGGCCCTGGCGTCCGATTACCCGTCCAAGGTCTTCCTGATGAACGCGCACCTCGAGGGTATCCCCGCGGCGGTTGCTCTTCTGGCTGACCTTGACATCTTCCGGGGAGTCAACGATTCCCCGGACCAGGTGTTCGAGCGCTTCTGCCAGCAACTTACTCAGCCTCGGTGGTCTCTGCTTCAGCCTCGGCGGGTGCTTCTGCCTTGGCCTTCTTGGTGATGGCTTCCGGGATGATCACGGAACCCTTTTCCGGGGCAACGAAAGCTTCCTTCCCGGCCTTGGTCTTCAAGGTGCCTTCCTGACCCGGGAGACCCTTGAACTTCTGCCAGTCGCCGGTGATCTTGAGGATCGCAGCAACCTGCTCGGACGGCTGGGCGCCGACGGACAGCCAGTACTGGGCACGCTCAGAGTTGACCTCGATGTATGAGGGCTCTTCGG
>JAPSIT010000107.1 GCA_031178585.1 Arthrobacter sp.
AGACCAGTTCGCCGATCCCTACCAGGCCGAAAATCACGAAGCCCAGCCGGACGAGGAATTTCGGGAGCCCGTACCGGGCTGCAAGGGCAGCGCAGACGCCGCCGATGATCTTGCCGCTGCGGGGACGAACGAGGGCTGTTGTCATGGCCTGTTTCCCTAAGCTTCCGTGCCGGAGGCGCCGTTGGAGCTGAAGTCCCCGTTGGCTACAGCTTCCGCGTAGCGGGTGAGGTCCGGTCCGGGCTGGAAGTCGACGAACTTATCTTTCAGCTGCTCAAAAAGGAACTTGTACACCTCGTCCTTGTCTGCGTTGGACAGAGTGGACGCTGCCTCCTGGACCGCCTCCTGCAGGGCCCTGTCAGCGTCGAGCAGGATCTTCTCCCGGGCCTGCTCATTCCATGTGACGTCCTTTAGTTCCACGGGCTTCTCCTTGCGTCGATGGCTGATGCAGGGACGGCCGGGAAATTCCTGATGAAATTCCCGGCCGGTCCTTTGAGGAGTCTATGCAGTTGGCATGGGAGCGGTCCAGACTCCCGCTGCGCGTTTAACCACCTACAGGTGGACGTGCAGGCGGCGCGCAGCCTCGGAGATGGATCCCGTCAGGGACGGATACACCGTGAAGGTGCTGGCGACGTCGTCCACGTGCAGCTTCTGCTTGACGGCGATGGAAATCGGGAAGATCAGCTCGGAAGCGTTCGGCCCCACCACAACGCCGCCGATCACCGTACCGGAGCCCTTTCGGGCGAAGATCTTCACAAAGCCGTCCTTGTGGTTGCGCATCTTGGCACGGGCATTGCTGCGCAAGGAAAGCTTGACCACATCGCCCTGGTACTTGCCGGAGTCGATCTCCGCCTCGGACACCCCTACGTTGGCAATCTCGGGCGAGGTGAAAATGTTGGACGCCACCTGGTGCAGCTTGAGCGGGGTGACGGTGTCCCCCATAAAGTGGGCCACCGCGATGCGGCCCTGCATGGCGGCCACAGAGGCAAGCGGAAGCACCCCGGTGCAGTCGCCTGCGGCGTAGATGTTAGGCGCGGACGTCCGTGAGACGCCGTCCACCTTGATGTGGCCGCTCTCGCTGAGCGCCACGCCGGCCTCGTCGAGTCCAATGCCGGCGGTGTTGGGAATGGAGCCCAGGCACAGGAGGCAGTGGCTGCCGGTGACTTTGGAGCCGTCGCTGAGGGTGACCACAACCCCGTCGTCCGTCCGTTCCACGGCCTCCGCGCGGGAACGGGACAGGACCCGGACGCCCCGGCGCTCGAACACTTCCTCCAGCACGACTGCGGCGTCCACATCGGATCCCGGAAGCACGCGGTCGCGGCTCGAAATCAGCGTGACCTTGGAGCCCAGGCCGTTGTACGCGGAGGCAAACTCGGCCCCGGTCACGCCCGAACCCACCACAATCAGTTCCTCGGGCAGTTCATCGAGGTCGTAGATCTGCGTCCAGTTCAGGATCCGGTCGCCGTCCGGCCGGGCCGTGGCAAGCTCACGCGGATGGGCGCCCACTGCAAGGAGGATGGTGTCCGCCTCGACCGTCTCGGTGCCCTCGGCCGTGAGGACCTCGATCGTGTGGTCGTTGAGGAGCCTGCCGGACCCGGCCAGGATGCGCACGCCCTGCTGGACCAGTCCGTCGTGGATGTCCTTGGACTGGCTGCGCGCCAGGTTAAGGAGGCGGTGATTGATGTGTTTGAGGTCCGCACGCATCACGGGCAGAAAGTCGCCGCCGTCGACGTCGAACTTCACGCCCAGCTCCCCCGCCTCGGCGACGCGGGTCATCAGGTCCGCCGTGGCAATCAGCGTCTTGGACGGTACGACGTCGGTCAGCACGGCCGAGCCACCCAGCCCCGCCCGTTCGATGATCGTGACCTGCGCTCCGAGCGAGGCGGCCACCATGGCGGCTTCGTATCCGCCGGGACCACCTCCCAGGATTGCGATCCGGGGTGAGCTGAAATCTGGGTGCGTAGTCACAAACAACCATTCTCCTGCATCCGCAGCCGGACCACCAAAGAAAACGGTCTCTGGACGGATCCGGCCAGGGGGTGGGCGCGCACGGAGCGGCAGGATAACTTGTACCAGTGAGTACAACAGACTTCCTGAAGACCGATCCCTTCGCTGCTGCACGCGCCGCCGCCGAGTACATTGCCGAGGAAACAGGCGTGGACAGCCACGACGTCGCCCTCGTGCTCGGCTCCGGCTGGGCCGAGGCGGCCGACCTCATCGGCGAAACCACAGCCACCCTCTCCGCCGAGGAGGTCCCCGGCTTCCACGCTCCCGCTGTTGTTGGGCACGTGGGCACCATCCGCTCGGTACTCACCAAGGAGGGCAAGCGGGCGCTGGTCCTGGGTGCACGGACCCACTACTACGAGGGCAAAGGCGTCCGTGCCGTCGTGCATGGCATCAGGACGGCGGCGGCTGCCGGCTGCAGCACCCTGGTGCTTACCAATGGCTGCGGCGGCCTGAACGAAAACTGGGCTCCCGGGACGCCGGTGCTGATCAGTGACCACATCAACCTCACTGCCGCCTCGCCCCTGGAGGGCGCCACGTTCGTTGACCTGACAGATCTCTACTCGGCCAGGATCCGCGGACTGGCCCGGGAAGTTGACGCAACGCTGGAGGAGGGTGTCTACGCCCAGTTCCCCGGCCCGCACTACGAAACTCCGGCCGAGGTGCAGTACGCCAAGCGCATCGGGGCCGACCTGGTGGGGATGTCCACGGCTTTGGAGGCCATCGCCGGACGGCACGCCGGGATGGAAGTCTTCGGTATCTCGCTCGTCACCAACCTCGCGGCCGGCATCAGCCCGCAGCCCCTCAGCCACGAGGAAGTCCTTGAGTCAGGACAGGCTGCAGGCCCGCGGATCTCCAAACTCCTTGCCGAAATCATCGGCAAACTCTGAACCAGCGCGAGGCCACGCCCGCGCTGTTGAGCCAGGCAGGCGGGGTGGCTACGGAAGCCGGGGCAGGGGCGGGGATTTTGCCGTTTCGACGGCGGGCGGCAAGAGTTCGGGAGTCAATGACGATAGCGTTATGCCCATGACGTCCTCCGATGCCGATTTCCGCCTGCTCACCGAAGCCCGCGAATGGGCCGCCCAGGACCCGGATCCCGAAACCTCGGCTTCCCTCCTGGAACTCGTCCGGCTCGTTGGAGAAGGCGCCCCGGCAGCCCGGCAGGAACTCGAAGACAGCTTCCGCGGGACACTGCAGTTCGGTACGGCCGGCTTGCGGGCGGCGCTGGGCCCCGGACCCAACCGGATGAACCGGATGGTGGTCCGCAGGACCGCTGCCGGCCTGGCGGACTTCCTGCTCCAGGCGGTGGGCGAGGCCTCCCCGGGGACCCGGCCCCGCGCCGTCGTCGGCTATGACGCCCGCTACAACTCGGATATCTTCGCTGAAGAAACCGCCGCCATCTTCACCGCGGCGGGGATAGAAGCCTTCCTGATGCCGGCGGCGCTGCCCACTCCCCTGCTGGCTTACGCTGTGCGGGCCCTGGAGTGTGACGGCGGCGTGATGGTCACGGCCAGCCACAACCCGCCGCAGGACAACGGCTACAAGGTCTACCTGGGCCGCCATGCCGTTACGGAGAGCGGCAACGGCGCACAGATCGTGGCACCTTACGACCAGGAGATTGCGGCCCGGATTAACGCTGTGGGACCGGTGGAGTCCATTGTCCTTGCCCCCAGCGGCTGGACAGTGCTCGACGGGTCGCTGGCTGCCGATTACGAACAGGCCACCGCGGCGCTGGCCCTTCCGGAGCGCTTCCCCGCCCGTGACCTGCGCATCGTTCTCACGCCGATGCATGGTGTGGGCGGCGAAACCGCGAAGGCGGTGCTGAAGGCTGCAGGTTTCACCGACGTGACCCTCGTGGCGGAACAGGCAGATCCGGACCCGGACTTTCCCACGGTCAGCTTCCCGAACCCCGAGGAACCGGGAGCGCTGGACCTGGCGCTGGAAACAGCCGAACGCCTCGACGCTGACATTGTGATAGCCAATGACCCCGACGCCGACAGGGCGGCAGTTGCGGCGAAGGATCCGGACACCGGCGCCTGGCGGATGCTCCGGGGAGACGAAGTTGGCGCGTTGCTGGGAGCCCACATTGTGGCGCGCCTGGCGGCCGCTGACGGTGATGACGGCGACAGGGACAGCCACGGCGTTTTTGCGAATTC
>JAPSIT010000108.1:0-1549 GCA_031178585.1 Arthrobacter sp.
CCCGGGTTCGGCGGGCAGGCGTTCCTCGATCTCACCCTTCCCAAGATCCGGCGCGCCCGCGCGGCCATTGACGGGTCCGGCATCGGAGTGGCGCTGCAGGTAGACGGCGGCATCACCGAGGAGACCATCCTGCGCGCCGCCGAGGCGGGCGCCAACGTGTTCGTCGCCGGCTCGGCCGTGTACGGCGCCCCCGACCCCGCGGAAGCCATCGACCGGCTGCGGAAGGCCGGCTCGCTGTAGCCCCACGTTACGCGTTCCGTGACGCATGGTGGCAGGGAATACCCGGAGCATCCCTTAGGTTGTGTCAGAATAGCAACACACAATACGTGCTCCGGGGTCGGTGTAAGTCCGAACCGGCGGTGACAGTCCGCGACCCGCGAGCCGGTGTCCTCCACCAGGAGAACCCGGCAGACGGTTGAACCGGTGAAATTCCGGTACCGACAGTTAAAGTCTGGATGAGAGAAGCACGTACGGCTGTACCTGCGGCGTTGGCAAACGCCGCAGCATTGCACTGTCGTATACCCCCGGAGCCTTGGCGGTTCTAGTGGGAAGGAACGACACACACGCATGGACACTCGTACCGTGTGGCCGGATGCGGCGGTTACTACATGAGCGCCCAGCCGGTCCACGCCTTCAGTGCCGCTGAAACTGAGGCCATGGAGGCCGCCCTTAAAGCTGCGCTGTACGGCCCCCGGGGTGCGAACCCCCTGGTGGGTGCCGTCATCGTGGATTCTGACGGAAGGCGATTGGCGACCGGTTATCACCGTGGTGCCGGAACGGCGCACGCCGAAGCTGACGCGATAGCTGAAGCGGCCAGGGCGGGCGTCGACCTCACCGGCTCCACCATGGTGGTCACACTGGAACCGTGCAACCACGTGGGACGCACCGGACCCTGCGCGCAGGCCATCATCGAGGCTGGAATCACCGATGTCGTGTACGCCGTCGATGATCCCCACGATCCCGCCGCCGGCGGGGCTGCAACCCTGCGGGAAGCAGGGGTCAGCGTGCGGAGCGGACTGGCAGCGGAGCAGGCGCTGGAACTGAACCGCCGCTGGTTCGAAGCAGTTGAGGCCAAGCGTCCCTTCGTAACCCTGCACATCGCGCAGACTCTGGACAGCCGGATCGCCGCTGAAGACGGCACCAGCCAGTGGATTTCCTCCCCCGAGTCGCTGGCTGACAACCACGCGATCCGCCGCCGCATTGACGCCATCCTCGTCGGAACACAGACAGTCCTGGTGGATAACCCCCGGCTCACGGCGAGGGACTCCAACGGTGATGTCACCGGCGAACAGCCGCTCAGGGCCGTCATGGGACTCCGCGGTGTTCCGGAGGACGCCGCCGTGCACGGCGAGGACGGCAAAGTTATGCACCTGCCCACCCGGAACCCGCATGAGGCCCTGTCCCAGCTGTTTGCGGCAGGTGTCCGGCACGTCATGGTGGAGGGCGGATCCAGGATCCTGAGTGCTTTCCTGTCCGAGGGCCTGGTGGATGAGCTGATCGTGTATCTGGCTCCCACCCTGCTGGGGTCCGGAACCTCTGCGCTCACCGG
>JAPSIT010000108.1:1649-4131 GCA_031178585.1 Arthrobacter sp.
GGCCGGCTGGACGGCCACGTCGTCCAGGGGCACGTCGACGGCGTCGGCGAACTTGTGGAGCGCGAAGCCCAGGGAAACTGGGAGCGGCTGCGGTTTGCGGTGCCGCAACGGCTGGCACGCTACATCGCCGAAAAGGGCTCCATCGCCATTGACGGCGTCTCCCTCACGGTCACGGCTGTGAGCCCGGCAGCGGAACGCGCCCCGTGGTTCGAAGTAGGACTGATCCCGACGACCCTGGCCGAAACCGGACTGGGCGCCAAGCCCACCGGCGGAAAAGTGAACCTTGAAGTCGATGTGCTTGCCAAGTACACGGAACGTCTGCTGTCCTTCAGCGGTGCCGGAACCGCAACGGAGGACCAGCTGTGAGCACTGCAAAACTTGACCCGTCGGTAAGCGGCACTTTGACGCTCGATCCGATCGAGGAAGCAGTCCGGGCCATGGCGGCAGGGCGGCCGGTCCTGGTGGTCGACAACGAGGACCGTGAGAACGAAGGCGACATCATCTTCGCCGCGCAGCACGCCACGCCTGCCCTGATGGGATGGACCATCCGCCACAGTTCCGGCGTCATTTGCGTTCCACTCGACGGCAACCGTGCAGAAGCCCTGGACCTGCCGCCGATGGTGGAGGTCAACCAGGACTCCAAGGGAACGGCCTACACCGTCTCCTGCGATGCCGCCACCGGAGTGAGTACCGGAATCTCCGCCACGGACCGGGCACTGACGGCACGCGTGCTCGCAGACGCTGCCAGCGGCCCTGCCGATCTGACCCGGCCCGGGCATATTTTCCCGCTCCGTGCGGTTGACGGGGGAGTACGTGAACGCCCCGGCCACACCGAAGCCGCCGTGGACCTGTGCCGGCTGGCCGGTTTGGAGCCGGTGGGCGTGATCGCGGAAGTCGTCTACGACGACGGGGAAATGATGCGCCTTGACGGCCTGCGGGCGTTCGCCGCGGAACACGGTTGCCCTCTGGTTTCGATCGAGGATCTTGTGGCCTACCTCGACGCGAATGACCGTGTATCTTCACTGGAGAGAAGTCCGGAAGTGAGCCCGGACGAGGAAAGGGAAAGTCGATGACCGCATCACAAGCAGCCGGGACCAGCAGAAACGGCCGGGTGCCGCATCCGGTAAGCGGCGGTCCTGTGGTCCAGCTGCCGGGCGCCTTCGGGAACTTCGTGACGCAGGCGTGGACGGACCTCGTCACGGGTGCGGAACACCTCGCGGTCAGCTCGCCCAACCCTCCTGCAGACGGCAAAGCCCCTCTGGTCCGGCTCCACTCCGAGTGCCTCACCGGCGACGTCTTCGGCTCCTACCGCTGCGACTGCGGCGAGCAGCTCGCCTACGCCCTGGAGATGATCGAGGCCAACGGCGGAACGCTTCTGTACCTGCGGGGCCAGGAAGGCCGCGGCATCGGCCTGGCCAACAAAATCAAGGCCTACGCCCTGCAGGAAGCCGGTTTTGACACTGTTGAGGCCAACGAGCAGCTTGGGCTGCCGGTTGACGCCCGGTGCTACAAGGCCGCGGCGCAGATCCTGGCCGAGATGGGGCTGCACGAGATCCGGCTGCTGAGCAACAACCCGGACAAGCAGAACAGGCTGGCCAACGCCGGCGTTAGGGTCGTGGAAATGGTGCCCACCGAGGTGCCCTCTCGCGAACAGAACATCCGCTATCTGCAGACCAAAAAAGACCGCATGGACCACCTGCTGACCCTGGACGCCCAGGGAGCGGGCGTGCCAGGAAGCGGCGCAGACGCATTTGACCACGAACAAGACTGAACAGAGCAGGAAATTAACTTATGAGCGGACACGGCGCACCCCAGATCGACCTCACCACCCTCAACCCGGCCGAGACCTCCAAGCTGCGGCTGGCCATTGTGGCGGCAAGCTGGCACACGCAGATCATGGACGGCCTCCTGGACGGCGCGCTGCGCGCCGCCAAGGACGCCGGCATCAGCGAGCCCACAGTGCTGCGCGTCCCGGGCAGCTTCGAGCTTCCGGTTGCCGCCGCGCGGCTCGCGCCGCACTATGACGCCGTTGTGGCGCTCGGCGTGGTCATCCGCGGCGGAACGCCGCACTTCGACTACGTCTGCCAGGCGGCCACATCCGGCCTGACGGACGTGAGCGTCAATACCGGCGTTCCCATCGGCTTCGGCGTGCTCACGTGCGACACCGAGCAGCAGGGCCTGGACCGGGCGGGCCTGCCCGGATCCTCCGAGGACAAGGGACACGAGGCCGTTACGGCCGCGCTGGCAACCGCCGTCGTCCTCAAGCAGTACTGACCCAAGCTGTAAGGAATCCTGCCGACGGCGGGGAGCGAGGATGCACATAGGCTGTGTGTTCCCTCACATCCCCGCCGTCACGCAGCGGCCCGACAGGCGGGCTCCGGCCCGGAGCAAGTAGTCTGGAAGGCGTGAAGAATTTCGAGACGCTGTTCGCCGAACTGAGCGAGAAGGCAGCGACCCGCCCGGAGGGCTCCCGCACCGTCGC
>JAPSIT010000034.1 GCA_031178585.1 Arthrobacter sp.
TCCAAGGCCCGCAAGAGCCCCGGCGAACTACAACACAGTAGTTCTGCCGGGGCTCTTGCGCATGCGCAGGGGGAGGACAACAATAGTTCTTACCCACTTCGAAAGAAGAGGGACGCAAGAACCAAAGATTCAGTGACATGCATCTAACGCAGCCTTCGGCAAAGTTAGAAGCAGGCTACCGGTGACAAGGTAGGAAGACCTGAAATTTCCGAGGATCTTGCCAGACTGTCAAAGATGTCACCAGACAGCCGAAAAGTCGAAGCCCCACCAACGGCAAAACGCTGATGGGGCTTCCCCTTTGCCCAAAAATTTGCTCAATACCAGGCGTGGAACGTCAGGCTTGGGCAGGCTCCTCTGCGGGAACCAGCACCACGTCGCTGACCGTCAGCTCGCCGGCGCTGCCCTCGAGGGTGATCTCCCGGGCATTCGCTGCAGCCTTGAGGTCGTTGAGACCGGCCTGCAGCTGGGCCACCAGTGCCTCCGGCGCAACGATCGTCGCCGAGAGCACCTCGGTGCGCTGCTTGACCTTGGCTTCCGATTTCGCCTTGCGGATGCCGCTGAGCGCGGTGCCCACGGTGCCCAGCATGGCGGTGTCGCCATCGGCAATCTCCAGCGGCGCCGGCCAGGCGGCGCGGTGCACAGAACCCGTGCGCCACCAGCTCCACACTTCCTCGGTGGCGAACGGCAGGAACGGTGCGAAGAGCCGCAGCAGCGAATCCAAAGTGGTGGCGAGAGCAGCCAGCACGGAGGCCTGCTCGGATTCGCCGGCAGCGCCATAGGCACGGTCCTTGATGAGCTCGACGTAGTCATCAGTGAACTGCCAGAAGAAGGACTCGGTGATCTGCAGCGCCCGGGCATAGTCGTAGTTATCGAACGCCTTGGTCGCCTGCGCCACGACGTCGGACAGCTGGGCCAGGAGGGCACGGTCCAAGAGGTTGGTCACGGCTGACAGGTCGGCGGTGACCACCGAGTTCTCCGTGGCTCCCAGGTTCAGGACGAACTTGGAGGCGTTCAGCAGCTTGATGGCCAGACGGCGGCCGATTTTCATCTGCGCAATCTCGTAGGCCGTGTCGGCACCGAGCTTGGCGGAGGCCGCCCAGTAGCGGACGGCGTCGGAGCCATACTCGTTCAGGACGTCGGTCGGGACCACCACGTTGCCCTTGGACTTGGACATCTTCTTGCGGTCCGGATCCAGGATCCAGCCGGAGATGGCCGCGTGCTTCCACGGCGCGGTCTCCTGCAGGGCATCGGCCCGTACTGCGGAGGAGAAGAGCCAGGTCCGGATGATGTCGTGGCCCTGCGGGCGGAGGTCAAACGGGAAGACCTTGCTGAACAGGTCCTCGTCACGGCTCCAGCCGCCCACGATCTGCGGCGTCAGGGAGGAAGTGGCCCACGTGTCAAGCACGTCGGCGTCACCGGTGAATCCGTTGGGCTGGTCACGCTGCGCCTCGTCGAATCCCGGCGCCGCGTCAGCGGCCGGATCCACAGGCAGTTGCTCGTCCGAAGGCAGGATGGGGGAGTCGTAGCCGGGGTTGCCCTGGGCATCCAGTGGGTACCAGACCGGGATCGGGACACCGAAGAACCGCTGGCGGGAAACCAGCCAGTCACCGTTCAGTCCCGCGATCCAGTTCTCGTAGCGGGAGCGCATGAAGGAGGGGTGGAAATCGATCTCGTGGCCGCGGCCGATCAGGCGTTCGCGGCGGTCCTCATCGCGGCCTCCGTTGCGGATGTACCACTGGCGGGAGGTGACAACCTCGAGCGGCTTGTCGCCCTTTTCGAAGAAGTTCACGGGGTGGGTGATCTTCTTGGGCTCGCCGTCCAGCAGGTCGGCCGCCGTCAGCAGCTCCACCACGGCCTCCTTGGCGGAGAAGACCGTCTTGCCGGCGATGGCGGCGTACGCCTCTCGGCCGGCGTCGGTGGTGATCCATTCCGGGGTCTCGGCGAGGATCCTGCCGTCGCGTCCGACGATCGCGCGGGTGGGCAGTTGAAGCTCGCGCCACCAGGTGACGTCGGTCAGGTCGCCGAACGTGCAGACCATGGCGATGCCGGAGCCTTTGTCCGCCTTGGCCAGCGGGTGGGCCTTGACCTCCAGCTCGACGTCGAACAGGGGGGACGTCACGGTCTTGCCGAACAGCGGCTGGTAGCGTTCGTCGTCGGGGTTTGCCACCAGCGCTGCGCACGCGGCGAGCAGTTCGGGACGGGTGGTCTCGATGAAGATCTTCTCGCCCTCGGCGGTGAAGAACGGGTAGCGGTAGTACGCGCCCGGCACTTCCCGGTCCTCGAGTTCGGCCTGCGCAACGGCGGTGCGGAACGTGACGTCCCACAGCGTGGGGGCTTCAGCCATGTAGGCATCGCCGGCGGCGAGGTTGGCGAGGAAGGCGCGCTGGGATACGGCGCGTGAGGTGTCGTCGATGGTGCGGTAGGTCAGGTTCCAGTCCACGGACAGGCCCAGCGTCTGGAACAGGTTCTCGAAGACTTTTTCGTCCTCGACGGCGAGCTCCTCGCACAGTTCGATGAAGTTCTGACGGGAGACGACGTCGAAATCGCGCTGGTTCTTGGCAGGCTGTGCCGGCGGCTGGTAGTCAGGGTTGTAGGGGATGGCCGGATCGCAGCGGACACCGTAGTAGTTCTGGACGCGGCGCTCGGTGGGCAGCCCGTTGTCGTCCCAGCCCATGGGGTAGAAAACGTTCTTCCCGGTCATCCGCATGTACCGGGCCTGGACGTCGGTGTGGGTGAACGAGAACATGTGGCCCACGTGCAGCGAACCGGATGCAGTCGGCGGGGGAGTGTCGATCGAGTAGACCTGCTCCCGCGTCGTCTCCCGGTTGAACCTGTAGGTCCCTTCTTCGAGCCAGCGCTGCGTGAGGGCAGCTTCGAGCCCTTCGAGGGCGGGCTTGTCCGGAACGTTGATAGGGGCGGTGGTGGGCGTGTCTGTACCCTGATTTGCTTCAGCCATGGAGCAATTGTTTCATGACCCACTGGTGCGGTTTTGCAGCGGCTGCTTTGCAGTAGCATGCGCCTATGAAGAAAGCAGGTGCTTCCTTTGCTGTCAAGCGCATCTACGATGAGCCGGCGGACGACGACGGCTGCCGGGTTTTGGTAGACAGGCTCTGGCCGCGCGGGGTCAGCAAAGAACGTGCCGGCCTCGAACTGTGGCTCAAGGACATTGCGCCGTCGACGCCCCTGAGGCAGGAATTCGCCCACATGCAGGAGCGCTTTGCGGACTTCCGTGCGCAGTACGAAGCGGAGCTGGAGCAGAACCCGGCGGTGGGGCAGCTGCTGGAGCTGGCGGCCAAGCATGCGAGGGTGACGCTGCTGTACGGTGCAAAGGATCCGGAGGTCAACCACGCCCGGGTCCTGCAGGACTACCTGGAGAGGATGACGTCCTAGGGAGAGCACGCTGCCGAGCCGCTAGGGTGGTGCCATGACTGAGGCATCCAACACTAAAGCAGCTGTAGTTACCGGCGCGAGCACCGGCATCGGGGAAGCGACTGTCCGCGCCCTGAGGGGCGAAGGCTGGACAGTCTATGCCGTGGCCCGGCGCCAGGAACGGCTGGCCGCCCTGGAAGCCGAGACGGGCGCCGTCGGTATCCCGGGAGATATCGTCGAGGACGGGGACGTCGCCAGGATCCTGGCCGAGGTGACTGCCGGCGGCGGCATCGACACGCTCATCAACATCGCGGGCGGCGCCCGCGGGGCGGATCCTGTGGCGCAGGCGCAGACGGACGACTGGGAATGGATGTACCGGGTGAACGTACTCGGCACTATGAAACTCACGCGCGCGTTCCTGCCCATGCTGCGCGAACACGGCGAGGGGACTGTCCTGAACCTCACATCAACCGCCGCGCTTGCGGCCTACGAGGGCGGCGCGGGCTACAACGCCGCGAAGTTCGCCCAGCACGCCATAACCAACGCACTCCGGCTCGAGGAAGTCGAAAACAACCTCCGCGTGATCGAGGTTGCGCCCGGGCTGGTGCAGACCGAGGAGTTCGCGCTGAGGCGCCTCGGCAACGCCCAGGCCGCGGAGAAGGTCTACCAGGGAGTGGAAAAGCCGCTGACCGCCGAGGACGTGGCAGATGTGGTGCGCTACGCCGTCTGCGCCCCGCACCATGTAAACCTGGACCAGATCGTTATCCGGCCCGTCGCGCAGGCGGCAAACCACAAGCTGATCCGGAAACAGGGCTGACGCAGGCTACCGCCTAACCTCCGGCCGGGATCTCAAGGGTGGCCAGTACGGCGGCATGGTCAGTGCCAGGGACCCGGTGGACGGCGTAGCCGGAGCTCGCGATCCGGGGGCTCGTGACGAGATGGTCGATGGCGATTCCGGGCAGCGGCAGGCCGTCCATCGGCCAGGTGGGGAGCAGCCGCCGGCCCGCCGCAGTTCCCACATCCACCAGCTTCCGGGCCCCGACGCCGTCCTGTGCATTCCCGCCGTTGGATCCGTCACCGTCGCCCCGTGCCACGCCGCTGCCCGGTGCCACACCGCCGTCGAGCACTGCGCGGAACTCGGCGTGGTCGTAGGTGGCGTTGAAGTCACCGATCAGCAGGCGGTGCGCGTCGGCAGTTCCCGCTGCAGTCAGCCCCGCCAGTGCCGCGAGGTCACTCCGCCACTGCGCCGCGCGTCCAGCCACCGGAGGAAACGCGTGGACATTGGTGACCTCCAGAACACTGGCGGCGCCTCCCTTCCCGAGGGCGAGCCGGACGGTCGGCATCTCGAAGGGCGTGTCCGGCAGGACTCCCATGGCTTCCATCGGGTGGGCCGAATAGAGCGCGCTGCCCGATGCGTCGTCCCTGGGGTCGCTGAGTTTGTGAGGCAGCAGGCGCTCAAGCCCCTCAGTGATCAGCCGGTCTTCAAGGCCTTGGGTGTGCTCCTGCACTGCCAGCAGTTCCACGCCATGCTCCCGGATCAGCCGGACAACTTCCGCCGCATCGGCTTCACCAAAGTGGGAATTGATATTCAGGACGGTGATCCGGGTGCCAGGGACAGAGGAATCCGGCACCGGCCCCCCGGCGTCGAGCGGAAACAGCCAGAACAGCTGGGCGGCAAGCACCAAGGCGGCAAGGGCAGTGAGCCAAAGCCGCCTTCCTGCCAGTGCGAGGCCGAGCGCCAGCACTGACGGCACCACCAGCCACGGGGTGAAAGCCAGAAGCTGGACCACCGGAGTCGGCCAGGGTGCAGGAACCGCCCGAAAAATCGACAGGGAGACAACGGGCAGCAGCACGGCGATCGCCAACAACCGCCACGCGATCATGCCTCCGTGTTTCGGAGCAAGTTTCCGGGCCCCGCGCTGCGAGACCCCGCGTTTCGACGTCACGTGTTCCGAGGCGCCCGCACCGGCGGAAGCCTGCCCTCCTGGGGCCGGTCCGGAGCCGGGAGCGTTCATGGGAATGAGTCTAGGCATGATGGGGGCTGGGAGTCCCGATAGGGGGAGCCCATTGGTTAGGGAGTCCGGAACTACAGCCGTTAGACTGGTGCCAGCAGCTTTGACCCGGCCATCACCGGCGAGCTTCCGGAAGAACGCCCTGCCGCACAGGAATGTACGCTGCAGGGTCAGTAGAACCGGACGGGTAAGCCCGTCACAGCAGTAATGAGCGGCCGGTGCCGGAACAGCTCCTTCGGGAGCCTGCTTCAGCGCCGGTAAGTGAGGTGGTACCGCGGTACCGGCGCGTTGGACGGCGAAAGCCGGACAACAGAGCACGGGCCGTCCTCGCATCCTGAATGATCCTTGTTCACCAGCTCAACCCAGGATGTCGAGATGACCTATTATCCCAAGGCCTCTGCCGCCCCGTCAGGCGCCAACACCTCCGGCGTATCCACCTCCGTGAAGTTTCCGGAGATCGAGGAGCGCATCCTCAAGTACTGGGACGAGGACGGCACCTTCCAGGCGAGCATCGACCAGCGCAGCGCTGACCTTCCCGGCGGCACACCCGGCAGCAACGAGTTCGTCTTCTACGACGGCCCGCCCTTCGCCAACGGCCTGCCCCACTACGGACACCTGCTGACCGGCTACGCCAAGGACCTCGTGGGCCGCTACCAGACCCAGCGCGGCAAGCGCGTCGAGCGCCGCTTCGGCTGGGACACCCACGGGCTGCCTGCCGAGCTGGAAGCCATGAAGCAGCTGGGCATGACGGACAAGACCCAGATCGAGGCCATGGGCATCGACAAGTTCAACGATGCCTGCCGCGCCTCGGTCATGAAGTACGCCAACGAGTGGAAGGCCTACGTCACCCGCCAGGCCCGTTGGGTGGACTTCGACAACGACTACAAGACCCTCAACGTCGAGTACATGGAGTCGGTGCTGTGGGCCTTCAAGCAGCTGCATGAGAAGGGCCTGACCTACAACGGGTACCGCGTGCTGCCGTACTGCTGGAAGGACGAGACGCCGCTGTCCAACCATGAGCTGCGGATGGACGACGACGTCTACAAGAACCGCCAGGACCAGACCGTCACGGTGACGTTCCCCATCAAGGCAGGGGAGTCGGAGCTCTCCCGGCGGCTGGCCGGCGTCCAGGCGCTCGCCTGGACTACCACTCCCTGGACGCTGCCCACCAACGCCGCGCTCGCCGTCGGGCCTTCCATCACCTACGCGGTGCTGCCCGCCGGACCGAACGGCATCAAGGCCGCCTCCGAGGACGCGCCGGTCACCGGCAGCTTCCTGCTCGCCGAAGACCTGCTGGGCACCTACGCGAAGGACCTGGGGTACGGTGATGGTGCCGCTGGCGCGGCTGCCGCGGCCGCCGCTGTTGTCTCCACGCACACCGGCGCAGAGCTTGCAGGCCTCGCGTACGAGCCGCTCTGGCACGACTTCGCCGACACGGAAAAGTACGGCACGCAGAACGCCTGGCAAATTCTCGTGGCCGACTACGTCACCACCACCGACGGCACCGGCATCGTCCACCAGGCTCCTGCCTACGGTGAGGACGACCAGGCGATCTGCGAGGAAGCCGGCATCCCGGTGGTCCTGTCCGTGGATGAGGGCGCCAAGTTCCTGCCGCTGTTCAAACACGGCGACCTCCACGACATTGCCGGCCTGCAGGTGTTCGAGGCCAACAAGCCCATCACCCAGGTGCTCCGCGCCCAGGGCCGCCTGGTCCGCCAGGCCAGCTACGAGCACAGCTACCCGCACTGCTGGCGCTGCCGCAACCCGCTGATCTACCGCGCCGTCTCCTCGTGGTACGTAGAGGTCACCAAGTTCCGCGACCGCATGTCTGAACTGAACCAGGAAATCAACTGGATCCCCGGAAACGTCAAGGACGGCCAGTTTGGCAAGTGGCTGGAAAACGCCCGCGACTGGTCGATCAGCCGGAACCGCTACTGGGGCAGCCCCATCCCGGTCTGGCAGTCCAGCGATCCCGAGTATCCGCGCACGGACGTGTACGGCTCCCTCGCGGAAATTGAGGCAGACTTCGGCCGGCTGCCGCTGAACAAGGACGGCCAGGTGGACCTGCACCGCCCGTTCATCGACGAGCTGACCCGGCCCAACCCGGACGACCCCCGCACCCCTGAGGAGGGCCAGTCCGTCATGCGTCGCGTGGAGGACGTGTTGGACGTCTGGTTCGATTCCGGTTCCATGCCGTACGGCCAGGTGCACTACCCGTTCGAGAACGAAGCGTGGTTTGACACCCACAACCCCGCCGACTTCATCGTGGAGTACATCGGGCAGACGCGCGGCTGGTTCTACATGCTGCACATCCTCTCCACGGCCCTGTTTGACCGCCCTGCCTTCCGGAACGTCATCAGCCACGGCATCGTGCTCGGCTCGGACGGGCAGAAGATGTCCAAGAGCCTGCGGAACTACCCGGACGTCTCGGAGGTGCTGGACCGCGACGGCTCCGACGCCATGCGCTGGTTCCTGATGTCCAGCCCCATCCTGCGCGGCGGCAACCTCGTGGTCACCGAGCAAGGCATCCGCGACGGCGTCCGCCAGGTCATCCTGCCGCTGTGGAACGTGTACAGCTTCTTCACGCTGTACACGAACGCTGCTGCTGGTGGTTCCGGTTACGACGCGCAACTGCGGTATGACGGCTACACGGACACTCTGGACCAGTACCTGCTGGCCAACACCGGTGACCTGGTCCGCAACATGACGGCGCAGCTGGATACCTACGACATTTCCGGCGCCTGCGACGAACTCCGCAGCTACCTGGACATGCTCACCAACTGGTACGTCCGCCGCAGCCGGCAGCGCTTCTTTGACGAGAACGCCGATGCCTTCGACGCGCTGTATACCGCCCTTGAGGCCGTGTGCCGGGTGGCCGCTTCGCTGCTGCCGCTCGTCTCCGAGGAGATCTGGCGCGGCCTCACCGGCGGCCGCTCCGTGCACCTTGCGGACTGGCCCGACGCCGCCCTGTTCCCTGCCAACGCGGAACTCGTCGAGGCGATGGACCGGGTCCAGCAGATTTGCTCCACCGGTTCCTCGCTGCGTAAGGCCGCGAACCTCCGGGTGCGGCTGCCGCTGCAGGAACTCACTGTGGTGGCACCCGGCGCGGACGCGCTGAAAGGGTTTGCCGCCGTCGTCGCCGATGAGCTGAACCTCCGCTCGGTGCGCATGCTGGACGCCGCCAGCGCCTCCCCGGAGGAATTCGGCATCGAACAGAAGCTGGTGGTCAACGCCCGTGCCGCCGGACCGCGCCTGGGGAAGAACGTCCAGCAGGCCATCAAGGGGTCTAAATCCGGCGACTGGTCCGTTTCGGAAGCCGGCGTGGTGACCGCCGGCGGACTCGAGCTTGAGCCGCAGGAATACACGCTGGAGACCGTTGTGGCAGCGTCCGGCGGCGGTTCGGCGTCCGCGTCTTCTGCTGCCGCAGTTCTGTCCACCGGGGGCTTCGTTGTCCTCAACACCGAGGTCACGCCCGAGCTTGAGGCCGAAGGCCTGGCCCGGGACATGGTCCGCTCGATCCAGCAGGCACGCAAGGACGCCGGGCTGAACGTCAGCGACCGGATCCGGACCACGATCTCGGCGCCCATGAACCTCGTCGACGCCCTCAAGGCCCACGAAAACCTCGTGGTGACCGAAACTCTTACGGTGGAACTGGGCCTGTCCTCCAGCGGGGACGACTCAGAGCTGCAGATCGCCGTCGAAAAAGTGGAGGCCTAGGACATGACCGACGAATTCTCTGTGGAGAGCGTCTACGCCGAGCTGTTGGGCCGCGCTCCGGAAAACAAGATGGAGCCGCGGCTCGCGCCGCTGTTCCGCGCCATGGATGTGCTGGGGGAGCCGAACAAGGCATATCCGATCATCCACATCACCGGTACCAACGGAAAAACGTCCACTGCCCGGATGATCGAGGCGGGCCTGCGCGCCCACGGCCTCAGCACCGGCCGCTACACGAGCCCGCACCTGTCCAAGGTCACGGAGCGCATCAGCGTGGACGGGGAGCCGGTGTCCGATGAGACGTTTGTCCGCATCTGGGACGAGATCCGGCCCTACCTGCAGATCGTGGACGAGGAACTCACCGCCGAGGGCCAGCCCCGGCTCACGTACTTTGAGTGCCTGACCATCCTTGCCTTCGCCGTGTTCGCCGACCAGCCAGTCAATGTGGCCATCATGGAAGTGGGCCTTGGCGGCATCACCGACGCCACCAACGTGGGTGACGGCCAGGTGTCCGTAGTAACGCCCATCTCCCTGGACCACACCGACCTGCTCGGCGACACCACTGAGGACATCGCGTACGAGAAGGCCGGCATCATCAAGCCCGGCGGCTTCCTCATCAGCGCCGCCCAGCCCGTTGACGCCGCCCAGGTGCTGCTGGACAAGGCGCAAGAGCTGCAGGTGCCGTTCCGCTTCGAAGGGGTGGAATTCGGCGTCGAGTCCCGGCAGGTCGCCGTGGGCGGGCAGATAGTGACCGTCCAGGGCATCGCCGGGCGCTACCCGGACCTCATGGTTCCGCTGCACGGTGCCCACCAGGCAGAGAACGCAGCCGTCGCTGTGGCCGCACTGGAAGCCTTCCTGGGCGGCGGCGAGAAAGAGCTGTCCTCAGAGGTCCTGCAGGACGCCTTCGCCACCGTCTCGTCCCCCGGACGGCTGGAAGTGGTGCGGACTGCCCCCACCATCATCGTGGACGCGGCCCACAATCCGGACGGCATCCGTGTCTCCTCCGAAGCGATCCACGAGGCCTTCAGCTTCAGCAAACTGGTGGTGGTGGTAGGTGTCCTGAAGGAAAAGGACGCCGAGGAAATCCTGCGCCAGCTCAAGGAGTCACTGGGCGATCTCGCGGAGGAATTCTGCTTCACCCAGTCCAACTCCCCGCGGGCGGTGCCTGCCGGGGAACTGGCGGAGATCGCCGTCGACCTCGGCTTTGGAGAAGAGAACGTCCACATCGCTGAAAAGCTGGACGATGCCCTGGAGTGGGCGGTGGAACGCGCCGAAGCCAACGAGGACCTCGCGGGCGGCGTGCTCGTGACCGGCTCGATCACCCTGGTGGCTGACGCCCGCATACTGCTCGGAAAGGCGGCTGCCTGATGGCACGGCTGACCAAGGCGCAGCGCGAATGGCGCCCGGGCATGCCGAAAAAGCGGCGCTCCACGAAGATCATGTTTGCCTCCACGGTGCTGCTGCTGGAAGCGTTTGTGGTCTTCTTCGCCACGCTGGCCGTGTTCGGACTGCGCCGCAACGAGGTGTCCCCGGTCCTCATTCTGTCGGTGGGCATCGCGCTGAGCATCGTCCTGGTGCTGGCCTGTGCTGTCCTGTCGAAACCGTGGGGCGTGGGGCTCGGGTGGATTCTGCAGCTGGTACTCATCCTTGCCGGCTTCGTTGAACCCATGATGTTCCTCGTCGGGGCCCTGTTTGCGCTGGCCTGGTGGTACGGGATCAGGACCGGCATCCGGATCGACCGGGAAGCGGCGCAGAGGGCCCGGGAGCAGGCCGAATGGGACGCTGCGCACCCGCACGGGCCGGGCAACGAAGCCGGCCAGAACCCGTAGACTTACCCGGAACCCAAAAACAACCGCATTGGAGCAGCTGTGAGTATTGAGCGCACCCTCGTCCTGATCAAGCCCGACGGCGTCGCACGGAACCTGACCGGCGAAATCATCAGCCGCGTGGAGTCCAAGGGCTACACCCTGGCCGACCTCAAGAAGGTCAGCGCCACCCGCGAGCTGCTGGAGCAGCACTATGAAGAGCACCTGGGCAAGCCGTTCTACGAGCCGCTGGTGGAATTCATGCTGAGCGGCCCGGTTGTGGCGGCGATCTTCGAAGGCCACCGTGTCATTGAGGGCTTCCGCTCCCTGGCCGGCACCACCGACCCCACGACGGCGGCCCCCGGCACCATCCGCGGTGACTTCGGCCGCGACTGGGGCGTGAAGGTCCAGCAGAACCTGGTCCACGGCTCTGACTCCGTGGACTCGGCCGAGCGCGAAATCAAGATCTGGTTTTAACCGTTTAAGCCCGAGCCGCTAAACGCTGACTGGATTAAGCGCGGATGTACACTTGTGGCCCCTGACTCCGTGGAGTGAGGGGCCACAAGTGTACGTTCGTGCATTCTGCAGGTGCTTGGGTGAGCTAAAAGCCGGAAGTGCCGATGAAGACCTGGATGAACGCGAAGAATATGGTGGCGATGACTGCCACGTAAAGCAGCGCCGTGATGATCCACCCGGAGTCGCCAAGGAGCCTGGCTACGCCGGCAGGTGCCGGGATGGCTCCCCGGACAACGTTGCGGACCGTGACCCAGACGAACAGCGGAATCATGGCGGCCCACACCACCATGCAGAACGGGCACAGAACGCGGATTTCATACAGCGCCTGGAACCAGAGCCACACGACGAAGGCGAACCCCAGTGTCACGCCGGTCTGCAGTCCGAGCCAGTACCAGCGGGCGAATTTGGCTCCGGAAAGCAGCGCCATCCCCGTGGTGATGATGACGGCGAAGGCCACGATGCCGATGAACATATTGGGGAAGCCGAACACCGAGCTCTGCGGGGTCTGCATCACCTGGCCGCAGGAAATCCACGGGTTCACGTCGCAGACGGTGGTGTGGTTCGGGTCCTTGAGGACCTCAAGCTTTTCCAGCACAAGGATGGCCGAAGCCAGCCAACCCACGACTCCGGTGATCACCAGCAGCCACCCGAACGGGCGGTCGCGGGTCATGGCGGGCAGGGAAGCGCCGGAAGCGGCGGGGGTGCGCTCCGAGTCATCGGCGTATGCGTGCTCGGAATCCGTGCCTGTGGATGGGGAAATGCTGGGCATGGCGGTGGCGTCCTTTGTCTGGGGTGCTCCTGCCCAGATTGTATCGCCGCAGGCTGGGTATCAGCTTGGGACCGCCTTGCTGCCGGTGCCCGTTTGACCGTGTTTGTCACACAATGACGCCGTTTTTCAACAGCAGTATGAGAGAATGAACGTGGCTGGAGCACGAACCACATTCGGGTTCCGGTCCGGCGGATTGTTCTTAAGACCGCCAATGAGAAGCAGTGAAGGCCCGGAAGACGGTGATCCGGCCTCCCGCATTCCATTGGACGGCACCTGGTTGTGATTGCAGAAACAACGGGTTCCAGTAACATTCCCGCCGGCCTTTCAGGGCTGCCGCACCCCAATGCCGGTGCGAACCTGAGGGTATCCAATTGACTTCTGTCAATGCCTGCGGGTTTTGACAATATGTGCCCCAATGGGTGCCGGATGTGGCGGCATGTCAGGGGCAGGAGTGTTGCCACATATGGATAATGACCAGGTAGTAGCCGTTAATGAGGATCCGGCTGAGAAGGAAGAGCCGGTAGCCGCAGAAGCTCCCAAGAAAGCCACCCGGACCAGGCGCAAGGCGGCGCCCAAGGCAGAAGAGCCGGAGGCCCAGGTTTCGCTGCCCGAACCCGAAGTGCAGGAACCCGTCCTCGCCGCACCTTCACTGTCGGCGGAGCCCGAAGTGGCAGGCCCGCTCGGGGCTGCGCACTCTGAGGTGACAGAGGTGGAAGCTGCCGTGGCCGAAGCGAAAGCCCCGGTACGGCGCACGCGTGCCCGCAAGAAGGTCGCCGAGGAGCCGCTACCCGCCTTTGCTGACACAGCCGGGGCTGAGCCCGCACCGGCCGCTGCGGAGATCGCTGAACCTGAAGCCAAACCTGTGCGCCGCCGCCGCGTTGCCAGGGCCAAGACCGGCGAGAGCGCCGAAGCGCAATCCGCGGACGCGGTGGCAACATCAGCAGAAACCGCCCCGGCTGCCGAAGCACCTGCGGCTGCGCCGGCGGTGGAGACCCGGGTGGAAGAAACGCCCGTGGCAGAGATTCAGGCGGAGGCAGCCGCCGCCGTCGAGAGCGCGGAGGCTGAGGCGGAGGCTGCCGAGGCTGAGGTTGCCGGCGCTGAGAGTGCTGTCTCTGATGATGCAGCTTCTGAAGGTGCAGCGGCTGAAAAGACGGAGGAAGCGCCCTCGCCCGCCACCGCGGCAGGATCACTGTTCCTTGAGCCTGCATCCGTAACCTCCATCATTTTCCAGGCTCCCGACCTCAACACCGTGATCCGTCCGGCCGCGCCTGCCGCCGGCGTGCAGGAAGCCGAAGCCAGTGACGGCGGGGACGAGCAGGACGACGACGACGGCGGACGCCGCCGGCGCCGCAGCCGCGGACGCCGCGGACGGACCCGCAACGATCGTGAGGTCACAGACCGCGAGGACTCAGACGAGGACACCGAAGGTATCGACCTCGTCGAGGACGGCGATGAGGAGACCGCAGGCACGGTCGAGGAAGGCGTCACGTCGCGCCGCCGCCGCCGGCGCCGCCGCGGGGACCAGGACCTTGAGCTCACCGGCGGGGGAGACGACGATCCCCCCAACACCGTCACCCGCGTGCGCGCTCCGCGCGTCTCCAGCGAACCGGTCGCAAGCAACCGGGTGGCCAGCGTCAAGGGTTCCACGAGGCTGGAAGCGAAGAAGCAGCGCCGCCGCGAATCCCGGGACACGGGCCGCCGCCGCACCGTCATCACGGAGGCAGAGTTCCTGGCGCGGCGCGAATCAGTGGACCGCCAGATGATCGTGCGCCAGCGCGACGACAGAATCCAGATCGGCGTCCTGGAAGACGGCGTGCTGGCCGAGCACTTCGTGTCCAAGACGCAGCAGGATTCCCTGATCGGCAACGTCTACCTGGGCAAGGTCCAGAATGTGCTGCCCTCGATGGAGGCCGCCTTCGTTGACATCGGACGCGGACGCAATGCTGTGCTGTACGCCGGAGAAGTGAACTGGGAAGCAGTCAACCTCGAAGGCAAGCAGCGCCGGATCGAGAACGCCCTGAAGTCCGGGGATTCCGTTCTGGTGCAGGTCACCAAGGACCCCGTTGGGCACAAGGGCGCGCGCCTGACCAGCCAGATTTCCCTGCCCGGGCGTTACCTTGTGTACGTGCCAGGCGGCTCCATGACGGGCATCTCGCGCAAGCTTCCCGACGTCGAACGTAACCGCCTGAAGCGGATCCTCAAGGACCGCCTTCCGGAGGACGCGGGCGTCATCGTCCGCACCGCTGCCGAAGGGGCATCCGAGGAAGAGCTTACCCACGACATCAACCGCCTCCGGGCGCAGTGGGAGGGCATCGAAAGCCAGTCGAAGTCCACCAAGGTCCTCGCCCCCGAGCTGCTGTACGGTGAACCCGACCTGACCATCAAGGTGGTCCGTGACGTCTTCAACGAGGACTTCTCAAAGCTGATTGTCTCCGGTGATGAAGCCTGGGACACCATCGAGGCGTACGTCACCTACGTTGCACCGGACCTCGTGGGCCGGCTGGAAAAGTGGACCAAGGACGAGGACATCTTCGCTGCCTGGCGTATCGATGAGCAGATCCACAAGGCGCTGGAACGCAAGGTGTTCCTGCCCTCCGGCGGATCCCTGGTGATCGACCGGACCGAAGCCATGACCGTGGTGGACGTCAACACCGGAAAGTTCACCGGCAGCGGCGGCAACCTCGAGGAAACCGTCACCAAGAACAACCTGGAAGCGGCTGAGGAAGTCGTCCGGCAGCTGCGGCTGCGGGACATCGGCGGCATCATCGTGATCGACTTCATCGACATGGTCCTGGAATCGAACCGGGACCTCGTGCTGCGCCGCATGGTGGAGTGCCTGGGCCGCGACCGGACCAAGCACCAGGTGGCCGAGGTGACCTCGCTGGGCCTCGTGCAGATGACCCGCAAGCGCATGGGCACCGGCCTGCTGGAAGTCTTTGGCGAGCAGTGCGAGGTCTGTGCAGGCCGGGGTGTTGTCACCCACGACGAGCCCGTTGAGCACCGCCGCGCAAATGTTGTGGCAGCCGAACACCACGTTCCGCGCAGCGAGCACCAGCCCGCTGTGCGCACCGAGCGCAAGAGCAGGCGCCGCGGCAAGGGCGGACAGGGACCGGCTGAAACGGGACCCGTGGCACCGGCCGCCGTGCACCACGAGCCCAGCGAAGCGGAGCGGCACGCCAAGGCCGAGGCAACGCGGGCGGCACTTGCCAACATCGCGGCGGCTGCGCACGCCGCGCACCTCCATGAGGACGCGGCCCACCAGGCGGCCGCCGGCGAACAGCGTCCGGCTCCTGCCGCGTCGGCTCCCGCTCCGGAAAGCCCGGCGGTACACCGCAGCCCTGAGACGGAAAGCATTTCAGGCCGGCCCGGCGCCGTGCTGACTTTCGGCGGCGAGAAGGTAGTGCTTCCGTTCGTGGAGCACAACGAGCCTCCGGCGGCGAAGCCTGCGCTGACCCTTGACCGGCTCGAGGAAGCCTTTGCGCACCTCGGCGCGCCCGCACCGGCCGGGTCTCCTGAAACACCCGCACCCGCTGAGTCTCCCACGCCAGCCGCCACGCCAGCCCAGACGCCCGCTGCCGCGGAGGCACCTGCGGCCGCTGACAGCGGCAGCGACCGGTTCGCTGACCATTCCGACGTGGCGCCCCGGACTCGCCGTCCGCGCCGTAACCGCAGTGCCAGCCGGGCGCAGGGTGCTGCCAACGAGACGTCCGTGGAGCACCACGAGACGGTGCCCGTGGCCGCTGC
>JAPSIT010000035.1 GCA_031178585.1 Arthrobacter sp.
CGGAGACGCTCAAGACGCTGCCGGAACGCACGCTGCTCATCGAGAACATGCGCGAGCACGGCCTCGGTGAGCTGCTTGCCGACCTCTCTGCGCGGGAGGTCCCGGCTGAGTCTGTAGCCGCGGAACTCGAACTGGCCTGGTGGCAGTCCGCGCTGGAAGCAATGATCAGCGGCGATGACTATCTCGCTATGTCCGACGGCGATGCGCTGCGTCAGCTGGAAGCCGAATACCGGCTCGCCGACAACGCACACATCGCCAGCGGCGCGGGCCGGCTGCGCTGGCAGCTGGCCGAACGCTGGAGTGCAGGCATTCAAGAGCACTCCCGCCAGGCGGACCTCCTGCGGAGCCTGCTCAGGGACGGGCGGGTCACGCTTGCCGCGCTGACGGCCCAGGCGCCCGCCCTCGTGCCCATGCTGGTGCCTGTCTGGTCGGTCAGCCCCTACCTCATGACGGGGCTCCTCCCCGCCGAGCAGAAGTTCGACGCCGTGGTGATCCTCGACGCCGAGGCAACCTCGCTCCAGGCTGTCCTGCCTGCCATGGCCCGGGCCAAGCAGGTGATTGCCTTTGGTGACGACAAGATTGCCAGCCCCCGCACGTTCACCGTAGCGGTGGAGCGGCTGGCGGCGGGGGAACCGACGCACCAGAGCGTGGAGAGCGCCTTTACTGCGCTTGCTCGGGTCCTTCCGACCCGGCGGCTGCACTCGGTGTACCGGGCTGTGGACGAGGACCTGGTGCTGCAGCTCAGCAAGGGCTTTTACGACGGCGGCCTCCGCCGCCTGCCGGAAGGCCAGTCCGCCACGGGACTGGACCGAGCCCTGCTGGTCGAATACCTGCCCGACGGGACCGGCCTGCCGAGCGCGGACCACGAAGGTGTGGAGTCCGTGGTGGCCGAGGTCAACCGCGTGGTGGAGCTGGTGTTCGAACACGCCCGCCTCCGCCCACGCACTTCATTGGCCGTCGTCACGGCCAGCCTCCGCCATGCCGCGAGGATTGGCGAGGCGATCCGGCAGCAGCTTCCCAACTATCCGATGCTTTCCGGATTCTTCACGGCGGGCGAGGAATCGTTCCGTGTGGTGGACCTGGAGCGCGCACAGGGCCTGGTCCGTGACCATGTCATCTTCTCTCCCGGTTATGGCCGCACACCCCACGGACGGGCGCTTCACAGCTTCGGCCCGCTCTCTGCCGAAGGCGGCCGGGCCAAGTTTGCCTTGGCCATGACCAGGGCCCGGCAGTCCCTGCATGTGCTGACCTGCTTCAAACCCGAGGACCTGGACAGGACCCGTCTGGCCCACGGTGCCGTGGACCTGTACGAGCTGCTGGACCGGGAGATTGCCGGCAACACCACCCTTGGAACTCCGGCTTCCCGTGCCGCCGCAAGCGAACAGGCCCTCGGCGCAGATCCGCTTGTGGCCGACTTGGGGGACAGGCTCCGGGCGCGCGGGGCGCGCGTCTGGCACCAGTACGACGGTGTCATCGATGTGGTGGCGGCAGCAGATCCCCTGAGCACCATGGGCCAGGACGAAGCCGATATTCCCCGCCCCGTGGCCATCGAGTCCGACGGGACAGAGCAGTACCGCCAGATGACCGTCCGGGAACGCAGCAGGCTGCGCCCGCAGCTTCTGGAACGTCTGGGGTGGCGGTACATGCCGCTGTGGACGATAGAGGTCTTTACCGATCCCTCGGCGTGCGCCGATCGCATCGGCGGCTACCTCGGACTCGAGAAACCCACGCCCGCCGTCCGCGGAATGGCTGCGCCGGGCTTCTTCGATGAGGACGTCACAGGCCTCGACGATGACTCGTACGCATCCTTCACGGATCTGGACCAGGAACGGGACTACGAGCCCGATCACGGCCACGACTATGGCCGGCACGTTGAGAACCAGGCAGGACACGTCGAGTCAGAGCAGGATGGCCAGCTTCGGACCCGACACGTCCAGCGTGAGCAGTTTCGTCATGAGCAGGCACAGGACGGAGCCGGCCCCGCAGGTGGTAACCCCGCGGACGTTACGGAACCCGGGGATGCAATAGATGATGAATACGTCGGTGGCAGCACGGACCGGAAGGAGAACGCCGGATGAGCAATGACGAAGCGAAGCAGGAACCGCCCACGGCGGCGGGGCCTTCCCCGGACGCTCCGGCTGCCGCCGAATCCGAACCGCCGCAGGCGGCTAAACCTCCTGTGGCACCCGGAGGCGCAGTGATACCTGGAGGCGCAGTTCCGAAGAAAGCCGCGGAGGACGACCCGCGGGCGTGGGGAGACCGTGAGTCCGAAACCGACCATGAGGCCTGGCTCAGGGAGCAAAAGCCGCCTCACTGGGGCTGACGCTCCCGGCAGGGCTTTGCCTGTTGTTATTCCGTAGGCAGTGTCATCCGGCTGGCCGGTTCACCAGGACAAAGAAGAGTTTTCCGTGCGTTGAGGCTCCCGCCAGCGCGCTGGCCTGGGATGGTGTGGCGGCCACGACCATCAGCCCGTCCGAATCGCCGTCGGCAAGCCATTGACCGCTTTGGCCTTCACGTTCTGAGGTCCAAAGGACTGGTACAGCTGCCGCGAGCACCTTGGAGGCGGACTTCTGTTCATAGTCCAGGCCGCTTGTCAGCACAACATCGACGAGCTGGCCGGGGGATACGAGCTGGATGGAGGTGGGATCCGCCATTCGCAGCGGAACCGCGGCTGAACCTGGTGGCGCTCCCGTGAGCAGGCCGGGGCCCACCAGCTGGGCGTCTGTGAAAAGCTGGCCCCTTTGCAGCGGCGCGGCCAGTTGCTTGCCGCTCACCTCCGCTGCGTCGGTAAAGGTTCCCGTGGAGAGCACGGAGGGCGGAACGTTAACAGCCGAGACATCAGTGGCGCCCAGGATGGCACCGGCAGGCAGATCCCGTGCCGCAGCCACGGCCGGTACTGTGTGGGCCGGTGCCGGAGTCAGCTGGTGGACCGTGATGCCGGCCGCCGCACACAGGAGCAGCGCGACAGCGAGCCTGCGGTTGCGGTTCAGCCAGCCGCCCAGGCGGCCCGTACGTGGGTGCCCTTTCGGCCCCGGCAGCGGCGTGCGCCGGCGGGAGCGTGCGGCGGCGGTCCGGGAGGGAATCAGTCCGATAGGTGCCATGAAGCCACGCTATGGAAGGTCCGGGCGCGGCGGGCAGACCAAGCCGGCCGTATGTGGAAACCACCGCCGCAGCAAGCCCCTATGTGGAAAACCAGAGGCTAACCGGCGTGATGGGATGTGGCGGGTCTAGCTGGCGGCGGCCGCGGGTGCGGGCGAAGAAGCAGCGGCCGCAGGCGTAGCCGAAGCGGCAGGCGCAGCAGAGCCCGCAGAGGGTGACGCGGAAACGGTGCTGCCCTTCGCGTCACGTGAATCGGTCCGGTAGAAGCCTGAGCCCTTGAAGACAACGCCGACGCTGTTGAACTTCTTGCGCAGGGTCCCCTGGCATTCGGGGCAGGACGTCAGAGTGCTGTCAGTGAATGACTGCACGATGTCGAAGGCATGGCTGCAATCCTTGCAGGCATAGGCATACGTGGGCACTGTAGATCCTCCTCTTGGACAAACGACAGGTCCCGTGCTGCCGGGGGTGCCTTCCCTGGCCGGATCCCGAAGGGCGTCCGTGCGGGTGGGGCTCCCTTAGCAGTCGCAGGGCCTGAGTGCCAATTCTATCACCTTGTTGCGCGGGGCATTATGTCAGCCGGATCAGCCCCGACGGCGTGAGGGCGGCGTCGACGGGCCTGTCGAAACCCTCGGCGGGAATGCTGGACGGCGGCAGCAGTTCGCCGTCGTAAATGACCGCGGTCCTGGGTACCTGCACGCCGTTCGACTCGGCCTTCGCCAGGAATTTGTCGTAGTACCCGCCGCCCTGCCCGATCCTGTTGCCGCTCATGTCGACGGCCGTGGCAGGCAGGAAGATTCCTGCCACGGTCCGCATCACCTCAAGTCCCTGGCGCTCCCCGGCGGGTTCCTGGATGGGGGCGTAGCGGCTGCGGACAAACGTCACGGCCGGATCCCAGAAAACCCAGCCAAGGGTCCTGTCGGGTTCGCACACCGGCAACAGGACCTTGTGGCCGGCGCTGTGGAGAGCCGAAATCAGCGGGAGTGTGGGCGGCTCGAAACCGACGCCGAGATAGGCCGTAAACGTCGCCGGCCTGCCGTCGGCGACGGTCTCCGCCCACGCCAGTCCATGCAGGGCTATTCCGGCCGCTGCCGCGGCAAGGGCATCCGGCCGCATTTCCGCGCGGGTTGTCCGGTGCCGCACGCGGATTTCATCCTTCGACAGGGTCTCTGATGACATGGCGCCTCGTCCTTTGCATGAGGAATTGTCCGGCCAAACAAGCACCGGAAGCATTAACCGTATGAATGTTCCCTCCGATAGATTAGTCCAGTGACTTCCACTAATCCTTCAGTCCGCAAGGCCGTGATCCCCGTAGCGGGACTCGGCACCAGGTTCCTGCCTGCCACCAAGGCCATGCCCAAGGAGATGCTGCCGGTGGTGGACAAGCCGGCCATCCAGTATGTCGTTGAGGAGGCAGTCCAGGTCGGCCTGAGCGATGTCCTCATGATCACCGGACGCAACAAGCGTGCATTGGAGGACCACTTCGACAGGGTTCCTGCCCTGGAAGCAACGCTGGAGGCCAAGGGCGACACGGCCAAGCTGGAATCCATCCAGGCCGCCAGCAACCTGGGTGATATTCACTATGTCCGCCAGGGAGATCCCAAGGGGCTGGGCCACGCAGTGCTGCGCGCGCGGCAGCATGTGGGCCGTGAGCCTTTCGCCGTTCTGCTGGGTGACGACCTGATCGATGCCCGCGACGAGCTCCTCAGCGTCATGATCGAGGTGCAGGCGAAGACCGGCGGTTCTGTCGTGGCGCTCATCGAGGTGGAGCCGTCCCAGATCAGCGCCTATGGCTGTGCGGACATTTCCGAAATTGACGGCGAAGGCTACGTCCAGATCAACAAGCTCGTGGAGAAGCCCGACGTCGACGAGGCCCCCTCCAACCTGGCTGTCATCGGCCGCTATGTGCTCCACCCCGATGTGTTCGACGTGCTGGAAAAGACCGAGCCCGGACGCGGCGGCGAGATCCAGCTGACGGACGCGCTGCAGGAACTGGCCGGCAGGGACGGTGAAGGGGGCGGCGTGTATGGCGTAGTTTTCCGTGGCCGCCGCTACGACACCGGCGACAAGCTCAGCTACCTGAAGGCGTGCGTCCAGCTTGCCATCGACAGTGACGACCTCGGACCGGGTCTGCGCGAATGGCTTGGGGATCTTGCCGCCGGGCTGACCAAGTAAATTCGGATGAGGGTCAGCCACATCTGGCCGGTGACACTGGAATGCGGGGACATCGTCCTTCGCCCCATCCGGTACCGGGACCGCAGGGAATGGACTGAGGTCCGTTCGCGCAACAACGAGTGGCTGGCCCCCTGGGAGGCTTCCAATCCGGCCCCGGGCGGGGCGCTGCCCAACTACCGGCAGATGGTCCGGTCGCTCAATACGCAGGCGGCCCAGGGCACGGCGCTGCCTTTCCTCATCACGGCGTGGACACCCGGGTTCCGGGACCCCGTCATCGTCGGGCAGCTGACGGTGTCCTCCATCGTTTGGGGATCAGCAATGATGGCGACGCTCGGATATTGGGTGGACGAGGCGCGGGCCGGACAGGGCATCGCACCAACCGCGGTGGCCATGGCCACCGACCACTGCTTCCGGACTTTGGGGCTGCACCGCATGGAGATCAACATCCGTCCCGAAAATAAGCCAAGCTTGCGTGTCGTTGAGAAGCTCGGCTTCCGTGACGAGGGCTACCGTCCGCGGTTTCTGCACATCAACGGGCAGTGGGCCGATCACCGTTCTTTTGCCCTGACCGCCGAGGAGGTTCCGGAGGGGCTGCTCAGCACGTGGCTGCGCACGAGGCCTGCCTGATGGCCTGCGGGCAGTCCTCCATAGGTCTTAAGTCCAATGATTTGAGAGTCGGTGAGCGACACACCGAGACGAATACCACAACGGTTGCCGTATTACTCATACGGTTTTGTGTGTGGACTTCCCTCTTAGCAGCTCAGTCATCCTTGTGGTCGCTGTTGCGCTGTGGATGGTCTGGGTTGCCCCGTACGTGCTCCGCAACGGCAGGCACCGCTTCCAGGTTGCCGGTGACCTGATGCTGGAGAGCGTGGACCACGAAACTGCAAACCAGCAAGCCGGAACGGTCTTTCACATGACCGTCCAGCAGGAGAATCGCATGGACACCAGGAAGAGCAGCGCATCCGCAGCGGGCTTCACGCCAGGCCAGCCCGGGGGCAAGTCCGCCACGAAGCCTGAAGGTGCGTTCCGCATCCGGTATGGACGTGCCGCCATTGCCCTGGCCGGGCTTCTGTCCTTTGCCGCTGCCTTGGTGACCGGTGTCCTCCTGCTGTTTGGCATCGGTGCAGGCATTGTTCCCGCTTTATCGTTCTTGGCAGGCCTGGGCGCCGTCGTTCTTCTCCGCTGCCTCGCCGTGCGGGACCGCCGCAGGAAGGTCAGCGCCGCCTTCTCGGCAGCCATGGGAGCGCCCGCTGAACGCGAAAACCGTAGGCCGCTCGCCGGCCCGCGTTCCGACGCCGGTAATGCTGCCGAGCTTCCCGAAAGCACCTTGTTCGACGCCGAGGCGGCGGAGCCCCAGCCAAAGCCCCTGACCGCCGTCGAGCTGCGCGAAGCTGCGCTGGCTGTGGCGATCGCAGCAGGCGACAACAGCGGCTTGGCCGCCGCAGCCCAGCCCCCTGCCGGCCGGCCAGAGGACGAAAGCGCAAGCTGGGAGCCGGTCGAGATCCCCAAGCCCACCTACGTCGAGGCGGCCAAAGCCGAACGCCCCGCCCCGGAGCCTCTTGACCTGCCCGAGGCGCCGAAGTCTGCAGGCAAGCCCTCACTCAAGCAGGGCACAGCTGCCGCGCCCCCCGTCGCCCCGCCGAATGCTGGGCCGGC
Organism: Arthrobacter sp.; assembly: GCA_031178585.1. Next base: position 6,931 of record JAPSIT010000035.1, read on the forward strand.
AGGCCAGCAAGGCAAAGCGCAGAGCGCGCTGAGCAACCTGGACGACGTCCTGCAGCGCCGCCGCGCATAGCCCGCCAGCCCTGCCGCCTGCGATGGGGACGTTTCTGCGCGAAGGCCGGAACCTGGTGCCCGGCGAGGCATACGGCCGGGAGACATTCGACGCCTGGTTGGCAAAGAGGCGGGAAAATTTGTAGCCTAGGGAAACCGGCGTTGCGGTTCTTGGGACAGAGGTTGCGGTTCTGAGGAATGAGTCAGCGTCCACGGGGTTATAGCTCAGTTGGTAGAGCGCTTCGTTCGCATCGAAGAGGTCAGGGGTTCGAATCCCCTTAGCTCCACAATGGTGGTGAGTCGAGACATCCTTCACGGATGAGTCGAGTCATCGGTAACACCCCGGTCTTAGATGAACTGCTCCCCGGGGCCAGTTCAAAACGGTCGCTACCCGCCCCGGAACGCCGAAAGCACCTCGGAGCGGACGCTGGCGGTGTGGCTGCAGCGCCGGCGGAAAGACTCCAGAGCCGGGGCATTCGCACCCGCATATCCAACTAGACCCACAGAAAGCCGAGGCCTTTGATATCGCCGTCCCGGGATGGCGGACAGGCAGCCAGCGCGGCCGGAGGGCCGAAAGCCACACTTCCTGACGAGCGTCGTGCTTGCTGTTTATCCCTGAACCGGAGGTCAGCCGCCTCCCCTGACGCTGGCCTTGATGTTCTCCAAGGCTGCCAGGTCGTCATCGCTGGGATCGGTACGGGTGATGGCGAGCGTCTGCACCATATGGCCCAGGTCGACCGACGTGATCGTGTAGGTGTCCGTACTGACGGTCGGGGTGCCCCTGTGCTGGGGGTCCTCCAGATTGGTGAGCGCCGCGGTCAGCGTTCCGGGTTCCTCCAGGAGGGGCCGGCTGGCGTCCACTTGCAATCACCATCTTCCCGGCCCAGGAAGGTCGAGTACCGCGGCAGCACGAGAGACCATGGAGGGCGGCGGGGCGGGGTGCTCCTTCCAGGTGCGTCCTCGACAAGACCAGCTTTCAGCTCAGCGCGCCCGCCCCACGGCGACTGGAGGAACCGGAAAGTGCCGTCAATGCTGACTTCCCAGAAACCGCCCGGGAAGTACCGGAACGCGCCCCTCTTGCACTCCGGTCCGGAAGCGTCCCTGAACGTGGTGGCAAAGTCCCCGCATGGGCCGCGAGGCCGATCAGCTGCTGATGGTTCGGGATCCCGAAGAGAAGCGTAGACGCACTCCCAAACTATGGGTCGCGCATGATTCGGGTTATGGCTTGGATCTGGTCCAACGCCCCTGGTAGTAGGCCGCGGTCAGGATGCTGAAGAGAAAAATGGCCAGCGATCTCCAGGCGCTCAGCGGAACGCGGACGCTGACGATGTGGACCAATCCCGGGACGGGGGAGGTGAGGAACCGCTCGTCCTTCGGCGTGACGTGAGCGCCTGACGCCAACTTGGTGCGGCGTGCATCGCCGGAAAGCAGGGGAATGAGGCCGAGGAGACACACACACCTAAGCGAGCACATAAATGATTTTTCAATCCAGCGGTGCAGGCATCTTTGATGAGTCAACGCGAACCGTTGACATGAAAGAAATTCCCAAAGTAGGCTGTGGCATAACCAGCTAATGGTCGGTTATTCCTCCGATCCCGTGGCGTTTTACGATTTCGTGCCAACCGATTTCGCATCAACCGAGCTCTTCACAAAATCATCACCTGTATCGCAATGGAGCGAACATGGGCAGTGTCGGTTTACTGTACGTTGGAGCCGTCCTCTTTATCAACGGCTTGATGTTGATCGGATTGATTCCGGGCAAATCAGCGGCAATTCTCAACTTTTTCGTTGGAATCATGCAGGTGGTCTTCCCGACGATCATTCTGCTACAGGCAAATAATGACCCATCGATTATTTTCGGTGCCGCTGGGCTTTACCTTTTCGGTTTCACCTATCTATACGTGGGGATCCTTCAGGTTACCGGGGTCAGCGGGGAGGGGCTGGGCTGGTTCTCGCTGTTCGTGGCCGCCTGCGCCGTGGCCATCGGTGTTCTCCAGTTCACTTCCGTGGATGATCCTGTGTTCGGCTCGATCTGGCTCATCTGGGCCGTGCTCTGGTTCCTGTTCTTCCTCGTTCTTGGCCTGCACAAAGAGACACTGACCCTCGCGACAGGCTGGTTCACGATCTTTGTCAGCCATCTGACCGCGACCATCCCGGCATTCTTCCTGCTGCTTGACAGATATGAGACCAATACCACCAATGCGCTGGTCGTCGCAGCCTTGGGCGCAGTGTCCCTGGCGGTGGCATTCTTCCTGGCCCGCCGGGGCCTGCCCCACCGTAGGGCTGCGGAAGACACTGCAGCGGCCTCTGCAGCCTAGCGGCCGGACCAGGAAAGGAACCGTCCATGCCCATTTACGAGTACCGGTGCCCGCAATGTTCGGTTTTCGAGGTGATCTGCGCGATGAGTGAAGCAACTGATTCTTCGCCTTGCCCCTCATGCCAGCAACCCGCTCCACGGAAAATGAGCACCCCTTACCTTTCACGCAGCGGCTCCGCTGAATTCCGACTGATCGACGCCACCAAACGCAGCGCCCACCAGCCTCAGGTCATTATGGAACTACCGGGGACGAAGAGAAAGAACACGCAACACTACACGACTAATCCGTTACATAAAAAGCTTCCGCGACCATAACAGGACGAGATTCGATCACAGGAGACGAAATGCCCGAGCTAATTTTCCCGCTTGACTCTTCGAAGAAATTTGAGGACCAGGAGAAAATCGGTCACAACCGATGGCACCCGGAGATCCCGCCTGTGGCAACGGTCAGGCCCGGCGATGTTTTCCGTGTGCATTGCCGCGAGTGGTTCGACGGCGCGATCGTCAATGACGATTCGGCCGAGGACATTCTCAACGCCCCATTGCTGACCGTCCACAAACTCAGCGGACCCTTCGCCGTCGAAGGGGCACAGCCGGGCGATCTGCTGATAGTGGACATTCTTGATGTAGGGCCGATCCCGCAGGAGGACTCCGGGCCGCTGGCCGGACAGGGCTGGGGCTATACCGGCATCTTCGCCACGAACAACGGTGGCGGGTTCCTCACCGAGCAGTTCCCGGACGCCTACAAAGCCATCTGGGACTTCACCGGTCAGATTGCTTCATCCCGGCACGTTCCGGAAGTCTCGTTCACGGGGCTAATCCACCCCGGACTGATGGGCACAGCCCCGTCCGCGGAACTGCTGGCCAAATGGAACCGGCGCGAAGGGGACCTCATCGCCACCAACCCAAACCGGGTTCCACCACTCGCGTTGCCTCCAAATCCTGAGCACGCCGTCCTGGGTAGCTTGCCGGAATCCGAATTCGACCGAGTGGCCGGGGAAGCGGCCCGTACCGCACCTCCACGCGAAAACGGCGGTAACCAGGACATCAAAAACCTCTCGAAGGGCACCAGGGTCTTCTATCCGGTCTTTGTGGACGGCGCGAACCTTTCCATGGGTGACCTTCACTTCTCCCAGGGTGACGGTGAAATAACCTTCTGCGGCGCCATCGAAATGGGCGGCTTCCTGGATCTGCGGGTCGACCTAATCAAGGGGGGCATGGACACCTACGGGGTAAGCGAAAACGCGATCTTCATGCCCGGCATCGTGGATCCGCGGTTCAGCGAATGGCTCGCGTTCTCTGGAACATCGGTGACACTGGACGGTGAGCAGAAGTACCTTGATTCGCACCTTTCCTATCAGCGGGCCTGCCTGCACGCCATCGACTACCTGACCCGGTTCGGCTACAGCCCAGAGCAGGCGTACTTGCTGCTCGGCGCCGCTCCGATCGAAGGCCGGCTCTCCGGCGTCGTGGACATCCCGAACTCGTGCTCCACCGTCTACCTGCCCACTGCGATCTTCGACTTTGACATCCGGCCCTCCGCCGCCGGCCCACACCAGGTAAAAGCGGGCATGGGCGCGCCCACGGCCAGCAACACGGCTCTGCCCGGTGCCGAGGGCTCCGATGCTGATGCCTCGTCTTAGCCGCTAAAACTGCCGGTGGCCGTATTTGAACCGGGGCGCGGTGCGGAAAACTCCTCGGCGCGCGATTTGGGCTCGAGTAACCCGGCGACGTCTCGATAGCATGCGCTACGCTTCCCGTGCACGGGGACAACCTGCCTCGGGCCCCTTCCAGGGGCGGCGCCGCTGCCCACCAAGGGTGACGGGCGGTCTGGTTCTGGGCGCAGATCAGGCGGCAGGATCTCGTGGAGCTCTGCAGGCAGTCCACCGGGACAGGTTCTGCTGACCTGCACGGTTCCCCGCGAACGGGTGCTGCTCTCGCAGTTCGGTGACTGGCATGCCGCCTAAACAGGAGTCCGCTGCTCATCGAAATCCCCGTGAGAGCGACGAGGAGTACTGCGCCCGGCTGGAGCGCGCGTTCGAGGAGGTCGATGCCCGGATCAGCGCCGCCGGGACGGCGCGTGGGGCGGGGTACCGGCGCTGGCCGGAGGACCTGCGGACCGAGCTCGAGATGGGTTGGGAGTTCATCCTGGATTGGGGGAACTACGGGCGCTACGAATCCTGGCAGGCCACGGTGCACTGCCTGTACGAGGACGACGTCGTGGAGGCGGTCCGGCTCCAGCGCTGAGCTGATGGATCACACGACTGGTTCCGGTAGATATTCCAGCTGGTTCCTTCGCATACGGAAGCATGCGTCCTTCCAGTGGTCGCCCCGCTTAGATCACTCTTGGCGCGTAAACTTGGTTCATGCGCCCCGAGGAAGCGATCGCACTGGTGTTTGCGATGGCTATCATGTGGGCGGGAACGATTCTGGTGCTGCTGTCGGGGCTGGGCCGCCCCGAAAGGCGCGCCCGCCGTCAGGAACGGACAGCGGAACGGGCGGCCCAGCGGTTGCACCGGGTAACACCAGCGCGGCGGCTGGCTCACCGGCGAAGGCGGTTCCGCCGCGACCGAAGTCGAATCCGGTAGAACTGCCTGCCTGCGTCGGATCGGCTGGCCTAGCAACAGCTTGATTTCCGGGCGCCTTTATACCCCTCCGGACCTAAAATTGCTGTATGGGCGGCCAAGAAGCGATTGCTTTGGTGTTTGTGCTTCTTGTCATCTGGGTCCTAGCGATCCTGGTGCTGCTGTCGCGTGTAGACCGCGACGAGAAGCGTGAGCGACGCCAGGAACGGAGAGCCAGTCGACAGGCTGGGCATCATGCGCACTAAGCAATGCGACCCCAAACGGCATAGCGTCTGACGGAGATGACGACACGCCAGACCGCTCCACCACCCTGTCCGTGGCTGGTGGGATCATGGCCGCATGACGGCTCCAACAGTGGAAGCGGCAATCCACGACCTGATGGATCTCGCCTGGAATGTTGTCCACGGCCTGCTCGAGGAGCGGGGACTCCTCGGCGACGGTTTCTTCACTGAGGAGTACACCGGGATCCATTCCTGGGTGGACGGCTTTACCCGCTACACCATCGTCCACTCGCGCACCGTCGCGGTCCTGTTCGTGGACACACGGCCGGTGGACGCCGTCGTGTTTCACCACGACCTGCTCGGCGCAGACGACCCGAAAAGCTTCTTCGCAGTTCCTCAGTGAAAATGCTGCAGGCGGTAGCGACTCCACCTCGCATCTCGCTGGTCATTCCTGGTTCAGAGAAGTCTTTGCGACGGTAGCCGTGGCGATGGAAACTGTGAGAATCGGCGTGCGATGGGTGCCGTTGCGTTTTGTGAGGCAAGGCCTGCCATTGAGGACCTTGCCGGCCGGGAAGGCTTCGATGAGAACTTCCTGTGCCACGCGTGCGCTGCCTAGTCTGGCCGCCGCGGGCACGGTCCGGCTGCGGTACACGCACTTCTCGGTGCTGATGCGCCTAGACAAGCGCCTCGCGGCCGTGACCGGGGTCGGCATTGACGGGGCGAAACTGATGGACTTGGACCGGGCGGGGATCAACTGGCGGCTGGATCCCCGGCCGCGGGAGGACCAGCAGACGGGGGAGCGGTGTCTACGCCCGCAATGACATCGACGCGGGCACCGGACGAAGAGAACCTACTCCATCTGAAGGACTTGGAGTTTCTGACCGCACACCTTCTACGGGTATTCACCCCCGATCAGGCCCGGCCCCGGCTGGAGGGCCACAACGCCCATCCCGCGGCGAGACCCATCGACGTGTACCGGATCGAAGGACCGGCCCCGGTGATCGAGGCCATCCTCGCCCACGAGCAGGGCGCTTTCGCGTAGTTGATTTTATGCCGCACTCAACAACTGAGGCGATTCATTTTGGCACTGCAGGATGCCGCCACCCGCCATTGCAGGACAAGAACCCGCAATCTCTATAGCCTTGGGTGTGGAGGGCATATGACAGTTCACAGCGCTGGCATTCTGCTGTACCGGCGGAGCCCGGAAGGGCACTTGGAGGTCTGGATCGCTCATAATGGTGGCCCTCACTGGACCGGCATGGACACCCGCGCCTGGACAATTCCAAAGGGAATATACCTCGACGGGGAGGACCCTTTGGTGGCCGCGCTGCGGGAGTTCGCCGAAGAAATCGGGACGCCGGCGCCGCAGGCGGACTACCTTGAGCTGGGCGCTTTCCGCCAGCCTTCGAGGAAGGTCATCACCGCTTTTGCCGCCGAATCGGATTTCCGGCCAGAGCACATCACCAGCAACACGTTCCCGCTGGAATGGCCGAAGGGTTCCGGTGTTGTCCGGGAATTTCCCGAAATCGACGATGCCAGATGGTTCAGAGAGTCCGAGGCCCGCAGCAAACTGGCGAAGGGGCAGGTACCGATCCTCGATGCCCTTGCCGAGTACCTCGCGAAGCTGGGCGGGTCCTGAGTTGACAGGGTCCAGGCAACATCGTGATCCGCCCGCTGGGTAGAAGCTAGGACCGCATGGCGCCGGTGTAGAGCCGTGCCGTGCCGTTCAGCCCGGTGATGGCATCATCGATGGTGCTGCAGATCATCTCGTACTGCACCTCGTCCGGGACGGGCTCCACTTCTTTCCTGCGTCCACGAAATTGATGGCTTCCTGCGCCCTGACCTCCAGGATGGCGTCTGCCAAATGCGCCATCCCGTGAAGGTGGGTAATGGCGTGCCGGATGTGCTCCCGTGCGCCCTCGGGGACGTCGGTCTTCGGCCGGCACTGCCAGTTTCGGTGCGTTCGTCCGCTGCACACGTCCGGCAACATCGATTTAGTCCATGCCATCGGAGTCAGACCACACGGTGATCTGGACCTGGTCCGAGACGTCCAGGACGGTGCTGGCCGCGAAGGGCTTCTCCCCGGGCGCGTCGTAGGGCCCGAAGTCCACGGACTCCAGGCCGCTCTCAGAGCACAGCTGCACCAGCTCGGCCACAGGGTCGTCGTCCTCATCGAGGTCGTAGGAGCCGGTGTCCGGTCGGGCATGTGCATCGCGGACAGTATCGTTGAGGGCGCGGAACACCAGGCCGGGGTCGGTGTTGCTGTGGTGGACCGGCACCGCGGTTTCGAGCGGCTTCATCATGCCGGCGACGCGCTCCAGCGTCATCGAAACAGAAGTACGAGAACGCACCCAGCATCGCGGCTAAGGAGCCCAGAATTTAGGAGACACGCACTAGGGGACCCCTGGTGACGTTGTCCCCGGACGGAGGGAACGTGCGCGCTGCGCGGATCTGTGAAATGCCGAAGCGGCGAGCCCTGCCGCCCAAATAAGAGCGGCCCAGCCGGTGAGTGTGCCGAGGCTTCCCGCATGGTCCGGGTAGATGATGCTCACGGTTCCGAACCATGCAGTGCCTGCGGCGACAAGGAACACCATGAGGCGCCACCCCGGAAGCCTGAAAGAGAGCATGGCTCCGGCCAAAGGGATCACAAGTGCTGCGGCAGCCTGAATCGGCCAGTGGTCGAATTCATAGGTGAGATCGACGGGATCCCGTCCCTCCCGCGCTGCCGCGGCCATCTCGGAGGCAAACAAGGCGGCGACTGGAAGGGCGATTATCGATAAGGCAAGCGTGGGCCAGTGGAACCTGCAGGCCGTCCGCACTACCTCGAGTGCTGCTCTCCGATCGAATAGGAATATAACGGCGGTCGGGGCCAGCAGACCCGCAGTTATCGCCAGGTGTGTGGGCTGAGCGGACGCTACCGCTGCAGCAAGCACGGCGGTGGCCGCTACAACCGGAAGCAAGGCTGCTGAGACACTCTCAGGTCGCGAACCGAGGACGCAGAATGGTATCCCGACGAAGAACGTGAACAGGACACCCCACCCCGTCTCCAGCAGGTAGCTCTCGTAGAACTCCGGTCGCGACTGTAAGAACAGCGGAACAGTCAGGTCCACGAGAGCAAAAAACAGCAGCAATACGAATAGCCCGCTGGTCCAGCCGAGCCACCCGATCGCTGTACGCCGCTCCTCTGCTTTCATGGGGCAAAGATTCCTCCAGCCGCTCCACGGCGTCAAGAAGTGTCTTCCCTGGCCAGGGCAGCGCGCAAGTCAGCAGCCACTTTTCCGTGGGTCAGAATGGGCCCATGCGCGGAAGACACGTGATGTCGAAAGCCACCGGTGATCTCCTGAGCTACTCATGCGGAGCCCTTAGCTCCACAGAATCTGCGCATCCGAACCCATGTCATGATGCCTGGGTTTGCGGCGGCTGCGGAACATAAACGAGTACGAGCCTCGTCCTTCGGGACGAGGCTCGGACTCATTTATTCAGGTTACTGTGCGCGCTTGTCGGGTCTAACCGATCGGAGTGGGCGGTTGCTCGCCGCGGAGCACGGCGAGCGTGTTGTCTGCAGCGAGTACTGCCATGGCGGTGCGCGTCTCGACGGTGGCCGAGCCGAGGTGCGGCACGAGTGTCACATTCTCCAGGTCCAGCAACTCGGGGT
>JAPSIT010000036.1 GCA_031178585.1 Arthrobacter sp.
GACAGCGGTGCCGACGGCGGTGCCGACAGCGGTGCCGACGGGGGAGCTGACAGCGGTGCCGATGGGGGTGCCGACGGGGGAGCTGACAGCGGTGCCGATGGGGGTGCCGACGGGGGAGCTGACAGCGGTGCCGGCGGGGGCATCTGAGTTTGAGCACCACCCGGACTGACTTTCAGGACCCCGGCGCCATGGAAGGCGCCGGGGTCCTGGAAACACGTCTGATTGACATCGGCCGTGAGAGTTTCGCCGGCGATATCTGGGGGCGCACTGCGCTGCTCACGCGTTGCGCCAGCGACTTCTCCGACCTGTTCTCGGCTGCGGCCGTCGACGAACTGATCTCGCGCCGTGGGTTGCGCACACCCTTCCTCCGCGTCGCCAAGGGTGGCACGACATTTCCCGACTCGTCATTCACGTCCCCCGCCGGCGTCGGCGCCAGCATTTCTGACCAGCTCGACGACACCGCTCTTTGGCGCAAATTCGCCGACGGCTCCACGCTCGTCCTGCAGGCTCTGCACCGCACATGGGAGCCGGTTTCTGACTTCAGCAGCAAGCTGAGCACCGAGCTCGGACATCCGGTGCAGGCAAATGCCTACATCACCCCGCCTCAGAACCGTGGGTTCGACGATCACTACGACGTCCACGACGTCTTCGTTCTGCAGATCGCGGGGACCAAGCGCTGGATCATCCACAAGCCGGTTCACCCCGACCCACTGCGTAATCAACCCTGGACGGATCGCCGCTCCACTGTCGCCGAGGCCGCGAAAGGCGAGGCCTACATCGATACCGTCCTTGAGCCTGGGGATGCCCTTTACCTGCCGCGGGGCTGGTTGCATGCCGCCCAGGCGCAGGGCGAGGTGTCCATCCATCTCACGCTCGGTGTCCACAGCTGGACCCGCTACGCGTTGGCCGAGCAGCTCGCGCAGGCCGCGCTTGCACTGCTGTGCGACGATCCCGAGATGCGCCGTACGCTGCCCTTGGGCGTCGACGGACCGGGCTCGGAGATCGACACCGTCCGTGAGCGCCTCGCCGCTGCCGTAGCTGAGGCTGATTCCACTCAGCTGTTCCACCACACCCGGCGAGGTCAGGGACGCCCGGCGCCGCTGGGACCGCTGGCCCAGCTTGCGGCCGTCGACGGACTCAGCCCCGAGTCTGTGGTGCGGCTTCGTGGTGCACTGGACGCACGGCTGGAGGGCCCGCGCCTGACTACGCGGGTGGGCTGGTTCGACTTCCCAGAGACCGATCTGCCGTCTGTGACGCGCCTGCTCGACGGGGAGGGGCACACCGCGAATGATCTCGGTGTCGAACTCGTCGAAAGACTGTTGCGCGCAGGGGTCCTCGTTCCCGTTGAATAGTGACTTCGCCATACCGGCTGCCACGGAACGCTTCTTCTGCTCTGAAGGCGCCCGACTGCGCGGCGACCCGATTGCCGGCACGGCGTCGCACGGCGTCGTCTGGGTTCTCATCGAGTATCCGGGCGGATGGCCGGCCGACGGCTTCGAGGGTCTTGATCTGGAGCCTGAGACCAAAACACTCGTGCTCTCCGCCGCGCAGGCGGCGCGGGCGAGGGTGCTGCTGGTGAGGCGGCCCGGCCGCCGCCGGCGTCAGGCTCACAAGCGTTGGGCCGTACTGCGCCATGAGAACTCCGGCGCCTATCGTCAGCAATGGGGAACGTGGAGCCATGACGAGGATTTGGCGGAGATTGCCACAGCCCTCAGCATCCCCGGAGAGCTCGGCCATCCGCCCGTCATCCTGGTCTGCGCGCACAGCCAACACGACCAATGCTGTGCCGTGCGCGGACGGCCAGTGGGACGTGCACTGAGTGAACGCTGGCCGGAGCTGGTGTGGGAATGCACGCACGTGGGCGGTGACAGGTTCGCAGCCAACGTCGTTGTCGCGCCGGACGGGGTCTACTACGGCCGTCTGGATGCTGAGTCGTCCGTCGCTACGATAGAAAAGCACCTTGGCGGCCGGATCCACGGGGAGTATCTGCGCGGATACACAGATCTCTTCCCGCCGCAGCAGGCCGCTGTCGCAGCCACGCTCAGACGTTTCGGCCCTGCAGGCAGGAATGATTATGTGGTTGCTGCAACCCTTCGGGACGGCGATCACTGGCGGATCCGCATCACCGGCCGCCCGCCTCATCCGGCGCTTGTCGACGTCGAACTGCAGGCCCACCGCGCCCCGCCGTGCCAGCTGACCTGCCGCGGACCCGCGATGAGCTCGGCCTTGGTCTATGAACTTACTTCGATCCGCGCAGTCTGAAGGTTGGGTACCGGAGGCAGCATGTCCGGCGTCCGCTGTCCCGAGAAGCGCGAACGGACACTTAAGCCCCTCTTATAAGGGCCTCAAGTGTCCGTTCGCGCTACAGGGGTGGGTTCCGCTGCCGGGCTGCCTCCCCGGATTTCGGGGGTGCTGTTGCGGAGGCGTGGCAGCCCGGCGGAGCGGAAGTTGGGGTCGCTTCTTAGGCGGCGACGAGCTCGTCCTCGATGGCCTCGGCCGTGGCGTCGATGCCCGCACGGGCTTCGTGCAGGTACCGGGCGTAGGCCGGAACCGTCAGGAAGCTCGGGAACTTGTCGCTGAGTGTGACTTCCTCGAAGATGTCACGGGCATCGGTGAAGCGGTCTCCGTCGAAGCGCTCCAGCCGGGCGAATTCCTCGTCCAGCATGTCCTCCACCCATTCCCTGGTGATGATCTCCCCGTGGTCGGTGATGGCGCGGGAGTAGATCCACTGCCACAGCTGCGAGCGGGAGATTTCCGCGGTGGCGGCGTCTTCCATGAGGTTGTGGATGGCGACGGCGCCGTTGCCGCGGAGCCAGGATTCGATGTAGCGGATGCCGACTTCGATGTTGTTCCGGATGCCCTGTTCGGTGATGGTGCCCACCGTGGCAGCTACGTTGATGAGGGCGCGGTCGTCGGGGGTGACGTCTTCTCGCAGGCGCTCGATCTGGTTCGGCTTGTCACCGAGCACAGAGTCGAACACCTCGCGGCACACCGGAACCAGATCGGGGTGGGCAACCCAGGAGCCGTCGAAGCCGTCGTTGGCTTCGCGGGTTTTGTCGGCGCGGACCTTCTCGAAGGCGTTGGCGTTCGCTTCAGGGTCTTTGCGGTTGGGGACGGCGGCGGCCATGCCCCCGATGGCCATGGCGCCGCGTTTGTGGCAGGCGCGCACGAGCTGTTCGGTGTAGGCGCGCATGAAGGGCTGGGTCATGGTCACCTGGCCGCGGTCCGGCAGGACGAACCGGGGCCCGCGGGTGCGGAAGTTCTTGATGAGGGAGAAGATGTAGTCCCAGCGGCCGGCGTTCAGGCCTGATGCGTGGTCCCGGAGTTCGTACAGGATTTCTTCCATCTCGAACGCGGCGGCGATGGTTTCGATCAGCACCGTGGCCCGGATGGTGCCCTGCGGAATGCCGAGCAGGTCCTGGGCCAGGATGAAGATATCGTTCCACAGCCGGGCCTCGAGGTGGTTTTCGATCTTGGGCAGGTAGAAGTACGGGCCCTTGCCCTGGGCCAGCAGGCGGCGGGCGTTGTGGAAGAAGTACAGGCCGAAGTCCACGATGCCGCCGGCGATCGGTTCGCCGTTGACGAGCATGTGCTTCTCGGGCAGGTGCCAGCCGCGGGGCCGGACCACGATGGTGGGCAGTTCCTCGGCCGCGCGCAGCCGGTACTCCTTGCCCTCCGGCGACGTGAAGTCGATCCGGCGCTCCAGCGCGTCCGCGAGGTTCAGCTGGCCCTGGATGACGTTGCGCCACGACGGCGTGGACGCGTCCTCCATGTCCGCCAGCCACACCTTCGCACCGGAGTTCAATGCGTTGATGGTCATCTTCTTGTCCACGGGCCCGGTGATTTCCACCCGGCGGTCCTCCAGACCAGGGGCCGGGGGAGCGACGCGCCAGTTCGGGTCGTTGCGCACGGACTCGGTCTCGCGGAGGAAGCGCGGATCCTGGCCTGCGGCGATCTGGTCCCGACGCGCCCGGCGGGCCCGGAGCAGCTCCTCCCGCCGCCCGGCAGTGGCCCGGTGCAGCTGCGCGACGAACGCCAGCGCGTCCGGCGTGAGCACCTCGCCCTGCCGACAAATAGGCTGGGCGGTCAGGGTGATCCCGTTAATCGTGAAGTTGTCGGTGAAGCTGTTCATTTCAATTCTCTCCTCAGAAGAAGCAAGTTGACGGTGGTGCGGCAGCTGGTGCCGGGATGGCCGAAAAAGGCAATCCTCCGCGTGCTATTCCCCATGCCCGGCAAGGGCCTCGCAGAGCTCGGCCAAGCCGGGGCATGGGGCCCCTTTTACGCACGCTTCCGGATCGCCTTTTCCGGCCAGGGGTGGGCACTTGGGTGCAGTCCGCCGTCGTGCCTTCCGGTGAGCGGAGTTGACAGCTCACCTTGGGCTGGGGCGGCCGGGGATTAGTGGAACTGGCCTTCTTCGGTCGATCCGACCAAGGCGAGGGTGGATGCGTTCGGGTTGAGCGCGGTTGCGATGTCGTCGAAGTAGCCGGTACCGACTTCGCGCTGGTGCTTGGTGGCGGTGTAGCCGCGGGATTCGGAGGCGAATTCCTTTTCCTGGAGCTCGACGTAGGCGCTCATGCCTTCGCGGGCGTAGCCGTGGGCGAGGTCGAACATCGAGTAGTTCAGGGCGTGGAAGCCGGCCAGGGTGATGAACTGGAACGTGAACCCCATCGCACCGAGTTCGCGCTGGAACTTCGCGATCGTGGCGTCATCCAGGTGCTTCTTCCAGTTGAACGACGGGGAGCAGTTGTAGGAGAGCATCTGGTCCGGGAACTCGGCCTTGACGGCTTCGGCGAACGTGCGGGCGAGTTCCAGGTCCGGGGTGCCGGTTTCCATCCAGATCAGGTCGGAGTACGGGGCGTAGGCCTTGGCGCGGGCGATGCAGGGTTCGATGCCGTTGCGGACCTTGTAGAAGCCCTCCGCCGTCCGTTCGCCGGTGATGAACTCCTTGTCGCGCTCGTCGACGTCGGAGGTGATCAGGGTGGCTGCCTCCGCGTCGGTGCGGGCGATGATGACGGACGGGGTGCCGGCGACGTCGGCGGCCAGGCGGGCGGCGTTGAGGGTCCGGATGTGCTGCTGGGTGGGGATCAGCACCTTCCCGCCGAGGTGGCCGCACTTCTTCTCCGAGGCGAGCTGGTCCTCCCAGTGCACGCCGGAGGCGCCGGCCTGGATCATGGACTTCATCAGCTCGTAGGCGTTCAGGGGTCCGCCGAAGCCGGCTTCGGCGTCGGCGACGATCGGGACCAGCCAGTCCTCAACGGTCTGGACGCCTTCCGAGAATTCGATCTGGTCGGCGCGGAGCAGGGCGTTGTTGATGCGGCGCACGACGGTGGGGACGGAGTTGGCCGGGTAGAGGGACTGGTCCGGGTAGGTGTGGCCGGAGTTGTTGGCGTCGGCGGCAACCTGCCAGCCGGAAAGGTAGATGGCGCGCAGGCCGGCCTTGACCTGCTGCACGGCCTGGTTGCCGGTGAGGGCACCGAGGGCGTTGGTGTACTGGCCGTTGGCGTGCTCTTCGGTGAGCTGCTTCCACAGCTTCTCCGAACCGCGGCGGGCGAGGGTGTGCTCTTCGGAAACGCGGCCGCGGAGGCGGACGACGTCGGAGGCTGAGTAGTCCCGGGTGACGCCTTCCCAACGCGGGTTGGCAGCCCACTCGAGCTCCAGGGCGGCAGCCTGCTGTTCGGGCGTCTGCTGGGTGGGCTCAAATGCTGCAGTCATCTTTGTCTCCTTGTTAGCTCCCGGGCCATTCCGGGAAGTTTTTCCGGGCTGACCGTCCTGCGCCCTTGCAGGTCCGGCCAGCTTCCGGAGGGGTTTTCCTTCGTGACACCTACTTTTCTGCACTTCCAAAGCGCTTTCTAGAGGAAAAAGCTGGAAAGAAGTGCGCTTCTTCACGTATTCTTCAGAAATGTCGCCTTCAAGCTGGAACAGGGAAGTATCACAGCCGCTGTCGTCCCCGCCGACGGCGGAACTGGACGTGATTGCGCTGGGGCGCCGTGTGCGCCACCTGCGCAAGCAGGCGGGCCTGACCCTCGATGACCTGAGTGCCGCCGTCGGGACCGCACCGAGCCAGCTGAGCCTGATCGAGAACGGCAAACGGGAACCAAAACTCGGGCTGCTGCAGCACCTGGCCGGGGCGCTCGGCGTTGGCATTGACCAGCTGCTGGGAGCCGAGCCGCCCAGCCGCCGGGCGGGCCTGGAAATCGAGCTTGAACGCTATCAGCGCGGACCCCTCTACGAGTCCCTTAACCTGCCCAAAATCCGCATCAGCTCGCGGTTGCCGATGGATGTCCTGGAGGCCCAAGTGGGGCTGCTGCAGGAGCTCGAACGGAAGATGAACGAGCAGGTCGCGACGCCGGAGGAAGCGCGCCGCGCGAACGGTGAGCTGCGGGCCATGATGCGCGAACGCGGGAACTATTTTCCGGAGTACGAGGCCGAGGCGCAGAAGGTGCTCAAGGAGGTGGGATATACGTCCGGGCCGCTAAGCCAGCACGTCATCGCAGACATCGCAGAGCACCTCGGATTCACCCTCCACCACGTGGGCGACCTGCCGCATTCCACCCGTTCGGTGACCGATTTGAAGAACCGCAAAATTTATCTGACTCAGAGCGAGCGGCAGGACCACGACCCCCGCTCCGTGCTCCTGCAGGCCCTCGGGCACTACGTCCTGGGCCACGAGACGCCCCGCAACTACGGCGATTTCCTGGCCCAAAGGGTGGCGACCAACTATTTCGCGGCGGCGCTCCTGCTGCCCGAGCAGGCCACCGTGGAATTTCTGCAAAAAGCCAAGGCCGCGAAGGAAATCGCGGTCGAGGACATCCGCGACGCCTTCGCCGTCTCCTACGAGACCGCCGCCCACCGTTTCA
Source organism: Arthrobacter sp. (assembly GCA_031178585.1). Next base: position 6,858 of record JAPSIT010000036.1, read on the forward strand.
CCAACCTGGCCACCAAGCATCTGGGCATCACCACCCATTTCCAGAAGACCCACCAGAGCGGGATCATCTACAAGGCCTATGAAAATGACGGCGTGAACTTCCCGCAGGATCACACCGGCGCGATCGAGGGCCAGCCGTCCTGCAAGGCCTGGACCTCCCGCGCCGTGTTCGATGTGCCGGACAAGTTCAGCGCCTACAGCCAGTACACGGACACGCCGTCGGGCACCTACTGGTGTACTGCCCGCACGGAACGGTCAGCCAGCGGGCAGTTCTCGCTGAGCATCGGGGTCCCGTACCAGCACGTGAAATGGTTCCGCGGACGGGAAACCACCGCCCGCGCGATGTCCAACTGCCCGGACCCCACGTGCTGCAAGCGGCCGCCTGCCTCCTTAACGTCCGAGTGGGCTGGCAACGCGTGGCCCTCTGCGCGGGCGCATTCCCACCTGCTCGCGGCCATGCCCCCGGGCGCCTTCCCCGGCGTGGACGAGACCGAGGTGTACACGTTCCTGCAGGCGCACTCGGGTAGCTGACTGACGCTCTCTCACTTTTGGCAGGGTTTTGCCGGACGCTCTCCCACTTTTGGCGGTGATCCGGCGGACGCTCTCGCAGTTCTGGAGAGCCGGGCAGTCCGAGACCAAACCGACGGCAAACCGTGACCGGGCAGGCATCGATACTGTCGCACCCTGGTGCTTGACTGTGGGCAGACAGTATTCCGGTGACCGTCCGAGGACGTCGATGAAGAGGACCCGAGTGGCAAAATTTGTGGCGGCAGCGGCCGTGGCGGCACTGGCAGCATGTTCTGCGCCGCAACCCGGGCTCCTGAAGGCCGATGGCGTGCCACGCGAGGCTGCGCACCGGGCTGCTTATCCCGCCGAGCTGATGATTCTCCGGGACTCTGCGCTGAAGCTGGGGGAGGCACTGCTGGCCGACGGCGGCGACGGCGCCAGCGGGAATGTAGTTGCCTCACCCGGCGGTCTGCTGATTGCACTGGCCATGTTCCGCGCGGGAGCCGCGGGCGAGACGGCCGCCGAGATGGACGCTGTCCTGGAGCTTCCCCGGCTCAAGCGCGACGAAGCGGTGAACGCGTTGCTCGCTTCCCCGCAAGAGTTCGACGGCGATCCCGGCTCTGTTGACGAGCGGAACCCGCCGCGGAAGCCGGTAATGCACTCGGCGAACGGCCTCTTTGTGGACAGGGGGGTGGAGACCGGTGCCGCCTACCTGGACACGTTGGCCCGGCACTACGGCACGGGCGTGTATCCGGTGAACTTCAGTGATGAGGCCGTAACCAAGCCTGCGATCGATGCCTGGGTGGAGAAGAACACCGGTGGCCGTATCACGAAAGCGCCGGCAGAATATGACCGCCGGAACACCTTCAGTCTCCTGAATACCCTGTATTTCGCGGCCGCGTGGATGTCGCCGTTTGATCCTGGCAGTACGTGGAATATGCCGTTCACCACGGCAGCTGGTGAAGAAATCAATTCCCCCGCCATGCACAACCTCCTGCAGCTCAAATATGCCGAGGGGCCGGGCTGGCGGGCCGTTGACCTTCCCTATGCCGAGGGCTTCGTCATGCGGCTGGTCCTGCCGGACGTTGGAGCCGCCAAGGGCACAGTGCTGAGAGCAGAGGAGTTGCGAGACATCGCCGGCGTCATGGACTCGGCGCAGCGGCAAACCGTCCAGATCCAACTGCCAAAGTGGGACCACAGGTGCAGCTTCGACCTCCGAGAGGTTCTCGGAGCCTTGGGGATGACCAATACCCTCAACACCACCGTGGGCTTCAATGCGATTCAGCCGGACTTTGCTATCACGCAGGCTGCGCAGGCAGCCAACATCACCGTCGCCGAGAAAGGCACCGTCGCTGCCGCCGTGACTCAATTCAACGGCATGGTCACCAGCGCCCCGCCCCAGCCGGACCGGACCATCGAATTCGACAGGCCATTCCACTATCAGATCGTCCATGTAGAGACGGGGCTGCCGCTGTTCATGGGCAAGGTCGCGGATCCGCGGTGAGATCGAGGTCTGCCATCGAACGCCACCCAAGCGAAACGACGGCCACAGCGCTAGCCGTGCAGCTTCCTGTAGGCCGCCGCGGCTGCCGGGTGCAGCGGCAGCCCGGCTGTGTTGATGAGGGATTCCGGGCTCAGGAACTGAACCCCGAGACTGGACCGCGGGACGAGCTCCTGGGCATGGTTCACCAGCAGTTCGACCGTCCTCTGCACGGTGTGGTCATCAAGGTCGTTTCGGCACAGGAGCAGGTTGGCCACACCCACCGTCCACACCGCCGGAGTGCCTTCATAGCCGCCCTCGGGGATCAGCACGCGGTCGTAGAAGATGCCGTAACGTGTCCGCATCGCCGGGATCAGCGCAGAGAGGTCGAGGAACCCGAGCCCGGTTTCTTGGTTGGCGGCGGAGATGGCCGCAGTAGGCACTCCTCCGGACCAGAACAAGGCGTCTACTGACCCGGCTTGGAGTGCCTGAAGGCCATCGTTCAGCCCGAGATTCATGACAGTGACCTTTTTCCCGCCACCGGGAGAGCCGCCGGTCGAGCCGCCGGCGGGGAAGGACTTCAGCCCGGCGGCCTCGATGAGGCGGGGAGTAATCAGCGACGTCCCGGAGCCGGGTTGGCCGACGGCGACAGTCCTCCCGGCAAGCTGGGTGAAGTCCCGGATGCCGCTGTTCTTCCTGACCACGCAGTGGACGTAGTTTTCGTAGACCTTCCCGAGGGCGGCGATCCCGACGCGTGGCGGACGTTTGGCTGCCAGCTGCTGCGCTGCTGCGTCTGCGAGTGCGACGGCGAAGGTCGCCTTGCCGGTCAGGAGACTGTCCAAGTTGTCCAGGCTGCCCCCGGTGGTCAGTGCCATTGCACGGTCCGCCACCCCGTGACGCTGCAGGGACTCTGCGAGCAGCGTGGAAAACTCTAGGTAGAAGCCCCCAGGCTCGCCCCCGGCCACCGTGACAGTGGCTGGACGGTTCTCCGAAGTGCACCCGTTCAAAGCGGGCAACAGAACTCCTGCCAAGCCCGCGGCCAGCCCGGCTTTGAGGGCCGTCCTTCGCGGCGGAAGTCCTTGGGGGCCGGTCGGGTCAGCCATGCGGATGCTCCTGGCCATTCTGGGTCGTCGGGAAGGGAAATTCGAGGCGAGCGATCAGGCCGTGCGGCGAATTTTCAGCCAGCAGCAGGCGGCCGCCGTTGGCTCCCGCAAGCTTGTCAACGATGGTCATGCCCAGGCCGTTGCCGCGAACCTCCCGGTTCCGCTGCGACCTCCAGAACCTGGTGGTCGCAGCAGCCCTTTCATCCTCCGAAAGTCCTGGACCGTCGTCGGAAACCTCGATTATCACCGCTCCTGGGCGCTCTCGGAGGGCAACGGAAATGCGGGCGCCGGGGGCGTACTTCACCGCGTTGTTCAGGAGCTCACCCACCATCTGGGCGAGTTCGGCGGCGTTGCAGGCCAGTGACAGCGGACGATCCGGTGGTTCCTCAAGCAGGATTGACGCTCCGGCCCGTCGGGCGGCCGGTTCTGCGCGTTCGGTTTCTTCCTGCAGAACCGGGTAAGGGTCCACGGAATCCTGGGCCTGGCCGGAAGCGCGGCCACGTGCGGAGTCCTCGAAGGCCCGATGCTCAGCCGCCGCCAGCTTCAGTACCCCGTCCAGGATCTCCTCCACCCGCTCAAGTTCTGCCAGTACCCCCGCCGCCGCAGTGTGTTCCCGGGCCGTCTGCAGTTCCAGCTGCAGCAGATCGATCCTCAGCCGCAGGGCACCCACGGGATTGCGCAACTCGTGGGATGTGTCCGCTATCAGCTGGCGTTGCGAATCGATGCTTTGGCTGACGGTTTGCGCCATCGCCGTGAAGGAACGGCTCAACTGCCTCAGCTCCGGCGGGCCGTCCTCGGGAAGATGACTGGTCCGGCCCGTCGTTTCGAGCTCAGTCACGGCCGCGTTCAGCCGATGGACAGGTCGCAGCACCCAGCGGGTCACACGCGCTGCGCCCAGGAGGAGCACCGCCCCGAGTGCAGACGCCGCAAACCCGACGACGAGCCACCGCTCCCGCAGTTTCTGTCGGGCCGCGTCCAGGTTCACTTCGAGGACGGCCTCGCCAAGGACCTGGCTGGCACTGCCAAAGGACCGGGAGATCACCTCGGAGCCATTGCCGAACGGCTGCAGAGGGGCAAGCGTCGTGTCGCTGAGGTTCAGGTTCGCCCTCGCCACCGCGTCCCGGACATCTGTCCTGTCTTGGCTGAGACCGCCGGAGTGCAGGGTACGCTCCTGGAGACGGATCAGAACTCCTTCTTCGTAGAGCTCGGAGTACCTGTCCATCTCTCGCTGAAGTTGGGTGGAGTCGCCGTCCAGCGCGGCGTCATAAGCCACCTGCGCGAACCGGTTGAGCGCTGCCACGCGGTTGATCTGGAGCTCCTGGGTGAGCTCCCGGCTGGCGGACGTCAGGATGGCGTTGGAGGCGAGGATGACCATGAGCACGGCCAGCAGGCTGAGGACGCCCAGGACACGCAGTTTCACTCCGAACCGGCCTCAATCCGGTAACCGACGCCGCGGACGTTGATGATGAAACCGGGCAGTTGCAGCTTTGCTCTGAGCCCCGTCAGGTGAACGTCCAGTGACCGCGACGATGCAAGGAACGCATCCCCCCACAAGGCGTCCAGGATCTGCTCCCGGGTGACCACTGAACCTGCATGGCGGGCCAGCAGCGCAAGCAGGTCGAACTCAGTGGCGGTCAAGGGCAGCACGCGGGACGCCAGCGTCACCACGCGCCGGTCGACGTCGATCTCGAGGTCCCCCAGCACAATGCTTTGCTGCCTGTGGCTACCGCTCCGGCCCGTCCGCCGGGTGACCGCCTCGATGCGGGCCAGCAATTCGACAAGCTTGACCGGCTTGACGAGGTAGTCGTCGGCGCCGGACCGAAGTCCCAGCACCACACTCCGCTCATCGTCCCGTGCCGTGAGGATCAGAATGGGGCACGGGGTAACCTGGCGAAGCTTCCGCAGCACTTCCAGGCCGTCCATATCCGGAAGCCCCAGGTCCAGCAGGATCACTTCGGACTTCCTGTGGGCCAGGAGGGCATCAGCGCCCCGGGACACCCTGGTCGCCTTATGACCCGCGGAGACCACGGCTGCGTCAAGTGCACCCGCCATGGCGTCGTCGTCCTCGACGATGAGCACTTGCATGGCGTGGTTCCTTTGTCGCTGGTTTTCGGGCGCGCATCCGTCTGCCCGCTTTGGAGACTACCCCTTCTTCCGCTTTTTTGCCTTGTGCCCGTGATGGCTTCCGATGCTGGCACGCACGGACGAAGCGGCACCGAAGGTAAGGCGATTCCGGGGAGGGAAAGCGCGGGCCGGGAAACCCTAAGGAAGTGTCAGGAAATGCCCCGCCGCGCAGGTGTGCGCTGCATCACCCATAGTTTGGACGGGGTCCTCTGCCGTTCACGGGGACTGTCCACGTTGAGGAGGACCCACGAGCAACATCGACGCATCGCGGCACTAGGTCCGCTGACGCGTACGACGGCGGGTGGCCGGCTACTGGACTTCGGCTCCCGGAGCCGGCGACCCGCCGTCGTCGTTAACGCGAACGCCTTCCCGGTACGGCCTCGGCCCGGGTGAGAGAATAGGTGCGGTTCCGGCGGCGAGTCCGGCGGGCCGGTCCAGTGCTAATACAGCCGGGTGGCCGCCGGTGGTTCCAGGGAACCGGCCGCCCGAGCGAACCACTATGAATGGAACACCGATGACTTCCGCCAAGACTTTCCCTGCCTCAGCGGCGCCGAAATTTGCTTCGATCGGCTCGCCCTACTTTGGCATCATGCTCGCGGTCATGGCCGTAGTGCTGATCCTCTCCAACATTGGGGCGTCTAAAGGCGTGGCACTCGGACCGATCGTCACGGACGGCGGGTTCTTCCTGTTTCCGCTGGCATACATCCTGGGTGATGTCATCAGCGAGGTGTATGGCTTCAAGGTGGCCCGCAAGGCGATCATCACAACCTTTGCGCTGTCCGTGTTCGCCTCGGCCTGTTATTGGATCATCATCGCGCTGCCGGGTTTCGACGACGAGTTCGGCGCTTCCAAGCAGGCCGCGCTGGAGGGCGCGCTCGGCCCGGTACCGCAGATCGTGCTGGCCTCGTTGCTGGCGTTCCTCGCTGGCCAGACCATCAACTCCTGGATCCTGGTAAAGATGAAGGCCCGCGCGGGTGAGAAGTCCCTGTGGGTGCGCGTCATGAGTTCCTCGGTCGCCGGGGAATTTGTGGACACGCTGATCTTCTGCAGCATAGCGGCCTCCGTGATCGGCATCAGCGACTTCGCCATGTTCGTGAACTATGTGGTGGTCGGATTCCTCTACAAGACCCTCGTCGAGTTCCTGTTCGTGCCGGTGACGACCCTCGTCATCGGCTGGATCAAGAAGCGCGAGCCGAGCTACGGCGTGGTGACGCAAGCAGCTTAGCCCGCCACCGCCGGCGTACGGGCTCGCTCTGACCCGAGTGGGCCGTTTCGACGGTTCCTGCCCCACTCGATGCTGCGTGGCGTCGAGCCGGCGGGCAACCGTCGAAACGGCGGGAGTGCCGAGGCGGAGAAAGCTAACCGCGGGGACTACGGCCAAGCGCCCGGAGCACCCGGTACTTGAATTCCGCCTCGTTGAACAGGTCCTTCCATTCAATTCGGATGAAGGTCCAGCCTTGCTCCACCAGCGCCTTTTCACGCCGACGTTCCTCAAACAGGACCTCAGCGGCAGGTTTGTAGTCGAAATACTTGGCCTTGCCGTCGAACTCGAGTGCCACTTTCTTCTCGCGCCAGGCGAAGTCCAGCCGATGCTCGCCCAGGTGCGTGTGCACCACGTACTGGGGTTCGGGCGGCTCGATCCCGAGCCGGTGAAGCAACTCCCTGGTCAGGGATTCACCGGGTGACTCCGAGCGCGGATCCGCCAGTTCGAGTGCCCCGCGCAGTGCGACTACGCCGTTGCGCCCCGCGAGTTCACTGCAGCGGGACCGCAGAACCTCAAGGTCCGCGCCAAGCCGGCAGGCATGGTCCACAAGGATGATGGACTGCCGAAGGTTGAACATAAGGCAGCAGTCCACGACTGTCCGTTCAAGTGACGTGCAGGGGAGCCCGTCTACGAAGCCGATGTCGCCCGCGCCCAGGGCACGAGTATGGGCGACAACGTCACGGCCATGCGAAATTCCGGACGGACGCGTGGGCTGCGTCAGGTGGATCCGGTCGTCGACGTTCCACAAGCGAAGCCGACGCAGGCGGGCGCCCGAGGTGTGGCTGTAAACAAAGCCTCCGCCCGACGTCGTAAGCGTCCCGTGTGCGTGTGCATGAATCAGGTAGCGGCTGCGCGTACCGGGCTTCAGACCATTCCACCAGCTGCCGCGGACGTAGCAGCCGCGGCGGGGCCGCACCAGGTCCCCGCTGCGCGTCAGGCTGGCGATGGCCCGCGAATGAAGGCCGGCGCTGAGCAGTTCCTGCGTGCGCCACATGGTGCCAAGGGGAAGCTGAAGCTGTGTCATGGTTCCAGCCTCGGCTTCGCGACCGCCGGCTTCCAGGCCCCGGATCGGCTATGTGGAAAGCCGGCTCGACGGTTCCCTGCCGGCTCGATGCGCCCGTGCGTCTAGCGGGCGGGGAACCGTCGAAACGGCGGGGGGAAGCAGCCCGCTCAGGCGTAGTACCGGCCCAGGGTCTCAGCCTTGAAGTCGAAGAAGGAGCCGTCCTCAATGGCAAGCCGGGCGTCATCCACCATCTTCACCACAAAGCGCTCGTTGTGGATGGAGATGAGCGTGGCCGAGAGCATCTCCTTGGCCTTGAACAGGTGGTGGATGTAGGCCCTCGAATAGTGGGCACAGGCGTAGCAGTCGCAGCCCTCCTGCAGCGGACCGAAGTCGCGCTTGTACTTTGCCCCAGAGAGGTTGTACCGGCCCGTCGGGGTGTAGAACGCCGAGTTGCGGGCCACCCGGGTGGGGGAGACACAGTCGAACGTGTCGGCGCCGTTTTCGATGGCCGTGAAGATATCGTCGGGCTCGGAGATCCCCAGCAGGTGCCGCGGCTTGGCCTCCGGGAGTTCCTCGTTACACCAGCGGACGATTGTGCCGAGGTTCTCCTTCTCCAGCGCCCCGCCGATCCCGTAGCCGTCGAACGGCATGGCGCCGAGATCGCGGCAGGCCTTGCGGCGCAGGTCCTCGTACTGGGCGCCCTGGATCACGCCAAACAGGGCCTGGTACGGCTTGCCCGCCCGGGAAGCGGTCAGCCGGAAATGCTCCTCGAGGCAGCGCAGCGCCCACAGCCGCGTCCGTTCCAGCGACTCCACCTGGTACCCGCGGGAGTTCTGGAGCGTGGTGAGCTCGTCGAAGGCAAACATGATGTCGGCCCCGATCTGGTGCTGGACCTGCATCGAGATCTCGGGCGAGAAGCGGTGGCGGTCCCCGTTGAGGTGGCTCTTGAACCACACGCCGTCGTCGTCCACGTGGGCGAGCCGCTCCTTCCCGGCGGCGACGGCGTCATCAGACACAGCCTGGTCAACGGACTTCATGTCAATGACCTTCTTGAACCCGGAGCCCAGGCTCATCACCTGGAAACCGCCGGAATCGGTAAAGGTAGGCCCAGGCCAGTTCATGAAGGCACCGAGCCCGCCCGCCTCGTCCAGGACGTCCGGCCCGGGCTGCAGGTACAGATGATAGGCATTGGCCAGCAGCGCCTGGGCCCCGAGCTCGGCCATGGACTCGGGAAGCACCGACTTCACCGTGGCCTTGGTGCCGACGGCGATGAAGGCCGGCGTCTGGATCTCGCCGTGGGGCGTGGCGATGGTGCCTGTCCGCCCCAGGAACTCGCCGCCGTTGTCGGA
>JAPSIT010000109.1 GCA_031178585.1 Arthrobacter sp.
CAGCGAACGGGACATCCTCCAGCTGGCCTACTGGGACGAACTCACGATGGCGGAGATCGCCCGTGTGCTCGAGTGCAGTGAATCAGCGGCAAAGGTCCGGCTGCACCGTGCCAGGGCCGCCTTTCGCAAGCAAATGCCGGTTGTCGCCGGGGCGATGACACAGAAGATGGGGGCATGACATGGATCCGATCCAGAGCCTGATTTCCGGAACCGACCCGGTCCGCCGCGAACCGGCCGGGCCCGATGCTGAAGCGGCCCTGCGGCAGGCGCTCAAGGAGGGACCGGTGTTCAGTGACAGCCGGTCCGCCGAGGTGCTGAACTTCGACCACCGCAGGCGCAGCCGGGCGCGGCTGGCCGGTGTACTGACACTCACGGCGGCTGCGGTGACGGCCGGGGTGCTTGTCACCACTAACCTCGGTGCCCTCGTCTCGGCACCGTCTCCTGCTCCGGCAGGCACCGTGGCGGTGCCGTCCCCAGCCACGGCAACACCGACGGCGACGCCCACGGCAGCCGAAACAGGGACGCCGTCAGCTACGCAGTCGCCAACACCCGCGGCTCCGGGAACATCCGCGTCAGCCCCGGTCCCCGCCGCTCCAATCGCATGGACGACCTTTACGGACGCGACAGGCCAGGCCACCTTCGAACACCCTGTGGGCTGGACCCTGTCCGAAGCTCCGCAGACCATCCAAGGCGGTGCCTACAACGTCGTCGAAATCAAAAACGCCGCCGGCAAAACCATGTCCACCCTTCGCCTGGTCTACGACTCGACGGGGGGCCCCGTTTGCCCCGATCCCAAGCCGTTCCAGACCCTCGACTCAGTGGTCGTGGATATTCCGCAAAAGGCGGACAAGCTCAGGGAGTTCGCGCGTGGACCGTCCGCTTTCGTCTTCCGGATCATCCAGGGAAACAAAGTCTACGGCTCCCTGGCACTGGCTGACGGGGACCTGGCTCCGAAGGCGGCGACGTGTGGTTTGTATAACGGCATCCTGGGGCCGGACGATGTCCCCTTTGTGCATTTCGGCGACACGGAATGGCTCACGGCCGACGGCCAACACGCTCCGCTCACCTTCGACTCGGTCGCCGACGCTAAGGCCTACATGCAGACGCAGGAGTACAAGGACGTCAAACGCATGCTGATCTCTCTGGCGCTGCTGCCGGGCAAATCGCAGCCGGCCAAGCCGGCTCCGAGCGCGCGCTTTGTCAGCCAGGACGGCAATGCCAGCTTCGTTCTCCCAGAGGGATGGACAGCCAAGGACGTCCCCGCGGGAACGCCGGACTACCCTGCATCCAGCATTTCGGTATCTGACGAAACCGGCAAGACCGTGGCTAGCTTCCGTCACGGCACTGCCGGAGGCCTGGGGGGCGCCTGCACGGAGGCCTACCCAATCACCGAACTGGACAGCGCTTCGTCGTCCCTTACAGCGGATTGGGCTGTCCAGCTCGGCGTGCGGTTCTCCTACCGGGTCATGGACCAGACATCCGTTGGCAAGGGATTCACATATCAGCTAGGTCTGGTGGACAGGTCAAGCGGGGGAACGCAAAGCAGCTGCCTCATGTACACCGTGGTTTCGGGTGCACCGCAAGGCATGCTGTCCTTCGCAGACCGGGCCGTGCAGGACACGGCTGAGCCACAGTTTGACAGCATGGCAGAGGCACGGGCCTACATGCAGACTCCCGAATACCAGAAGCTGAAGGTCATGATCCAAAGCCTGCAGATCACTTCCTGATCAGGCACCAGTTCATCCACCAGCTACAACGGCGCCGGGCCGGCCACCTGCAAAGGTGGCCGGCCCGGCGTCGTACTCTTTCCGCCTCGTACTTCATCCGCAGAGTGCAGGCGGAAACTTACGGCAAATGCCGTTCCTCCATGCCGTTGTAGGCACTCAGCGGCCGAATCAGTGAATTGGATTCAAGCTGTTCCATGATGTGTGCGGTCCAGCCGGTGATGCGGCTGGCGACGAACAGCGGGGTGAACATCTGCGTGTCGAAACCCATGAGGTGGTACGTGGGTCCGGCCGGGTAGTCGAGGTTCGGTTTGATCCCCTTGGCTTCATCCATCGCGGCTTCGAGTCCGTTGTAGAGTCCCAGCAGCTCAGGCCGGCCGTAGTGGGCGATCATCTTGTCCAGGGCCGCCTTCATCGTGGGGACGCGGGAGTCCCCGTGCTTGTAGACGCGGTGACCGAAGCCCATCACCTTCTTTTTGTTGGCCAGCGCATGTTCCATCCAAGCCCTGGCGCGTGCCGCCGCCTCCTCGAGCGATTCCTCTGGCCGGATGCCGATCTCGTCAAAGGTGTGCATCACAGCTTCGTTGGCGCCGCCGTGCAGCGGCCCTTTGAGGGCTCCGATCGCGCCGGTCACTGCCGAGTGGAGATCCGACAGGGTGGACGTGATGACCCGCCCGGCGAAGGTGGAGGCATTGAAGGAGTGCTCCGCGTACAGAATCATCGAGACGTTGAAGGCCTCGACAACCTCCGGCACGGCCTCCTCGCCGAAGGACATCCACAGGAAGTTTGCGGAGTAGCCCAGGTCATCGCGCGGCTCCACTGGCTGCTGGCCGCGCCGGCGGCGCTGGTCGTACGCCACAATAGCCGGCATGGCCGCGAACAGGTCTACGGCCTTGGCCATGTTGGCCTCCCGGGAGGAATCCTCGGCCAGTTCGTGGCGTGCGCCCATGACCGAGGCCGCTGTCCTGCAGACATCCATGGGGTGCGCTGTGACGGGCAGGGCGTCCACCACCTGCTTCACCACCGGATCCAGCGCCCGCCCTGCCCGTTCCCTCTTGGTAAAGGCAGCCAGTTCCTCGGAGTTGGGGAGCTCTCCGTTCCAGAGCAGGTAGGCGACTTCCTCGAAGCTGCACCGCGCTGCCAGTTCCTGGACCGGATAGCCCCGGTACAGCAGTGAGTTCGTATCGGGGTTGACCTTGGAGACGGCGGTGTAATCCACCACGACGCCGGCGAGGCCCTTCTTGATCTCTTCTTCAGCCATGCTGAACTCCTTCGTTCTTGCGTCCGATTACCGGCTGCCGCGGCCGGTGGTCCTGCGGGATTGCGCGTCAGTCAGCTCCGGGAATCCGGAAATTGAAGACGCCGGCATCGAAGCGGTTGTAGGCCTCATAGTCCACGAGGTCATACAGCCGCGCACGGGTGAGCATGCTTCCTACCTGTGCCTCCTGCGTTCCGTCGGCCCTGATTGAGTCCAGCGTACGCTCAGCAGCGCCCATGGCACTACGGAGCAGGGTCACGGGGTAGATCACCATGTTCACGCCAACGCTTTGCAGCTGGTCCACCGTGAAGAGGTCGCTTTTGCCGAACTCGGTCATGTTGGCGAGGATGGGCACGTCCACGGCGTCGCGGATGGCTTTGAACTCCTCCAGCGTGGCCATGGCTTCAGGGAAGATGGCATCAGCTCCGGCCTCCACCAGTGCCTTCGCACGATCCTGGGCAGCCTCGAGACCCTCTACTGCGCGGATGTCGGTGCGGGCCATGATCAGGAAGTTCGGATCGCGCCGGGCGTCAGCCGCCGCCCTGATGCGCTTAGTGGCTGTCTCAAGGTCCACGACGTTTTTGCCGTCGAGGTGGCCGCAGCGCTTGGGGTTGAACTGGTCCTCGATGTGGCAGCCGGCGAGTCCGGCGTTTTCCAGTTCCTGGACGCTGCGCGCCACGTTCATGGGCTCGCCGAACCCCGTGTCCGCATCCACCAGACAGGGCAGGTCGGTCATGCGGGCGATTTGCCCGGCGCGGGTGGCGACCTCGGTGAGCGTGGTCAGCCCGATGTCCGGCAGGCCGAGGTCGTTGGCCAGCACGGCGCCGGAGATGTAGACCCCGGCGAAGCCTTTCTCCTGGATCAGGCGGGCCGAGAGCGGGTTGAACGCGCCGGGAAACTGCTGGATGGTCCCGGAGGCGAGCAGCTCCCGCAGCTTTACCCGCTTCTGTTCGGGGGTGGCTTTTGAATACAGCACTTAGAACAGCCCCTTCGGTGCCGCGCCGAGGTCGATGATGCCGGGGGCTGCGGTGATGTTCAGCT
>JAPSIT010000110.1 GCA_031178585.1 Arthrobacter sp.
AACCCGTCGGCGTCCCCGTCCCCGTATGCGATGGCCCCTCAACCCCGACATCACCCGGGGCAGCCGACGCCGTAACCGGCACCCCCAGGCCAGCCAGCGCAAGCAGCAGTGCCGTCAGCAGTGCAGGGAGCCGGAGGCTCCGCGACCCGCGGGGACGGAGTTGAACGTCGGCCTGTATAGGGTTGGTCACTAGCCTCACCACTCATTGAAGTTGTTTGCCTATGCCAGTCCCGAGCAACCTTCCGGCTGGAAACGAGAAATTGAAGCGCCTGCTGCTGCAGTCCTGGCAACTTGCGTGCACTCCCCCTTCGAAACATGTTCAGCCGAGCAACTTGTAAAAAACTTGGGATTCCTTGACCCAGCCCCAGTTATAGGGGTTCAAAAATCCTTGGAAGCCAGCAAGTCCCAACGCCACACTTTCCCCATGGCCAGTGGATGCACCGCCTGAAGCACAGCAGTGCAGCCTGCACCTTTTCGCTATCTGTGGCTGCAGGAAACGGCAAAACCTCGACGAGGGCCAACCTGTTGCGGACAACAACAGCCCCACAGCTCCGCCGACCTCGACGACGACGCCGACTAAAAACTCAGCCGCTCAGGCCGAGCTGCACCATGCGCTTCGAATGGTTTTCGGCGAGTTCCGCGGTCAGCCCGCGCACCACTTCCAGGGCCGTCGCGTCGTCGGCTCCGCTGTCCGCCGCAGTGATCAAATCGGAAAGGAACGCATGTTCATACCCCACACGCTGCGCCTGCGTCAGGGCTTCGCCCAGGAGCCGGCGTCCCCACAGCGCTAGCCTCGAGGCGAGCCGGGGATCATCAGCCAAAGCCACCCGCAGGCGTTCGCGGAGGACTTCTGTTGCCTCCTCGGTGGCTTGGACCTGGGCAATCAGCTCACGGGTCCCGGGATCCACATACCGGGCTACTGCCTGGTAAAAATCTGCCGAGACAGTATCCACGACGTAGGCCTTCATTAGCGACTCGTACCAGTCAGCGGGCCGGGTTCGTTCATGAAAATGGTCGACGGCGGCCTGGAAAGGGAGCATCGCCTCCTCGACGTCCACTCCCATGTCAGCCAGTTTTGCGCTGACCAGCTCATAGTGTTGGAACTCGATAACGGCAATGCGGCCAAGCACCGCGCGGTCGTGAAGCGTAGGAGAATAACGGGCGTCCGACGAAAGCCGCTCGAAAGCGGACAGCTCACCGTATGCCATGACGCCGAACAGGTCGGCGACGAAACGGTCATACCGAGCAGTGCCAGTGGAGGTTGTGCCCATAATCCAAGACTAACCGCGGAAATCGGGCTAACCTGATTTTCGTGCCACATCATCGCCTATCCCCCAGCGTCCACGAACAGACCAACGCCTTGGCGGAGGCCCTGAGTGCGCTGCGGACGGAGCTGGAGCTACCCGGACCATTCCCGGAGGATGTCCTCAAAGAGGCGGAGGCAGCTGTGGCGCAGCTGCAGCTACCGGGACTGGACCTGACCGACGTCGAGTTCCTGACCATCGATCCGCCGTCGTCAACTGACCTGGACCAGGCGCTCTTCATCGAGCGGTCAGGGAGCGGCTACCGGATTCTGTACGCCATCGCCGACGTACCGTCCTTCGTCGCCCCCGGCGGTGCCATCGACGCCGAAACCCGCCGCCGCGGCCAGACCTTTTACGCCCCGGACGGCCGCATTCCCCTGCACCCTGAAGTGATCAGCGAAAACGCAGGCAGCCTGCTGGCAGGCCAACTGTGTTCGGCGTTTGTGTGGGACTTCGAGCTCGATGCCGCTGCCGAAGTGACCTCCGTATCCGTGCAGCGCGCTTCAGTCCGCAGCCGGGCGAAGCTCAGCTACAAGGGCGCGCAGGAAGAGCTGGACGCAGGAACCGCTTCTCCCGTGCTGCAGCTCCTCCGCGAGGTGGGGCTCAAGCGCGTGGAACTGGAAAGGGCGCGGGACGGCGCCAGCCTGAACATGCCCGACCAGGAGATCGTGCAGCTTCCCGACGGCGGCTACGAGATTGTCGCGGCGCCGCAGCTTCCGGTGGAGGACTGGAACGCCCAGATCTCCCTGATGACCGGCATGGCCGCCGCGTCCCTGATGCTCGACGGCGAGGTAGGCATCCTGCGTACGATGCCTGCCCCGGACGAACGGTCCCTTGCACATTTCAGGCGCCAAACGGCGGCATTGGGAAAACCGTGGGACGGAACGGTCAGCTATGGCGAGTACCTGCGGACGCTGGATCCGACGGACCACCGGCAGCTGGCCATCCTGCACTCCGCCGGCATGCTCTTCCGTGGAGCCGGCTACACCTATTTCGATGGAACTGTTCCCGAGGACGCTATCCAGGCTGCCATCGGTACGGCATACGCCCACACGACGGCGCCGCTGCGCCGCTTAGTTGACCGATTCGTACTGGTCATCTGCGAAGCGCTGAGCAACAACCGCCCCGTGCCCGCCTGGGCCCGCGAGGCTCTGCCGTCGCTGCCCGAAATCATGGCTGCCTCAGACCAGTTGGCATCCAAAATGGAGCGGCTCGCGCTTGACACTGTGGAGGCTGCGCTGCTCAGCAACCACATAGGCCAGGAGTTCGACGCGGTAGTGATTTCCGGATCCAAACCCGCCAAGAACAACGGCAACGGCAACGGCGCCAACAGCAGCGACAGCACCAGCAACGGCACAGTCGCTGCAAACGTCATCGGCAACGGGAAGGGCCCTAACGGGAAGTCCAACGGCAAGGGCTCCAACGGGGGTCCGTGGGGCACGGTCCAGATCGCGGAACCGGCAGTCACGGCACGGTGTGAGGGCGAAATGGAGTCTGGCACCAAGGTCCGGGTTCGGCTTGTCTCCGCTGATATCGCCACACGGGAAGTGCACCTCGAGCTCGCCGGGTGACCGCCGTCGTATTTTTTCCGGACCCGCTCCGTGTCCGTTTCAGCGCCCAGTCCGCAACTCATTGCACCCCTCCGCCGCCGCGCCAGTCAGGGAATCCGGTTTTCCCGGTTAGACTGAAGGGGTAGAAATGGATGCCCGGTCGTTGATTTCCAGTATTTCCGAATTCAACAAGCCCGCCCCTACGCGATCTTGAGACAGACCCGCTGGTCCCCAGTGCCAGCATCAGATAGCCCGCGATCGGCTTCCACTGGAACTGCTTGTGCGCCTGAGCGTGCTCCGGAACGGTGCTCCCAGCCGGCCCGTTGAGCATGCGGCGCCAACGCCTAAATGAATAAGGAAACTCCCCTGTGAGTGAATTGCATACCCACCAGCTTCTCTCTGATGACACCGGAACCGAGACCATCGAGCCGGAAGAAACCATCATCTCGGATGAGAAACCGCATGAGATAGCGGAGAAGTCCTTCGCCGACTACGACGTCCGCGCCGATATCGTCGAGTCCCTGGCCGACGCCGGCATTACGCACCCCTTCCCCATCCAGGCCATGACCCTGCCGGTGGCCCTGTCCGGCCACGACATCATCGGCCAGGCCAAGACCGGCACCGGCAAGACCCTCGGTTTCGGCATCCCTGCGCTGCAGCGCGTCGTGGGGCAGGATGACCCGGGCTACGACAAGCTGCCCGCCCCTGGCGCCCCGCAGGCCATGGTGATCGTCCCGACCCGCGAACTCGCCGTGCAGGTGGCCAACGACCTGCAGACCGCTTCCCGCAAGCGCAACGCCCGGATCGCCACGATCTACGGAGGCCGCGCCTACGAGCCGCAGATTGAAGCGCTGAACAAGGGCGTTGAGGTGGTTGTCGGCACGCCCGGCCGCCTGATCGACTTGTACAAGCAACGGCACCTGGTGCTCAAAAACGTCAAGATCGTGGTGCTCGACGAGGCCGATGAGATGCTGGACCTCGGCTTCCTCCCCGACGTTGAGACCCTGATCGCCGGTACGCCCCCGGTTCGCCAGACGCTGCTGTTCTCGGCCACGATGCCCGGCCCCGTGATCGCGATGGCCCGCCGCTACATGACGAAGCCCACGCACATCCGCGCCGCCGA
>JAPSIT010000037.1 GCA_031178585.1 Arthrobacter sp.
TATCAGCGGTGGGGAAGCCAGGATTTCGCTGCTGGCGAAATAGCGGCGGCCGCAGTGTTCCGTTTGTGCCGCTCTGCGCGGCGTTTCTTGAAAAGTATACCGGTCCGGACGCAGATGTCCGCCACCCTTCACACACAAGCTGGCAGGAATATCCCCAACCCTGGCCAAGCTCGTGGCAGGGAACGAGGGAGAATATGCCGATTATCAAGGATCCGCACCTGTTCAACGAGCAGAGCCTGTTCGTAGATTTGGAAGGGGTGCTGGGCTGCCGCCTCTATTTGAAGATTGAGGGGCTCAATTTCGCCGGCTCAATCAAGCTCAAGCCCGCGCGGGAGATGGTCGAGCGCGCCGAGCGGGAGGGGCTGATCGGCCCCGGTTCCATCCTCGTGGAGTCTTCCTCGGGCAATCTCGGCGTCGCGCTCAGCATGATCGCCGCCAGCAAGGGATACCGCTTCGTGTGTGTGATCGATCCGCGCTGCAACCCGCCAACCCGGCAACTTATGGAGTCGCTCGGGGCACAGGTGGACCTGGTCACCGAACCGGATCCCGTCGGCGGTTTCCTCGGAGCCCGGCTCAACCACGTGCTGGACCTGTGCGCGTCCGACGAGCGGTACATCTGGCTCAACCAGTACACCAATCCCGGCAACTGGGGAGCGCACTACCGCTGGACTGCCCCCGAAATCTCCAATCAGTTCCCCGAACTGGACGTGCTATTCGTGGGAGCCGGGACAACGGGGACCTTGATGGGTTGCGCGCGATACTTCCATGAGCACCGGCCCGGTGTCCGTATTGTCGCGGTCGATGCCGCAGGATCGGTCTCGTTCGGCGGCCAGCCGGCCACCCGGCTGATCCCGGGACTCGGCATGAGCGTGCGGCCGCCGCAGCTCGACGAGTCCTTGGTTGATGACGTGGTGATGGTCGAAGAGCTGGATACGGTGCGCGCCTGCCACCGCCTCGCGGCCGCCGGCTTAACGCTCGGTGGCTCCACCGGGACCGTGGTCCACGGCGCCACGTCTTGGCTCGCCGACCACAACGCCCAGGAGCTGACGGCGGTGGCCATCTCCCCGGACATGGGCCGCCCGTACCTGGACACTGTCTACAACCCTGACTGGGTGCACGATCATTTCGGTGCCGAAGCGCTGGCAACCGCCGATTTGGGACGGGCTCCGGGGCGGCGGTCCGACCCGGTGCCGGAGCCACAGCACCCAGCACGAGTACCCGTGGCCGATTACGCCGCCACCGCCGCACTAGGGACTTTCCTGCAGTGAAAATGCGTCTCGACAATCTGCAAGGCCCTCTGGGTTCCACATCTCCCATCAATCCCCCCATTCCTGAGACAACTGCGGCTCCGGCCGGGAACGGCTCCCCAGCGCAGCCGGTCACGGGTTCGAACGTTGCCCTGGAGCGCCGACTGGCGGATCTGCTCGCGTCCGTGGTGAAGAAGGACGACGTCCCCGTGGACGCCAACTTTTTCTACGACTTAGGCGCGGACTCACTGGTCATGGCGCAGTTCTGTGCCCGCGTGCGCAAGCAGCCGGACCTGCCGTCGGTGTCGATCAAGGACATCTACCAGAACCCAACGATCTCGGCGCTGGCCGCGGCCCTGGCACCGGCGGAAGAGGCGACGGCACAGGTGCAGGTGCAGAACCGGCTGGCGGAGGTGCTGTCCGGCGTGCTGGACGTCGAGCACGTGCCGGTGGACGCCAACTTCTTCCACGACCTGGGCGCGGACTCGCTGGTCATGGCGCGGTTCTGCGCCCGGATGCGCAAGCAGACGGATCTGCCAGCGGTGTCCATTAAGGACATCTACCAGAACCCAACGATCTCGGCGCTGGCCGCGGCCCTGGCACCCGCGGAAAAGGCGACGGCACAGGTGCAGGAGCGGCTGGCCGGGGTGCTCGCCGACGTACTTGGCATCCAGCAGGTCCCGATGGACGCCGACTTCTTTCAGGACCTGGGCGCGGACTCGTTGCTCATGGCACGGTTCTGCGCCCGCATGCGTAAGCAGCCGGACCTGCCGGCGGTATCGATGAAGGACGTTTACGGTAACCCGAGCGTCTCCGCCCTCGCCGCGGCCCTGCAGGTTCCCTCGCAGCAGGACCGGTTGCAGGAGCACTCACCGGCCGTGGCTTCGGTGCCGGAAACGCCGCGGCCCATGGACGCCCGGACTTGGGAGTACGTCATCTGCGGCGCCCTGCAGGTGCTCGTCTATTTCGGCTACTGCGTGGCCGCCGGACTGCTCACGGTCGTCTGGTACCAGTGGGTGTTCCCGGAAGCGGGGTCGGGCAACCACCACTGGTTGACCCACGGGACAGGATTCTGGGATATCTACCTCCGGTCGACCGCCTTTGCCGCGGCAGTGTTCGTGCTGATGTGCATCCTTCCTGTAGCGGCAAAGTGGATCATCCTTGGCCGTTTCCGTCCCGGGGAAATCCGCCTGTGGAGCTTGGCATATTTCCGGTTCTGGCTGGTGAAGACCTTGATCCGAACCTCCCCGCTGGTGTTACTGAGGGGGTCCCCGCTGACCACCTTCTACCTGCGGGCCATGGGCGCCAAGGTGGGCCGCAACGTGACGATCATGACCAACCGCCTGCCGGTCTGCACCGACCTCCTCACGATCGGGGAAGGAACGGTCGTCCGCAAGGACGCGATCTTGAACGGCTACCGCGCCCACGGCGGTGTCATCCAGCTGGGCGCGCTGACGCTGGGCCGGGACGTGATCGTTGGCGAGGGGAGCGTTTTGGACATCGACACCGCATTGGGGGACGGGTCGCAGTTGGGCCACCGGTCCACCCTGTACACCGGCCAGTCCGTGCCTGCCGGCGAGCGGTGGCACGGATCGCCCGGCAGGCGCACTGACGTGGACTATGGCGAAGTGGAGGCCAGGCCCTACTCGCCCTGGCGCCGGGGATGGTTCGCGACCTCCCAGGTGATCAGCATGATTGGGCTGGGCCGTATTCTGCTGAGTCAGGCGGTCATGCTGGCCGTCTTGGCGAATCCCAACGTGGCCGCACTCCTGGAGACGCAGGCGTTCGCGTTCACCGACTGGGTCTTCTACGCCGACGCCATTACCTACGCCGGTCTTGCTGTTTTTGGCGGCACCGTCGTGTCGTTGCTCATCGTCACCACCGTCCCGCGGGTGGTTCAACTCGCCCTCAAACCGGACACGGTGTATCCGCTCTTCGGTCTGCGGCACGCGGCGGAGCGGGCGGTGTCGAGAATGACCAACAGGCCCATGCTGACGGGATTGTTTGGCGACAGCTCGTACGTCGTGAACTACGTGCGGGCCATCGGGTACAAGCTGCCGCAGGTCGAGCAAACCGGCTCGAACCTGGGCACGGGTTTCAAGCACGACAACCCGTACCTTTCGACGATAGGCACCGGCACAATGATCGCCGACGGGGTGTCCTTTATGAACACCGATTTCTCGGCGACTTCGTTCAAAATCCGTGAGGCGGCGATCGGCGCACACAACTTCCTTGGAAACGCCGTGCTCTACCCTGCCGGGGCCAGGACCGGGGACAACTGCCTGCTCGCCACCAAGGTGATGGTCCCCCTCGACGGACCGTTGCGCCACGACGTAGGTCTGCTCGGGTCACCGCCGTTCGAGATCCCCCGCTCGGTCCTCCGGGACGCCCTCCCCCAGGAACACAGGAACCGTGCGCAATTCCGTCGGACGCTGGCAGCCAAAAACAGGCACAACCTGCGCACGATGGCCCTCCTGATGCTGGTGCGGTGGCTCAACATCTCGCTGGCCATGATCATCATGTTCGCCGCCCTCGACCTGTCCGACCAGTTCAGTTTCCTTGCCATCAGCGCAGCCTTCGTAATGGTGCTCGTGGTTGGCTTGTTGGTCCCCATCGGCATCGAGCGTCTCGCCAGGGGACTGAAACCGCTTCAGCCCCAGCTCTGCTCTATCTACAACCCCTACTTCTGGTGGCACGAGCGGTACTGGAAGATGTCGCTGCAGAGCCGTTACGCAGGCCTCCTCAACGGGACGCCGTTCAAGCCCCTGGTCTGGCGTCTGCTCGGCGTACGGATTGGAAGCCGGGTCTTCGACGACGGCTGTGGCATCATCGAGCGGACCCTGGTCACGATCGGCTCCCGTTGCGCCTTGAACGCCGGCACCACCCTCCAATCCCATTCACAGGAGGACGGCATGTTCAAGTCGGACCACATCGTTGTTGGCGACGACGTCACCCTCGGCGTCTCCGCGTTCGTCCACTACGGCGCGACCGTCGAAGACGGCGCGGTCGTCGCCGCCGACTCCTTCGTGATGAAGGGAACGACTCTCACCCGCGGATCCCTGTGGGCCGGTAACCCGGCGGACGAGGCGCGCGCCGCCACCACATCAGCGGACGAGGCCCGCGCCGCCGCCATATCGTCGGACGTCCTGGAAAGGCCACTGTCATGACCTCCAGCCCCGCTCTCAGCTGCCGCACGGCCGGCCACTCGTTCGATCCGGCCCACGGCGGGCCCTCCCTCCCCGCTGCCGCACCAACGACGATTCCCAGGTGGAGACAGGATCCTCAACCGGGCCAGGAGCGGGTCGAGCTGCCGGTTCCTGAGGACCTGGGCACGGCCGTGCGGACGCTGGCCCAGAACCTGCAGGTGGCTCCCGGCTCGATCTGGCTGGCGGCACACGCGAGAGTGCTTCAGGCCTTGACGGGCGAGACGGAGATCACCACCGGTTGCCTGGATGCGTTCGGGACTTGGCAGCGCAACCTGGATCTGACCCACCGGTCCTGGCGGGCCCTCGTCTTCGATGCGAACCGAATGCAGGCCCGTGCGGAGCAGTCCCGCCCCGGGCAGGCAAGCCACGAGTCAGCCGCCCCGGGCTACGAGGTGGTGTTCGGCGGCCTTAGGGACGACGATTGGGAGCTGCCGGAGGGCATCGTGCTCGGTATGTCGGTCGGGACAGCGGCCACCGGCGAGGCGCTTCGCCTGAAGTACCGGGCAAATGTTCTGGACGCAGATGCCGCCCGCCGCATCGCCGGCTACTATCTCGCCGCGCTCCGTGGCTTGGTAGCGGACCCGGGGGCGGCTCCCTTCGACACCGACCTGGTCGGCCAGGAGGAGCGGCGTTTCCAGCTTGAGCAGTTAGCCGGGCCCGAGCGGCCCCGGCCGCAGCGACGTTTCCACGAGCTGTTCGAGGAGCGGGTCAGCCAGCATCCCGAACGTATCGCGGCCGTTGAAGGCGCACGCGAATGGACGTACTCGGAGCTGAACGCCCGTGCCAACCGCATTGCCCGTGCCCTGCTCGGGCGCGGGCTACGCGCGGAGGACATCGTGGCGGTCGTCGCGGAACGTGATCTGGAGTGGATGGCCGCTGTGATCGGCATCCTCAAAGCCGGGGGCGCATACCTGCCGATAGAGCCGCACTTTCCGGCCGACCGAATCGCCAGAACGCTCACACGGGCCGGGGTCCGGGTAGTGCTCACCGAACGCGGCAGCACCACCACCCTCGATGAGGCACTGGTAGGAATGCCTGCAGTGACGAAGCTTCTGTTCGAGGACATCGAGGCTGAGGGGCACCCCGCCGACGACCTCGGCATGGAAATCCGTCCCGATCAGCTCGCTTACGTCTATTTCACCTCCGGGTCCACTGGCGAGCCGAAAGGCGCGATGTGCGAGCACGACGGCATGGTGAACCACCTGTACGCCAAGATTGAGGACCTGGGGATTCGCCCTGGGGACGTCGTCGCCCAGACCGCCCCCCAATGCTTCGATATCTCGCTGTGGCAACTGGTCTCGCCGCTGCTCGTCGGCGGCCGCACACTCATAGTCGGGCAGGACCGTATCCTCGACGTTGAGCAGTTCATCGACACGGTGGAACGGGGTGCGGTGGCGGTCTTCCAAGTCGTCCCGTCGTATCTGGACGCCGTGGTGGCCTACCTGGGCGGCAAGCCTCGCGCCCTACCGCACCTCCGCTGCGTCTCGGCGACAGGGGAGGCTTTGAAGCGGGAGCTGGTCCGCCGCTGGTTCGACGTGATGCCGAACGTCAAGCTGGTCAACGCCTACGGGCTGACGGAAACCTCCGACGACACGAACCACGAAGTGATGAGTGCAGCGCCCGCGGGCAGCTCCGTGCCACTGGGTCCGCCAATCCCGAACGTCCGGATCCACATCCTCGACGAGCGGCAGCGGCTTGTGCCGCTTGGAGCGCCGGGTGAGATCGCCTTTTCCGGGGTGTGCGTGGGCCGCGGCTACATCAACGACCCGGAGCGCACTGCACAGGCCTACTCCACTGATCCCTATGTGGACGGCGCGCGGCTCTACCGGGCTGGCGATTACGGCCGCTGGTCCCCCGACGGCAAGCTGGAGTATCTGGGCCGGCGGGACAACCAAGTCAAAATCTCGGGGTTCCGCATCGAGATCGGCGACATCGAGAACGCGCTGCTGCGAGTTCCCGGCGTCCGCGACGGCGCCGTCGTCGTAGGCGAGGGCGCGGGGCAGTCCAAGTTCCTCGTGGCGTTCTACTCCGGCAATCTGCCGATTGGAGTTGACGAAATCCGCAGCGAGATGGCCGCGCGGGTACCGGGCTACATGGTTCCGTCGGCGTACAGGTGGCAGGAGAGGCTGCCCCTGACCGGCAACGGAAAGATCGACCGGAAAGCCTTGACCCGCATGGCACTGGAGGTCGTCCCCGAGGCCGGAACCGCCCGGGAAGCCCTCTCCGCGACCGAGCAACGGCTCGCCGAGGCATGGGCGACGGTGCTCGGCCTGCCGGTGGGCCGGATCGGTGGGCAGGACTCGTTCTTTGCGCTTGGCGGGACTTCGCTGTCCGCGGTGAAGCTCGCCGTCCTGCTCAAGCGCGCAGTGTCGATCAAGGACATCATGCAGACGCCCATCCTGGCGGACCTGGCGGCCCTGCTCGAAGCCTCGTCCCTGGCGGACACTGCCGTTCCGCCCGCCCCACGGCCGGCGGGAGCCGTCCCGGAGCCTAACTCCATGGCCCGGGTGGGAGGGCCGGTTGGCCAGTCCCACCAGCTACCCATGAAACGAAAGGACCACTGATGTCGTCTCCTACACCCCGGATCCAGTTCGACGTGGAACGCCAGGCTGGTCAAGCGCCGATGCTCACCATCGAGGATGGCCACGACCCCGTGCGGTGGGCCGAACAGAACCGTGAGGCGCTGCGTGCGGCCGTGGATGAGCACGGCGCCGTCCTGGTCCGCGGTCTGGGTCTCCGGGATCCAGCCGAAGTGGCCGATGTCTTCCAACGGCTGGTTTCCGGTGGCCTCATGCCGGACCGGGAGGCGTTCGCCACCAGGCAGCCCTACTTGGACGGCGTGTACTCATCCCTCACTTGGCCGGCGAACCAGCCCATGTGCATGCACCATGAGCTCAGCTACGCGCTCGAGTTCCCCGGATTGATGCTCTTCGCCTGTCTCCGGGCACCCAGCGTCGGTGGGGTGACCGGCGTGGCTAACGCCCACGCCGTGCTCGATGCCCTACCCCCGGACATCGTCCGGCGGTTCGAAAACGAGGGGTGGCTGCTCGCCCGCAGCTACAACGAAGACATCGGTGCCACCTATGAGGAGGCGTTCGGGGTTTCCAACCGCGCCGACGTCGAGAGCTACTGCCGCGCGCACGAAATCGAGTTCGAGTGGCAGAGCGACGGGGAGCTGCGCACCCGGCAACGGCGCCCCGCCGTGGTCCGGCACCCGGTGACCGGCCAGCGCTGCTGGTTCAACCAGGTGGCGTTCCTGAGCGAATGGACGATTGCGCCCGAGGTGCGGGAGTACCTGGTGGACGTCTATGGTCCCGACGGGCTGCCCTTCAACACCCTCTTTGGCAATGGTGAGCCGATCGGCGAGGAAATCATTGCCCTCCTGAACGAGGTCTACGAGGCCCACACTCTTCGAACCCCCTGGGAGACGGGGGACCTCATGCTGGTCGACAACGTCCGCATGGCGCACAGCCGCGAGGCTTACGAGGGGCCTCGGGAGATTCTCGTCGGCATGGCCGAGCCGCGCAACGTATTCGATCTCAATCCCCACGTCCAGGACGGTGCACGATGACAGAATTTGCCACTTCCCCAGTCGCAACGGCCGTAGAGCCGAAGACGGTTCCGCCTTTCGCGGTGGTTGCAGGGGCCCAGGTACAGCAGGTGCTTCAGGGGCGGGAGGAGCAGGTCGTCGAGTTGGTTGAGCAGACCTACCGGGTGCACGCAGCCGGAGACTCGGTAAACCCCCCTTCCTACTTTCTGCGCTTCCCGGACCGGCCCACCTCGCGCATCATCGCCCTGCCCGCCTCGATCGGCGGACAGGTAGAGGTTGACGGCATCAAGTGGGTCTCCAGTTTCCCGGACAATGTGGCGTCAGGGATTCCGCGCGCCTCAGCGGTGTTGATCCTTAACAACCAGGAGACGGGCTACCCCTTTGCGTGCATGGAGGGCTCCGTTATCAGCGCCTCCAGGACGGCTGCATCGGCCGCCGTGGCTGCCGACTGGCTCAGCCGGGAACGCGGGCGCCCCGGACGCATCGGGTTTTTCGGCGTTGGCCTCATTGCCCGGTACATCCACACCTTCCTGAACGGGACCGGCTGGTCCTTCGACGAAATCGGGGTGTTCGACCTCTCGCCCGAGAGCGCGGAGGGATTCAAAGGCTATCTCGAACGCAGCGGCACCAGAGCCCGGGTGACCGTGCACGATGGCCCCGAGCAGCTGATCAGAAGCAGCGACCTCGTCGTGTTCGCCACGGTGGCCGGCCAGCCGCACGTGCATGACACGACGTGGTTCGACCACAACCCGCTGGTGTTGCATGTGTCCCTGCGCGACCTGGCGCCGGAGATCCTGCTGGCGTCGACCAACATCCTCGACGACGTGGACCACTGCTTGAAAGCGGGTACATCGGCCCACCTCGTGGAGCAGATGGTCGGCCACCGGGACTTCGTGGACGGCACCTTGGCCGACGTCATGGAAGGCAGGGTCTCGCTTGCGGACGACCGCCCTATTGTGTTCTCGCCGTTCGGTTTGGGCGTGCTCGATTTGGCAGTAGGTAAGTACGTCTACGACGAACTCGCCAGCAGTGGCCACCTCCGGGTGGTCGATGATTTCTTTTCCGAGTTGCGTCGGTACGGCTAACCCTGCGGCGTATACCGCATTCATCGATTCGCGCTCACCGAGGAGTGACATAATGCTCTCCCTACCGCAGATGCTGGGGAATGTGTCCAAGGCCCACGTCCAGTCCCCTGAGGACTGGGCACGGTCGGTCACCGACGTCCTGCGAGACGCCGCGATCTACCACCACGCCGAAAACGGCTTCTATCGCGCCCAGTGTGACGCCTTGGGAGTCGACCCCGCCACAATCAATGACATCAACGACCTGCAATCCCTGCCACTGTTGCCGGTGGGCATGTTCAAGCGTCCCGACGCCAAGGTGTTGCTCACCTGTTCCCTTGCCGACGTCGAGACCGAAACCCGCTCCAGCGGAACCCGCGGTGTCCCGTCCGTCACCCCCCGCAACAGCGAGACATTGACGCTGGCGCTGGTCGCCCTGACCGGAACCTACCGGGAGTTCTTCAGCCTGTCCGGGGGCGCGGGACTTTTCTTGAACCCGTCAGACCCCGAAGCCTCGGAGATGGGACTGCTCAAGGACTTGAACATCCTGAACAGCGTCTTCGACCACCACGCATACCTCGTTGCCGACCAGGCGTTCGACGCCGGGGAGGCCCTGGAGCACCTGCGCCGGTGGGAGGGACATATGACACGCCACATCGTCAGTCCGCCGTTCCTCATCGGCCGGCTCCTCCAGTTCCTTGAGCGGGAAAATCTCAATGTGCGCTTGGACCCGTTCAGCATGATCATCACTCTCGGCGGCTGGAAGCGGCACACAGCCGAGGCCATCCCTGACGAAAGCTTCCGGGAGCGGTGCCACGACTTGCTCGGCGTGCGCGCGGTGAACGTGCGCGACATGTACGGGATGATCGAGTCGAACATGCTCGCTGTCGAATGCCACCTGCATCGCAAGCACGTTCCGCCGTGGTGCTACATCTCCATCCGGGACCCTGGCCAGAGCGGCAAGGAAATCGCCGCGGGGGAGACCGGCACCATCGCCGTACTGGACGCCCTCAGCACCAGCTACCCCGGTTTCCTCCTCACCGACGACATGGGCGACGTCGAGACCGGCACCTGCGGGTGCGGCAGAACCGGCCAGGTCATCAACTTCCGCCGCCGGGGGCAGGGCGGCGGGCTTGGCCACTGCCCCATCAGCATCGAGCGCTACCTCGGTTCGGGCATTACCGCGAACGATGGTTCGCCGGTGTTTGTGAAGGCCTAAGTCAGGAACTGCAGTCGGGGGCGGTTCAGCCTACCGCGTCGCATAGAACGCAACCGCCGATGACGCAGCAACATTCAGCGAATCCACGCCGTTCATCATCGGAATCGTCACGCGCGCGTCGAGCAACCGATCAGTCTCAGGCTTCAGCCCATCACCTTCGGTTCCGAAGACCAACACCAGATTCTGATGATCCTGACCCACCAGCTCATCAAGGGTGATTGCCCCCTGCCCCAGAGACATGCCTGCCACGAAGTAGCCCGCCTCTTTCAGCTGTTCGATACTGGCCGGCCACGATTCGATCCGCGTCCATGGCACCTGGAAGACCGTGCCCATCGACACGCGGATCGAGCGGCGGTAGAGCGGGTCAGCACACTCCGGCGTCACCAGCACGCCGTCGACGCCGATCGCTGCGGCGCTGCGAAAAACCGCACCTACGTTTGTATGGTCCGTAAGATTCTCCAGGATCGCGATCCTTGATCGCCCTCGTGGACGGCCGCGGTCGGACTCCTGTGTTATGGAACACCCCACATTGGTGTGGTCCACGATGTCCTCCACGGCCGCTTCCCTTCGCGCACCGGCCAGCAGCTCCGGCAGCGGTACCGGCGCGGGACGCTGCATGGCGGCCATGGCACCCCGGTGAAGATGGAAACCGGTGATCTCCTCCAGCAAGGCGGCGCTGCCGATGAAGGCCGGGACGTGGGGGTAGGCGCCGAGGATGTCCTGAAGGTCGTCCAGCCATTTTTCTGCCAGGAAAAAGGACCGGGGCTCATGCCCTGCGGCCAGGGCGCGGCGCAGCACGCGGGAGGACTCGGCGATGTACATCCCCTCCGCAGGCTCCCGGAGTTTGCGCAGGTGCACATCCGTGAGCTGGGTGTAGTCAGTAACCCGGGGGTCCGCGGCGGATTCGAGATAATGGATTGTCACCTGGCGATTATTTCAGCAGATTCGCGATCATGAATCCCAGAGCCACCAGCCCCAGGACGAAGATCACGGCGCGCAGCACCTTCGGGGACAGCCGCCGCCCCACTTTGGAGCCCAGAATGCCGCCGATGCTCGAGCTGACGGCGATCAGCAGCACCACGAGCCAGTTGATCCGGTCGAACGCGAACAGCAGATAGGAGACGGCGGCCACCAGGTTCACGCCGAGCACCAGGATGTTTTTCATGGCGTTGGCGTTCTGGATGGTGCCGGTGAGGAAGACCCCCAAAATGCCTACCAGCAGAATTCCCTGGGCAGCCACAAAGTAGCCGCCATAAACCCCGGCCAGGTAGACCAGGACCACCAGGAGGACTCCGTGCCGCTTGTCCCGCACCGCGTGCTCCGGGTTCTCCTCCCGGTTGCGGACCCAGGCCTGCATGCGCGGCTGGAACACCACCATCAGGAGGGCCAGCACCAGAAGGACGGGCGCAACGTAATGGAATACCTGTTCGGGGAGGTGCAGGAGCAGCCAGGCGCCGGAGATGCCGCCCAGGAGCGAGGCAGGCAGGAGCCGCAGCAACTGGCGGCCGCGGCCCTTCAGTTCACGCCGGTAGCCGAAGGCGCCCGCCGCGGTACCAAAGACAAGCCCCATGGCGTTGCTCATCGAAGCCACCACCGGGGTGATCCCCAGGGCGATGAGGACGGGGAAGGTTACCAGTGTCCCGGAGCCAACAACGGCGTTGATGGTGCCGGCCCACAGGCCGGCGATGGACACAAAGATACTGCTGAGAAGGTCCAAGGTGCTGCAGTGCCGCGTTAGCGGCGGGCGACGGCCGTGTACCGGCCGGCGTTAACCGTCACATCCAGGTCCAGCCCGAAGGTGGTACTGAGGTGTTCGGCAGTCAGCACCTGGGTGATGGGACCTGCGGCGACCACTCCGCCCTCACGCAGCAGCATGGCGTGCGTGAATCCCGGCGGAACTTCCTCGAGGTGGTGCGTTACCAGGACCATGGCCGGTGCTGCCTCGTCCCGGGCGAGTTCCCCGAGCTTGTGGACAAGCTCCTCGCGGCCGCCGAGGTCCAGGCCGGCGGCGGGTTCGTCCAGCAGCAGCAGTTCAGGGTCGGTCATAAGTGCGCGGGCGATCTGGACCCGCTTGCGCTCACCCTCGGAGAGCGTTGCGAAGGTCCTGTTAAGGAGCGGACCCATCCCCCAGTCATTAAGCAGGCGGAAGGCCCGCCGCTCGTCGTCGCGCTCATATCCTTCACGCCAGCGGCCCGTGACGCCGTAAGCGGCGGTGACCACGACGTTCAGGACGTTTTCGTGTTCCGGGATCTGGGTGGCCAGGGCGGCGGAGGAGAGGCCAATGCGGGGGCGGAGTTCGAAGACGTCCACGCGGCCCAGGATCTCGTCCAAGATACCGGCCTTGCCACTGCTCGGATGCATGCGCGCGGCGGCAATCTGAAGGAGGGTGGTTTTGCCTGCGCCGTTGGGGCCGAGGATTACCCAGCGTTCGCCTTCATTGACTTCCCAGTCAACCTTGTCCAGCAGGGTCTTTTTACCTCGGACAACGCTGACGGAAGCCAATTCCAGAACATCACTCATAGGAGTAGACACTAGGACAAAAAAGAGGCCGACTGATAACCGGTGTCGCTTCACGGCGCAAGCCTGTAAAGCCTTACGCAGGTGCCCCTAAGGCCGGCCTCGGCATAGACTCGGTTTCTGCCAAGCTGGCTCAGCGTGTGCGCCTTGGTGCGGCGTGGGTCGAGTCCGATGTCCTCGACGCCCGCGTACGATCATTGCCCGGAAGCCAGGCGGGTAGGCGGTCCTGCGCAATGAATTCATGGGACGCCTCCCCCGCTGACTAAGATTGTAGGCATGACTTCGAACGTGACTGCCGTCAGCTACGGCCAGAATGTGACCCCACGTGCGCTGGAGCAGCTGCGTTCCATCCTCACGGTGCACGGTGCCTCAGTGCTTTCCGAAAACGACGGCGGCGACGAACGGTACCAGGTCCATGTTGCCGAACTTCAGCTTCCGGACGCAACCGCGGCAGGCCTCGCCGCGCTCCGGCGGGCCGTCGCCGAGGCACCGATCAGCGGGCTCGACACAGCGCTGGTTCCTGCCGGCCTCCGCACGGCCGAACGCAAGCTCCTGATCTTGGACGTGGATTCCACCCTCATCCAGCAGGAGGTTATCGAACTCCTGGCCGCCTATGCGGGCAAGCGGGAAGAGGTGCACGCCATTACCGAGGCTGCCATGAGTGGAGAGCTGGACTTCACCCAGAGCCTCCACACCCGGGTTCAGGTCCTCGCAGGGCTGCCGGCCGACGTCGTCCATTCCGTCGCTGCAGAAGTGAAGCTGAGCGAGGGGGCAGCCGAACTCGTGGCAGCTTTCAAGGCAGCGGGCCATGTGGTGGCTGTTGTGTCCGGCGGGTTTAACCAGACTCTGGAGCCGATTGCCGGCGAGCTGGGCCTGCACTACTGGCAGGCGAATGAGCTGGAAATTGTCGACGGTGCGCTGACAGGCAAGGTACTCGGCGCAGTGGTGGACCGGGCGGCGAAGGAAAAGTACCTGCGCGCGTGGGCCGCCGCCGAGGGCATCGCCCTTGAACATACCGTGGCCGTGGGCGACGGCGCCAACGACCTGGACATGCTCGGCGCTGCCGGGATCGGGGTCGCGTTCAACGCCAAGCCGGCCGTGCGGGCCGTGGCAGACGCCGCCGTCACCATGCCGTACCTCGACGCCGTCCGTTATATCGCGGGCGTTTGATCCCTTCTTACCGCTTAACCGCGGGATGACATGTCGCGGCAGTGTCCGTTGGGAACATTGCCGCGACATGTCATCCCGCGTTGTGCGTGAAGCCTAGCTGGTGGGCTGGCCGGCGCCCTTGCCGAAGTAGTCGGCGCCACCTGCGTACTCGGTGTGGCCGGATTCGACGTCGGCTGTAACCATGCTCGCCACCACTTCAGCGAACTCTTCCACCGAGTAGAGCTTTCCGGCTTCGGCCCGGCGCGCTTCGATGGCACCAGGGGTGGAGCGGTCGAGCAGCGTTGCGGTGACGGTGCCCTCAATCATGTCGCCGGACACAACCACCAGGGTTATGCCTTTTTCGGCGAGGCTGGGGATGAGTTCGCGCAGAGCGTCCTCCCCGGCACGCTTGCTGCGGGCCACCGGCTCGTAGGCGTCCATGGTGGGCACGGTGTTGATGAAGTGGGCTTGGTGGCTGGTCACGAACACCACGCGGGAGCCTTCCTTCATCAGGGGCACGGCTGCGTTGAGCATGTTGATTTGGGCGTCGCGGTTCAGTTTGAGCGCGTAATCCTCCCCCATGCCGGTTTCCATGCCGCCGGAGGCGTTGAGCACCAGGATGTCCAGCGTCCCGAAGTTTTCCATGGCGGCGGAGGCCAGGGCCTGGACGCCTTCCTGGGTGGTGAGGTCCGCGCCAACGGCCACGGCGCGCCCACCAGCGGCTTCGATTCCCTGCACCACCTTGTTGGCGCGCGGCGCCTTCTGGCGGTAGTTGACCACGACGGCAGCACCTTGGCCGGCGAGGATTTTCGCTACCTCAGCACCAATGCCGCGCGATGATCCGGTGACGACGGCGGTCTTGTTGTCCAGCAGTCCCATACGAGCTCCCTTTGTTCGAAACGTCTAAATCGCTGAAGGTCTGCAGTCCATCATGCCAGCGGCCGCTGCCGATCCGCTTGTGCGACCCCCACAAAGAAGACGGCGGCGTCTAGTTTTGAGGCGTCGGTCAGTGGCCCATGCCCAGGCCGCCGTCCACGGGAATGACAGCACCGGAGATGTAGGCCGCTTCCTCGCTGGAGATCCAGCGGACCACGTTGGCAACTTCTGTGGCCTCGGCGAAACGGCCTGCCGGAATGCTGGAGAGGTAGTCCTTCTGCGTGGCTTCAGGAAGTTCGGCGGTCATGTCCGTGTTGATGAAGCCGGGGGCCACCACGTTAGCGGTGATGCCGCGTGAGCCAAGTTCGC
>JAPSIT010000002.1 GCA_031178585.1 Arthrobacter sp.
GCCTTTTCTCCGCGGGCCGCCAGAACGAGCCGGGCACCTTTGCCCGCCAGGTGCAGGGCAGTAGCACGGCCGATGCCGCTCGACGCGCCCGTGATAACGACAACGCAGTCTTTGAATCGCATGCGCTCCCCCATTCTTCGCGGAATCTCTACGGGCGTTGGCCGCAAGAAGCAATAAGCAATAAGCAGGCTTAGCTTGTGATGGTACCCACCGTATCGCCGTGCGACAACGGCAGGGAAGCGGCGCTCACTGCCCAATTGGCTAGCTGCGGCAGCCTGGGACCGGGGATGCCGGGGATGCCGGGGATGCCGGGGATGCCGGGGATGCCGGGGATGCCGGGGATGCCGGGGCCAGCATCCTGCAAAGGATCATGGGCAAACGGGGAACTCGACCGGTGTCCGGGACGGATGGAATCAACGTGACAACCCTCTATGCGGGCCGGGTTTGAGGAGGGACTCCTTCGTAGTTCATGATGAAGAGAACAAGGGTGGGACGACCTCCAATCTGAAGTATGCGCCGTTGAGCGCGGTCTTCGAATGACACAGGAGTCCCCATATTAGACATTGCCCTGTGAAACCACTTTTTATCGAAAGGCTGCCGTAACTCAAGCATGGGTGCGCTGGGATATCTTGCCGCTTCGGTGCCGCCGAGAATGGCTATGGCCGGCTCTGCAGTGGCGATCCCCATCCTCGCCGTGCAGCAAATGGACGACGTGGGAGTCGGCGGGGCCTTGGTTGCTGCGTCGCTCGGGCCGAGCGTTGTCGCAGCCCCGGCCGCAGGTGCAGCGCTCGACGCCACCCGCCGGCCCGGCGCTTTGGTTGCGGCCTCCGTACTGCTTACCGCCATCGCCTTCGCGACCACCGCGTTCCTGGGGCAGATACCCACGCCGGTGGTGTTTGCGGTTCTGGCCCTGGCCGGAGCGGCCTCACCCTTCTACATGGGCGGCCTCTCGAGCTTCGTCGCCGACGCCATCCCGGGCGGGCGCAGGGCGTTCGCCTATGACGCCCTCTCCTACAACTTCTCAGCCGTAGCGGGACCGGCCTTTGTCGCCGTCATGCTGGCCTTCTTCCCGGCCGGAGCTTCCCTCATGGTACTGGCAGCGGCCGCGGTGGTTGGCGCATTTTGCGTCAGCATCATCGGTCTTCGACCCCACGCGGCGGTTACAATTTCCCCGTGGCGCGCAGTGGCGGCAGGCCTGCACCGGATTTTCCGCCACCGGCCGCTGGCAGTGGTGACGGCTGCATCCACCTTGAGCCAGCTCGGCCAAGGCGGGCTGGCGATCGCGGCAGTTGCGCTCTCCATGGACCGGATCGGCTCACCCGGCGAAGGCGCGCTCGTGGTGACGGCTTTCGCCGTCGGCAGTCTGCTGGGTGCCCTGTACGAGACCGCCCGCCCAACCAGCGCACGGCCCCATGTCGTCATGATGGCCGGATTTCTAGGGACCGGGTTGCTGACGATCGGTGCCGCATTCGACGTGGGAACGGTCTGGACCGTTATCGCCATCGGTGCTTCCGGCGTGTTTACGGCGTCCACCGCAGCGGCGATGCTTTTCCTCCGCAACTTGCTGAGCCCCCACCACCTCAAGTCACAGATCTTCACCGTGGGTGCAGGCCTCCGCGCCAGCGCCTCCGCAGCCGGCGCTGCCCTGGCTGCCTCCGCGACCGGACTTGGCGGCACATTCACCGTCGCGGTCATCGGATTTGTATGGGTCCTGTCAGCGGCGGTCATGGCCGCCTATCCCAAGCACCCGGAGACCGTAGACGGCGTCTGACGTATGCTTGTGCTACGGGTTTAGCAGCAAGCCGGCGCGGCTATCTGCTGGACGTGGAGCATGGCTGAAGCTTCCCCTTCCAATACCGGGCCCGGGTTCCAGGCCGCTTTTCCTGTTGCGGTTCTGGCTACGCCCGATGTGGAGAATTTCCTCCGTGATGCCCTGCACGAGTTTGCGCACTCCATCGGCGACGAGTCACGCGAAGTGCTGTGGGCCGTCGCGCTGGTAGGCGGCGAAACGATCCGGACCTGGGTGTCCGGTTCGGCGGACGCCCGCCAGGTGGACGCCCTTCACGGCTCGTTTGACGATGGGCCGGTACGTGCCGCGGTACGTTCCGGTGAGTTTGTCCATATTGCCGATGCGGCCACGGAGCGGCGGTGGCCGGGTTATGCCACTTTCCTGGTCGGACATGGCGCCGCCTCCCTCCTGACAGTTCCCGTGATGGTGGGCGGCGAGATCGGCGCTGCGCTCACACTTTATGCCCCGGTCCCCCATGCGTTCACGAGCGACGATATAGCCGGGGCCGCCGCCTGTGCCCGGCGGATTGCCGCTGCCATCCAGCTCCTGCTGCAGCTGGCGCAGCGGGCAGAGGCCACTGCCGTTCAGAGCCCGCTTTCCTTGGTGGACCTTGCGGTGTGGTCCCTGATGCGGGAATACGGGTTCAGCCGGGACAATGCAGTCCAGTATCTACAGGATGTTGTCCAGAGCCGGGCCTCCGCGCTTCCGGACGCGGGCATCGCAACTGTCCTGCCGGGTCCAGGGCTGACTCACGACGGCGGGAACCCTCCAACCGCGAACGCCACGGCAAAGGGCCGCCGCGCAGCCGGGCGGAAAAGATAGACTCTTCGCCTGGGCTAGCTTGTTGGTTTGCCGACTATAGATGCGGGGGGCTTGGGGAAGGCCTTGGCCGGGTACATTTTGCCCACCTTCAGCATGTAGTTTGCCCACTGGGGACCGGCGATCATGTACCCGTCGATGCGTTTGTAGAGCTTTCCGTTGACATTGAGGTTCCTGCCCGGCCGGCTCTGGCCTTCGAGCGTGTCGCCGAAGAACGAGGCGGTAGCCATTCCCGTGGTGTAGCCCACCACCCAGGTGGCGCTGTTGATGTTGTTCGTACCGGTCTTGGCTGCCGCGGGCATGCGCTCATGGACCTCTGGTTTGATGTAGACCCCGGAGCCCTTCTTCAGGGTGTCCTGCAGGACGGCGTTCACGCCCCGGGCCACCTTCGGATCC
Organism: Arthrobacter sp.; assembly: GCA_031178585.1. Next base: position 3,005 of record JAPSIT010000002.1, read on the forward strand.
ACAGCGTCGCGGCACTTGGTCTCCGGAACTGGCAGCTGCTTGCCGGCACGGTCGGCGATGCGGGTAAGGGAGATGGGTTCGCAGTAGCGGCCGTCCGCGGCGAAGGTGGCGAAGGCGTTGGCCATGGTCAACGGTGCAACTGCCGTGGCGCCCAACAGGTTGCCGATCTGGTGCATGTTGATCCGGTCGCCATCCAGTCCGCTATGGAGGCCCACGGCGTCCACCATCTTCTGGATGCCGCAGAAGTCCAGCTGTGCCGCTTCCGCGAAGGTCGCAGTGTTGATGGAGTTGTACAGTCCGTAGTCAGCCGGCATCTTCCGGTAGTAGCCTGCGTCGGCGTTCTGCAGATCGTCCGCCGTCTCAAGGCCCGCGGCCCGCTGCTTGCTGCTGTAGCCGCCGATGACCTTCCCGCACGAGGACCGCCAGCGGAATCCCAGCGGGTACTCACGCTTGGAGGCATCGACGGTCTGCGTCATGGTCTTTCCTTGGTTCAGCCACTCCGCGAACGTGAACGGCTTCATGGTGGACCCGGGTTGGAAACCGCCTGCGCCGTTCAGATCGTTGCCGCTGGTGTCCTTGGACTGCACGTTGAAGTTCAGCTGGGTATCGAACTTTCCGCGCTGCGGGAGGAATACCGTATTTTGCGCCATGGAGAGGATTTTCCCGGTCCCCGGCTGGATCGAGACCAGGGATGCCCCCCACTTTGCGGGATTTGCCCCGGCCGTTGCGTTTACCTGGGACTGCGCTGCGGCCTGGAGCCGGCTGTCGAGCGTCGTCGTGATGGTCAGTCCGCCGCGCAGCAGCTTCTGTTCACGCGCCTGCCTGTCGGCGCCGTACGCGGGGTTGTTGAGGAACAGCTGAGCGACGTAGTCGCAGAAGTAGGGTGCCATTGCCGCGGCGGCACATCCCTGCTTGGAGGGCTTGATCTTCAAACCGATACCGGCAGCGACAGCCTTGTCATGCTGACTCTGGCTGATTTTGCCTTGCTCGAGCATGGCGTCCAGGACCTGGTTGCGGCGCTGGATGGAGTTGTCCGGGTTGGCCACGGGATCATAGAGGCTGGGACTGTTGACCAGGCCGGCCAGCAGGGCTGCCTGGGGCAGCGTCAGTTTACTTGCGGGAACGCTGAAGAAGTACTGCGAGGCTGCCTCGATGCCATAGGCACTGCGGTTGAAGAAGACGATGTTGAGGTACCCCTCAAGGATCTGGTCCTTGGTGAACTTCCTCTCCAGTGCCAGGGCCAGACGCATCTCGCGCAGCTTGTCCGCTACGTTCTTCTGCCCGCTGAGGATCACCTGCTCCTCACGCCCTGCGGAGATCCTGGCCTCGTTCGCCACGTTGGTGACGTACTGCTGGGTCAGCGTCGACGCGCCCTGCCGCTCCCCCTGCGCCAAGTTAGTTGTCAGCGCCCGGAGGATGCCCTGCGGGTCAACTCCGTTGTGCTCGTAGAAACGGCTGTCCTCGATGGCAACGATGGCGTCCTTAATGAACGGCGACATCGTTTTCAGCGGAACGCGCACGCGGTTTTCCTCGTAAAACGTGGCGATCAGCTTTCCGTCGGCCGTGACCAGCCGCGTGGTTTGCGACGGCGGGCGCACCGCCAGTTCCGTGGGCAGACTGTTGAAGTACGTGATCGAGCTGCTGAGGGTGGTGCCGGCCAACGCAACCTGCGGAACCAGGTAGGCGGCCACCAGGACGCCACAGAAGCTGCTCAGGACCACGAACCCGAGCATCCTTGCTGCGAAGCTGCGCAATCGGGATGACTGGCGCTTTTTTGCCATCATTAGAGCTCACCTCATCCGATGTGACACAACGATACGCCGGACTGTGCAGCCGATCCAGACACTTCCTGGGCCAGAAGAGGCAAGAGGCCCGGGCAGGAAGAATCCGGCCCTCCGGCACCAGGTGCCAGAGAGCCGGTGGATCCATTTTTCCTCAAACGGAGGGCGGAATTAGCCCAGGTTCACCTTGCTGGTCTGAGGCTGCGGTCCGAAAACCAGTAGCGCCTGTTGGTGTGGTCAGTGGCCATCACCACGATGCCGGTGGTGGCGTTCACGCTCTGCTTCGTGCTGGTCACGTTGTTCAATTTGGTCGACTTGGCGCCCTCGATCACGGGTGTGCCGCGTCCGGCCTTGAAGACAGGGTTGTCCATGGACGCAGTCTTTTCGTAGATGCTGCCAGCCTCCCCTGCTGAGACGGTGCAGCCGCTGACCGACGAGTGCGGAGCCGTGTGGAAGACCCGGACCAGGTTGTTCTCGGTGTCCAGCATGATCTGCGGACGGGTGACGCAGTCCCCGGTGCGGGCGATCGTTGTCTGGCGGAACGATCCGGTGCCGGGCCGGAACACCAGCAACAGCTCCTGGGCCAGGTTTGGATCGGACGAGCCGTCGTTCAAGCTGGTCTTTACCGAGGCGTAAACCCGGCCGCTAGGATCGGACTGCAGCGTCTTGATGTTCAGATGGTCATCGACCCGCTTCTTTCCCCTGATGGCCTCCTTCACCTTCCATGAGCCGGCGTTCCTCGTGCTTTTCTCGTCATCGTGTGTCGCCCACCATGCCGTCCCGGTCCCTTGGTCCGTCCACATGATTCCGATTTCGTCGCCTTCGAAGGCAACAATGGCGGATACGTCATCCGGCGTCGGATGCGCATCCGGCGCTCCGGGCACGACGAACGGCCTGCCCCAGCGGGTGCCGCCGGCGGCGGATTTGTTCACGAACACGGTGCTGGTGGCCCCGGACACCTGCGTCCAAGTCGCCCATAGGGCACCGGTGGAGTCCTTGGCAATCGTCAGCGTCTCGCTGCTGTTGTTCGAGATCGTGGTGGGGAAGCCGCGGCTCAGCGAGTACTTCCCGTTCGAGTAGCTGTAACGGTACAGGCGGGCCGGCTGCCCGCCCGCCGAGGCACCGGAGGCCACCACGTTTGAAGCGATGTATAGGTGCGTGCCGTCCCAGAGCGTGTCCGAGGAGGTGCTGGCCCGGCTGTCACTGCGCACCCCGGTGTCCACCCAGGTGCTGGTGTTCCGGTTTAGGCGGTAGATGCTCCACCCCCTGCCGGTGGACCACATGTTCGCCCACCAGGAGCCGTCATTCCACCACAACTTGCTCTGCGGTTTATCCGCCGTCGGAGGATTGACCACACCGGAGTACGTGATGCTGGGCGTGCCCACGTTGGCCGCCTGGGCATTGCCGGCAACCCCCAAAACACTTCCGGCAACTGCAAGGGACAGGACGAGCAGCCGGCTAAGCCAGCGAAGGGTTTGTTTCATCTTTATCGTTGTTTCTCTTGGCCGGTGAAAGTCTTCCGGCCGGTGCAAGGCACCCGTCCGGGATCAGGGAAGGCCCAGTCCAACTCGGGTCAACACCCACGGGAACTGCGATGAAGCCCGCCTCCTGCGGGATCGGAAACATGCCTCATCCTCCTGCCGCCAAGTTTTGAAAACCTTGGAGTTGCCATGGAGCCACAAGGGGGCCCCACCCGTTTTGGGGGGTCAGCGGTATTTGACCGAATGTCAGCACAAAGTGTTGACTAACGGATTAGAGCGCTCTAATCTAATTAGCACGTGACCTTGCACACTTGCAGGAATCCCTTATTCACGGCCGTGTTCCGGCCCACCAATCCAAGGAAGTCAACAATGTCGTTGCATGCAGCACGCCCTCCCGCATCGGGCTCGAAGCATCGCGGGTATCTTGCCCGCCTTACCGTCATCTCCACTCTCGGTGGACTCCTCTTCGGCTACGACACGGGCGTGATTTCCGGCGCTCTGCTGTACATGCAGGACTCACTCAGCATGACCCCGGTCGAAGAAGCCACTGTGGTGAGCGCCCTCCTGTTCCCGGGTGCTGCTGTGGGCGCCCTCAGCGGAGGGCGGCTGGCCGACAAGCTCGGACGCCGCGGCAGCCTCCTAGTCTGCGCGTTCCTCTTCCTCATCGGCGCCTTGGGCTGCGCCATCGCCCCGAACGTGGGCTTCATGATCGTAGCTCGTGTCATTCTCGGCCTGGGTGTGGGCGCAGCCGCAGTCACCTGCCCCCTCTACCTGGCCGAGATGGCGCCGGCGCATTTGCGGGGCCGGATGGTGACCATTAACGAACTCATGATCGTGACGGGCCAGATGCTGGCATTCGCCATCAACGCCCTCCTGGACGCCCTCATCCATGACCAGGAGGTCTGGCGCCTCATGCTGGGCGTGGCGTCGATACCCGCCATTGCGCTCCTGATCGGCATGCTGATCCTGCCTGAATCACCCCGATGGTTCGCCATCCGGGACCGCTTCGCTGACAGCCGCCGCATCCTGGATCTGAGCCGAAGCCCGGAAGAGGCAGACTTCGAGTACAAGGAAATCGTTGAAGCTGCCACTGCCGCACGCAATGAGCGCTCCTCCGCGTGGCGCGACCTGAAGGAGAATCCGTGGATGCGCAGGCTGCTGTGGATCGGCATTGGTCTCGCCGTGGTCCAGCAGGCCACGGGCATCAACACGGTGAACTACTATGCACCGTCGATCCTTGAGCGCAGCGGACTAGGGGTCAGCGCATCCTTGGTCGCCACCGTGGCAGTAGGACTTACATCAGTGCTGATGACCATTCTGGGCATCTGGCTGCTTGGCTTCGTCGGACGCCGCCGGATGCTGGTTATCGGCTTCTCCGGCGTGGTTGCCTCCCAGACGCTGCTCGCCGTCGTTTTCATGCTGCCGCAGTCGGATCTGGTCAGCTACACCATCCTTGCCGCCATGATGCTGTTCGTTGCCTTCGTGCAGTGCTTCATCGGCACCTGCGTCTGGCTGCTCCTCTCGGAGATCTTCCCGCTCGCCATCCGAGGCTTCGCCATGGGAATCGCCGTCTTCGCCCTGTGGACCGTCAACGCGGCCATCTCCTTCCTGTTCCCAATCCTGGTAGTCGCTTTGGGTTCGACGGGCACCTTCACCGTCTTCGTGCTGGTCAACATTGTTTCGCTCGTCTTCGTCGCCAAGTTCGTGCCGGAAACGAAGGGGCATTCGCTGGAGGAACTGGAGGTTCACTTCCGCACCGGCAGCCTGCCTGTCATTTCCTCCCCTGCCGCTTCAGGCGAGAAGGCAACGGCGCCCTAACAGGCATGCTTGGAATACGTGAGTCGCCGGTAGCAACCGGCGCATGGCGAATGAGCGGCGGCCTGCCCGGGCTGCCGCTCATTCGCGGTACGCTAGCCCGCAGGAAAGTAGCTATTGCCGGGGAGCGAAGTGAACAGTCAGGGAGCGGCCAGGCGCCCCACTATAGAAGACGTGGCCCGGGAGGCAGGGGTGTCCCGCGCCCTGGTCTCGCTGGTATTGCGGGGCTCGCCGAAGGTCAGCGAACCCAAGCGGCAGGCAGTTGCTAACGCGGTGGCAGCACTGGATTACCGGCCCAGCAACGCGGCCCGTTCGCTGGCCAGTGGACGGACCCGGATTGTGGGGGTTCTGCTCGATGACCTGGCCAACCCGTGGTTCGTCGACCTGCTCGACGGCCTGCAGTCAGTGCTTGGGGAGCGTAACCTGCGGATGGTGCTCGGAGATCCGCGCTACCTTGCCCGGCCTGGGGAAAGCCCGGTGTCCCCCTTCATGGAATTGCGCGTTGACGGGCTTGTCATCGCGGGAGAGATCCGGGCTGACGATGACCTCACGCGCGCAACCACGCATACGCCGTCTGTCGTGGTCGGAGCCCGGGCCCTGGAACTCCCGGCCGCGGACCGAGTGTCCAACGACGACGCCGACGGCGCCCGCCAGGCAACCGAACACCTGATCGGGATGGGTCACCGGGACATAGCCTTCCTTACAGCCCCCACGGGCCCGGCTGCAGTGCGGGCGGCCTCATATTCCAAGACCATGGAGAGCCATGGCCTGCAGCAATGTATCCAGGTGCTGGACACCGACATGACCGAGCAGTCCGGATACGAGGCACTGAACCGGCTTATCGACGGCGGCCGGCCACCAACGGCGGTTATCGCCGCCAACGACATCCTTGCCGTGGGCGCCCTGTCCGCCGCCAACGCGCGGTCGGTTGACGTTCCCGACGAACTTTCCATTGTCGGATACGACAACACCTACCTGGCCGCCCTGGGCCACCTGTCGCTGAGCACAGTGGATCCAGTCAGCCGTGACGTGGGCGTCCGGGCCGCGCAGCTGCTCCTGGACCGCATGGCCGAACCCGCCCGGCCGCAGCGCGATGAAACCCTGAAGCCGCGGTTGGTGGTACGGAAAACCACCGCACCTGCCCCGCGCCGTTCAACACAGAACTAGCCGCCGTCATACGCTTTTTGCAGCTCGGCTATGTCCAGTTTCTTCATGCCCAGCATCGCCTGCATGGCACGCTGGGCACCCGCGGAGTCGGGCCCGCCGAGCAGCCCGCCGAGCGCTGAAGGGACGATCTGCCATGAGACGCCATACCTGTCCTTCAGCCACCCGCACCGGCCCTCACTTCCACCGTCGCTCAGTGCATTCCAGTACCGGTCCACCTCATTTTGCGAGGAGCATTCAATCACGAAGGACACCGCCTCTGTAAAGGAGAACGCCGGCCCGCCATTCAGTGCCTGAAACTTCTGGCCTTCAAGGTCGAACTCCACCACCATGGCCTGGCCCGCCGGGCCGGGTGCACCCTCCCCGAAACGCGAAATGCTGGTGATATTGGCATTCTCAAAGACAGAGACGTAGTGTTCGGCGGCCTCTTCCGCCTGGTTGTCGAACCAAAGGCAGGCGTTGATCTTCTGCATGCTGCTCCCTCTCCGCGGAATCCTTCGAAGCCGGTCAACTACACTGCCGACCGTGCCGGTTGAGCGTAGCCTTCAAACGCCCGCGGCGGAAGAAGCTAGGCTCGAAGTTATGCCTTCGACAGAGAACTCCGCCCCCCGGCCGGTGGCCGCCATTACCGGCGCTGCGGCGGCGGATGCCCTGTTCATCATGCTGTTTGCCGCCATTGGCCGGGACGCCCACGCCCGCGGCGACGTCCTTACCGGCGTCCTGCTGACGGCGTGGCCCTTCCTTGCTGGTGCCGGTATAGCGTGGGTCGCTCTGCGGCTCTGGCGCAGGCCGCTGGCACTATGGCCAGCGGGTGTGGCTGTCTGGCTCGGCGCCGTCGGAATCGGCATGGCCCTGCGGGCGGCAACCGGACAGACGGTGGTGCTGCCGTTCGTCATCGTGGCGCTGATCAGCCTCGCAGTGCTGGTTCTTGGCTACCGCCTGCTTGTGCTCGGACTCCTGCGCCTGCGTGGATCACGGCGCCAACGCCTGATGTAATAGGCTGGCACCACGGCAGGCATCCGCTCTGCTGGAGCGCAACGATCCGGAAGGATTACCAGTGGTCACCGCATTCGTCCTGATCAAGACCGACGCTTCCCGCATCCCCGAAACGGCCGAAGAAATCTCCGCCATTCCGGGCATCAGCGAGGTGTATTCCGTCACCGGCGAGTGGGACCTGATCGCGGTTGCGCGCGTCTCGCAGCACGATGAACTTGCTGATGTCATCGCCGACAAACTCTCAAAGGTCCCGGCAGTGGTGCACACGACCACACACATTGCTTTCCGCGCGTACTCCCAGCATGACCTGGACGCAGCCTTCGCACTCGGCTTCGAGTAGGCAGCTCACACACGAGAAATGCGGCGGCCGGCGGAACCTCTATCAGTTCCGCCGGCCGCCGCATTCGGTTTGTTACGGGAGGTGCGGGTCCACGCCGTAGTGCTTGGCGAGGTCAGTGATAACCGCGTGGGCACCCTGGATGCTCACCGAGGCGAGGAACGTTGCGTCGTCGACGGCGACAACGTCACCCTTCAGCCGCTTCCAGAGCGGGTTGGACTCGAACGCCTTCTGCTGCGCGCGTGCCTTGTCACCCTCAGGGCCCGCAGGGGTAAAGGCGCTCACCATGACCAGGCCAGCGTCACCCTGGAGGATCTGCTCAGCCGACAGGGGGACGAAAATCTCCTCGGTTGAGTCCGGGGCGTCCTTGGGGCGCGGGATGCGCATGTCCGTCATGATTTCGCCGATGAACGAGTTGGACGAGTACAGGCGGGCAGTGTCTCCCCCGGTGAAGCGCACCAGCGAGTACGTCGCGTCCGGCTGCTTCTTGAGGATCTCAGCCCCGACCTTCTGCGCCCTGTCCTCGTAGGCCTTGACGAGATCTTCGGCCTTGGCCTTCTTGCCAAGCGCCTCGCCAAGGAACACGACGTTCTCTTTCCAGGTGGGCCCGGTGCTCTCGGAGAAGATCGTGGGCGCGATTTTGGACAGCTGCGGGTAGAGGGCCTCGTGGCGCACCTTGGCCGAAACGATGAGGTCCGGCTGCAGTTCCAGGATCTTCTCCAAGTTCGGTTCCGCCAGTGTACCCACGTTCACCGATTCCTTTGTGGCCTTGGCGACGTCGCCAAGGTATGGCGCGAAGGGTTCTTTCGGGTCCTGCCGGTACTGCACGTAGCCGACGAGGTCTGCGTCAAGAAGGAGAGCCGCGTCGATGTAGCTGGGATCCAGCGCTACGACCCGTTTGGGTGTTGACTCGATCGTCGTGGAACCCATGGTGTGTTCCATGGTTAGCGGGTATCCGGCCGTCTCTGCGGGCGCGGACGTGCTCGATCCGCTGCCGGCTGCGGGTGAACCGCAGGCGGCCGTGGCGAGCAGCGTGAGGCCGGCGGCGGCGGCGCTGAATGTCTTGAGGATGCGTGTTTTCACTGTGTCGCTTTCAAACGATGTCACGGGGAGATCGACTTATTAGGCAAGGCTTACCTGAGTCTGCCGTAGACTGTAGCAGGCTTTGGCGAAATAGATCACACACGAATGACGTAATAGAAGGACCACGTGAACATACTGGATCCGACCGATGCTCCGGCTGTGCCGGTGCGGACGGAATCACCGCTTCCGCCTGCGCGAAGAACGCGCCGCAGCAGCCGCTCGCGCCTCCGGTGGCTGGCGGCGTCCGCGGCGGCCCTGTTAGCTGCGGCCATCCTGAGCATATGCGTTGGAGGGCAGCCGTCCTCCCTGCAGGAGGTCTGGCACGCATTGTTCACCCCGGACGGCTCGGTGATGGATGTCACGGTGCGCGAGCTCCGATGGCCCCGGACCGTTCTGGCCGTGTGCGCCGGCGTCTGCCTCGGGCTGGCAGGAGCCCTGATTCAGGGGCATACGCGCAACCCTGTTGCTGATCCAGGACTGCTGGGAATCAACCAGGGTGCCGCCTTGGCCATCGTGACCGTTACCGCGTTAACTGGTGATGTGCCTGCGCTGACACAGGCACTCCTTGCCTTTGTCGGCGCCCTTGCCGCCAGCATCCTGGTCTTCGCCATCGGATCGGCTGCACGGCACGGTGCTACTCCGGTGACCCTGGTTTTGGCCGGGGCCGCGGTGACAGCGTTGTGTTCCGGCCTGGTGGCCGGAATAGTCCTGCTCAACGACCAGGCCCTGGAGACGCTGCGGTTCTGGCAAGTCGGTTCCCTGGCGGGACGGAGCGATGTCCTGGCGGTGATCTGGCCCTTCATCTGCCTTGGGGTGGTTCTGGCCCTGCTCAACATCCGGTCCCTGAATGCGCTCGCCCTTGGCGCGGATACCGCCGTCGCCCTGGGCATTTCGGTGTTCGGGGCGCGGGCCGCCGGCATTGCCGCCGTCACTCTCCTTGCCGGTTCAGCGGTTACGATGGCCGGCCCTATTGCCTTCGCCGGCCTGCTTGTCCCCCACATCACGCGCACCCTGACTGGGCCGGACTACCGCTGGATGATTCCGCTGTCGGCAGTGACCGGGGCAACGCTCCTGCTGCTGGCTGACACGGCTGGCCGGGTCATAGCCCGCCCGGGAGAACTCTCCGTGGGAGTGGTCCTCGCCGTAGTAGGCGCCCCCTTCTTCGTCCATCTGGCCCGCCGGCGAAGGCTGGCGACACTATGACGGTAATCGACGGCGGACAGCGGCCCGGCGAACAGCGAACCCGAACAGTACAGACCTGCGCTGCCCCCATCCGGGCCCTGCGGCTGGGTCCTGTCTCCATCAGGCTGAACCTGCGGCTGATGGCGGTGGCTCCCCTGCTGACGGCCGGCCTGGTCGCAGCGATGGCGCTACACGTTGCCTTTGGCGGAACCCCCCTGCCATATTCGGACGTCCTTGGGGCACTGTTCGGCGACGCATCCAGCCCCCGGACATACCTGGCCGTCACTGAGTTCCGGGCCCCCCGCATGGTGGCTGCGGTGCTCGTCGGAGCGTGCTTGGCCGCGGCGGGCGCCATTACCCAGACGGTTGCCCGCAATCCCCTCGCCAGCCCGGACCTGCTGGGTGTGACAGCAGGAGCATCGCTCGGCGCAGTGGCCGTCCTGGTCATCGCGGGCGGAGGACATGCAGGCCTCAGCGGGATGGCGGCCACCGTGGGGATGCCGGCCGCCGCGCTCACTGCGGGGATCCTCAGCGGGGTTGCGGTCTATCTGCTCGCCTACCGGCGAGGCCTGGACAGCTACCGACTGGTCCTCGCCGGCCTTGGGATTTCGGGCTTCGCAGCCAGCCTCACCACATGGATATTGACGCTGGGCGATGTCACCAGTGCCGCGCAGGCTCTGACCTGGATGACCGGCTCACTTAACGGCAAAGACTGGACCACGGTGCAGCCGATGGCGCTAAGCGCCGCAGTACTCATCACCGCCGCCGTCGTTAGCGGCCGGTGGCTGCTGCTAACAAGCTTCGGCGAGGACACCGCCGTCGGCCTCGGCACGCATATTGGTGCGACACGGCTGACCGTCCTGAGCATCGCAGTACTGCTGGCATCCGTCGCCACCGTCACGGCCGGTCCGGTGGCCTTCGTGGCACTGGCAAGCCCCCAGATCGCCAGATCCCTGACGGCCGGCGTCGTTCCCCCAGTTGGCGTGTCAGCCCTGGTCGGGGCCGTATTTGTCCTGCTGGCCGACACCATATCGGCCAACGCGCTCACTGCGCCCCTGCCCGTCGGCGTCGCTACCGCCGTTTTCGGCGCGCCGTTCCTGATCCATCTGATCCTGAAGTACCAGCGGAGGCTGAGTTGAAGAACACCACGGAACTGACGGCAGCGCTGCGGGCTGAGAACCTTACCTTGGGCTACGACGGCCCCAGTATCATCCACAACCTGTCTTTGACGGTCCCGGAGGCGCAGGTCACCTCGATCATCGGGCCAAACGGCTGCGGCAAATCCACCCTCCTCCGGGGCCTCGGCAGGCTGCTCACGCCGCGTTCCGGCGACGTGCTGCTTGACGGCGTGTCGCTGGGCAAACAGTCCACACGGCATATCGCCACCCGAATCAGCATTCTGCCACAGACACCCACTGCGCCTTCCGGACTCACGGTGGCGGACCTGGTCTCCCGCGGCAGGCACCCGCGGCAGAAGTGGTACCAGCAGTTCTCCCTGGAGGATCAGACGGTGGTGGACGACGCCCTTCGGGCCACCGACATCGCGGAGCTGGCGGGCACACCCCTGGAGGATCTCTCCGGGGGCCAGCGGCAGCGGGCCTGGATTTCCATGACCCTGGCGCAGGAAACCGGGATCATCCTCCTGGACGAGCCCACGACGTATCTTGACCTCGCCCACCAGGTTGACGTCCTCGAACTGGTGCGCCGCCTGAACCGCAGGCACAACAGGACGGTCGTCATGGTGCTGCACGACATCTCGCTGGCCGCCCGCTACTCGGACCACATCGTGGCCATGAAGGACGGGCATATCGTGACTGAGGGAACACCGGCCGACGTGGTGACGGCCCAGCTGCTGCGTGACGTGTTCGGGCTCGACGCCCAAGTAGTGAACGAGCCCACCGACGGCCGCCCCCACGTCATCCCGCTCGGGCACCCGGCACCCGTGCCGGCGGCGGCCAATTAGCGGCTCCCGGCAGTTGAGCGGAGGCTAAGCGGCGGCGCGCTATGCCTGGGTCAGCCCAACCCATTTCTCGAGGACTGCGGCGGCCGAACCTGAGTCAATCGATGTGGCGGCCCGCTCCAGGCCGTGCTGCATGCGCTCGGCCAGCGTCCCCTCCGCCTGGAGGTCAAAGGCCACGAGGCCGGCGGCGGCGTTAAGCAGGACGGCGTCGCGCGCCGGCCCCGCGGCGCCGTCGAGCACCTGGCGGACGACGGCGGCATTGGCTTGGGCGTCCCCGCCGCGGAGTTCCTCCACCGTCGCCTGACGGATCCCGAGCTTCGCCGGCGAAAAGAGCTCTTCGGTGACTTCGCCGTCGCGGATCTCCCACACTGTTGACGGACCGGTGGTGGTCAGCTCGTCCAGCCCGTCGCTGCCGCGGAAGACGAGTCCGCGGCTGCCGCGCTTGGCCAGCACGCCGGCAACCAGCGGCGCCATGCGCGCGTTGGCGACGCCGACTGCGGAGGCCTGCACCCTCGCGGGGTTGGTGAGCGGGCCAAGGAAGTTGAACGCGGTAGGGACGGCAAGTTCACGGCGGGGCACAGCAGTGTGGCGGAAGGACGGATGGAACACCTGGGCAAAGCAGAAAGTGATTCCGGCCTCCTCGGCGCAGCGCGCAACTCCCTCTATGGGCAGGTCCAGACGGACACCAAGTGCCTCCAGCACGTCCGCGGAACCGGAAGATGACGACGCCGCGCGGTTGCCGTGCTTGACCACCTTGGCACCCGCTCCGGCACAGACAAGCGCCGCCATGGTGGAGATGTTCACGGTGTTAAGTTGGTCACCGCCGGTGCCGACGATGTCGAGCTTCTCACCGGAGATCGCGATGGGTTTGGCGTGGGCCACCATGGCTTCAACCAGGCCGGCGATCTCGTCCACCGTTTCGCCCTTGGCCCGCAGCGCCACAAGGAATCCGGCGATCTGCGCGGGTGTTGCCTCGCCCGACATGATGGTGCCCATGGCCCAGGCCGTGCTTTCCGCCGTCAGGTCCTTGCCGTCAATCAGGGCGGAGATGAGACGCGGCCAAGTGTTACCCGCCGCTTGTGCCGATACCTGTGAAGTCACCTCCCGATGCTATCGAGGCGCGGCTCCCAAAGACCAATGTGAAACCGCCCCGGAACTTTTCTGCGCGATTTCGCGTCTTTGTAGAAAAAGTCCCCGCAAAAGGCGGTTTGCGTTGGGCAGGACGGAGTTTTACAGACATAATGTCTATGTGACATCTGCGACCCATGCCCCCAGTACCCCGGCGCACCCCACGCTGAACCGCCCCAATATGGTTTCCGTCGGAACCGTAGTCTGGCTGTCCAGCGAGTTGATGTTCTTCGCCGGCCTCTTTGCCATGTACTTCACGCTCCGGTCCACTTCCGGACAGATGTGGGCTGAAGAGACGGCCAAGCTCAACTTCCCCTTCGCGCTCGTTAACACGATCGTCCTTGTGGCGAGCTCTTTCACCTGCCAGATGGGCGTTTTCGCCGCGGAACGGCTTCAGCCGCGACGCAGCGGCGGTCCGTTGCAGTTCACCCGCTGGGGCATGAACGAGTGGTTCACCCTGACGTTCCTCATGGGTGCCTTCTTCGTGGCAGGCCAGACGATGGAGTACGCGATGCTCGTCTCCGAGCACGTCTCGCTCTCGTCCAACGCCTACGGTTCGGCCTTCTACATGACCACCGGCTTCCACGGCCTGCACGTCATGGGCGGCCTCGTGGCATTCCTCCTCATCATGGGCCGCTCCTTCGCGGCGAAGAAGTTCGGTCACTTCGAGGCGACCTCGGCGATTGTCACCTCGTACTACTGGCACTTCGTGGACGTCGTCTGGATTGGCCTCTTCCTGGTCATCTATGTCCTCAAGTAATCAAGACTTGGCTCTTCCACAAGAGACTGATTTTCAAGAAGCGGCTCCCGGAGCCGACGCACGATCGAATAAAGGAACCACCACGTGAAGGCACTTTCGCAGAAGCGACGTCACCCACTGGCAGCCATTGCGCTGCTGTTGATGGGCCTCCTCCTCACTGGTGGGCTGTACGCCGTTGCCACCACCGTCAACGAGGCGAAGGCCAGCACCACCAACTTCAGCGCCAGTGACGTCGAGGAAGGCGAAAAGCTCTTCGAAGCCAACTGCGCCACCTGCCACGGCATGGGTGCCGGCGGTACGCAGGACGGCCCGTCCCTGGTAGGCGTCGGCGCCGCTGCCGTCGACTTCCAGGTTGGCACCGGCCGCATGCCCATGCAGATGAACGGCCCCCAGGCATACGAGAAGCCTGCCCAGTTCAACGAGCAGCAGACCCACCAGCTCTCGGCCTATGTCGCCTCCCTCGGCGCCGGCCCGGCCATCCCCGAGGCTGCCCTCCTGGACGAACAGGGTGACGCAGCCAAGGGCGGCGAGCTGTTCCGCACCAACTGCGCCATGTGCCACAACGCTGCAGCAGCCGGCGGCGCCCTGACCCGGGGTAAGTTCGCTCCGGCCCTGGCCGACACTTCGGGCAAGCACATCTACGAGGCCATGGCGACCGGTCCGCAGAACATGCCGGTATTCAGCGACTCCAACATCACCCCCGAAGGCAAGCGCGACATCATCACGTTCCTGAAGCAGATCGAGTCCACCGGTTCCCCCGGCGGCGCTGACCTTGGAGCCCTCGGCCCGGTGTCCGAAGGCCTCTTTGTCTGGATTGCAGGCCTTGGCGTCATCATCGCCTTCACCATCTGGCTGACGTCCCGCACGTCCTAGGACGAGCAGGCCGCACCAACGAAATGTCCTGCTGACCGTTCAGCGGGTTTGAAATTGAACACTAACTCGGCACCGCCGAGACGAGAGAAGGATGAGGCGAATCATGGGCAACCATAGTGACGGCAGTCCGATCCACTCGGGCACCGTAGCTACGGCTGGTCAGAATGAGGTGGAGAAGTTCCAGGACCCTGGAATTCCTCCGCATCGTTTGCGCCTGGCTGACACGGACCCGAAGGCCGCAAAACGAGCAGAACGGCAGGTAGCCGCGCTGTTCGGCACGTCGGTCGTTGGCACCGTGATCTTCCTGGTGGCGTACTTCGCCATCGATCTGGGCGATGACTCCACGATCGCCACCATCAGGCTGCAGAATGCCCTGCTGGGCCTGGGCACGGCTTTTGCCATGCTCGGCATCGGCACCGGCATCGTGCACTGGGCCAAGGCCCTCATGCCGGACCACGAGGTCTCCGAAGAGCGCCACGCCATCCGCGAAGAGGATGACCGCGCGGCAGCTGTCCGGATCGTCGATGACATCGTTGAGGAAACCGGCATCAAGCGCCGTCCCCTTATCCGCAACACCCTGCTCGGCGCTGTGGCACTCGCTCCGCTCCCGGCACTCGCGGTGTTCGGCGACCTTGGTCCCCGCCCCGATGACAAGCTCGCCCACACCCTGTGGGCGCCCGACGGCGACAGGCTCAAGCGCCTCGCCCGTGACCCCGACGGCACGCCCATCAAGGCCTCAGATGTCACTATTGGCTCCGCCTTCCACGTCATCCCGGAAGGCCTCAACGACCTCCACGAGGGCAAGCTGAACGAGAAGGCCAAGGCCGTCGTGCTGCTCATGCGCCTTGACCCGGCAAAGCTCAATCCCTCCGCCGGGCGTGAGGACTGGGGTTACAACGGCATCGTTGCCTACTCCAAGATCTGCACCCACGTCGGTTGCCCTGTTGCCCTTTACGAGCAGCAGACGCACCACCTGCTGTGCCCGTGCCACCAGTCAACCTTCGACCTGACCCAGGAATGCAAGGTTATCTTCGGCCCCGCCAGCCGCCCCCTCCCCCAGCTGCCCATCGCGGTTGATGACGAGGGTTACCTGGTCGCTACCAGCGACTTCAAAGAACCCGTAGGACCAAGTTACTGGGAGCGTGATCAGCATGAGCGCAGCATCAACAGCTAAAGCCCCCGCTTATGTAGCCAACACCAAAGTCGGACGCGTTACCGACTTCGTCGACGCACGTGTCGGCGGCTCCGGAATCCTCCGCGAATTCGGCCGCAAGGTGTTCCCGGACCACTGGTCCTTCATGTTCGGCGAAGTGGCGCTGTACTCCTTCGTCATCCTTCTGCTCTCCGGAACGTTCCTGACGTTCTTCTTCGACCCGTCCATGGCCGAAACGCACTACAACGGCTCGTACACCCCGCTGAAGAACGTTGAAATGTCGGTGGCGTACAGCTCCTCGCTGGACATCTCCTTCGACGTCCGCGGCGGCCTGTTCATGCGCCAGGTCCACCACTGGGCAGCCCTGCTGTTCGTGGCCTCCATCGCCGTGCACATGCTCCGCGTGTTCTTCACCGGGGCGTTCCGCAAGCCCCGTGAAATGAACTGGGTGGTGGGCGGTGTCCTGCTCATCCTGGCCATGGCTGCCGGCTTCACCGGCTACTCGCTCCCCGATGACCTGCTGTCCGGTAACGGCCTCCGCATCATCGACGGCGTGATCAAGTCCATTCCCGTCATCGGTACGTACATCTCCTTCTTCCTCTTCGGTGGGGAGTTCCCCGGCACGATGATCATCGGCCGCCTGTACGTCCTCCACATTCTGCTGGTTCCGGCACTGATCCTCCTGATGATCGTCCTGCACCTCTTCATGGTGGTCGTGCACAAGCACACCCAGTACCCCGGCCCGGGCCGCAACGACCACAACGTCGTCGGCTACCCGCTTGGTCCGGTCTACGCTGCCAAGGCCGGTGGATTCTTCTTCATCGTCTTCGGTGTCATTGCGCTGATGGCCGCCTTCTTCACCATCAACCCGATTTGGAACTACGGCCCTTACGACCCCTCCCCGGTTTCCGCAGGCACCCAGCCTGACTGGTACATCGGCTGGGTTGACGGCGCGCTGCGCCTGATGCCGGGTGTCCTTGGCGACTTCCACTTCGAGTACGTCATCTTTGGCTACGTGCTGACGCTGAACGTCCTGCTTCCCGCCCTGGTGCCTGCAGGCATCGTCTTCACCGTCCTGTTCATGTACCCGTGGATCGAGCGCTGGATCACCAAGGACGACCGCGAACACCACGTCCTGGACCGTCCGCGCAACGCTCCCACCCGGACCGCGATCGGCATGGCTGGATTCACGTTCTACTGCGTCATGTGGGCGGCTGCGAGCTCTGACCTCATTGCAACGCACTTCATGGTCTCCCTGAACGACGTCACGTACTGGCTGCGTGCGCTGTTCTTCCTCGGTCCGATCATTGCTTTCGTGGTCACCAAGCGAGTGGCCCTGGCGCTGCAGCGGAAGGACCGCGAGATCGCCCTCCACGGACGTGAAACAGGACGTATCGTGCGCCTTCCGCACGGTGAATTCATTGAGGTTCACGCTCCGCTCGACGAGTACAAGCGCTACGCGCTCGTAGGGTTCGAGTCTCCGGCTCCGCTGCCGGCCGAGCCGAACGAGCACGGCGTCGTCACCAAGAAGGAAAAGCGCCGTGCAGCGCTCTCCCGCTGGTTCTTCGAGGACAGGGTGGCCCCGGCGACTCCTGCCGAACTCGCAGCCAGCCACGGCCACCACGAGGCCGTTGAAGCTGGCGAGGGACAGAAGACCCTCAGCCACTAGGAGCATCCTTTGGAGCCCTTCCGGCTGCTGACGTAAAGAAGCCCGGTCCCTTTGGGACCGGGCTTCTTTCGTTCTTGGGGAGGGGGTTGTCCCTCAACGGTGCCACCAATCCTGGAGCTTGAAACTGCCGTGTTCGTGGCGGAACTGTATCCGCGCGGGCTCCCCAGAACTGACGCACGGCCCCTACCGGGCTTCGTGCGGCGAGGTCAGGCGTTGCGGTACCCGGAGGCGTAGTTGCGCGTCGGCCGGACGCCTGGGCGCTGGAGCGGCACCCACAGCTTGTAGCGGTCGGCCCGGTAGAAGGACACCGAATAGTCCACCATGGCCCGTGCGACGAACGCATGCCGCTGGATTTTCAGCAGGGGCGACCCGATCTCGACATTCAGCAGCCGGGCGGTGGAGGGCGAGGCAGCAGTGGCTTCTATCATGTCCTCGCCCCACTCCATCACCAGACCGTACTGTTCGCTCAACACGTTGTACAGCGAGGTGGGCGGCTCACCATCCAGGAGTCCGGGTACGCGGTGGGCCGGGATGAAGTTCTCGTCCACGCTCATAGGCTCGTTATCGGCCAGCAGCAGCCGCCTGAACCGCACCAGCGGTGTTCCCTCCTCCAGCTGCAGTTCCCGCGCGAGGAAGGCACTCGCAGCAATCTGCTCAAAGCTCAGCACCTTTGCTGCAGGCACCATGCCGCGTCGCTGCATTTCCTCGCTGTACGAGGTGAGCTTGACCTGGAGGTCCAGCTTCGGCTTCCTGACAAAGGTGCCCAACCCCACAACGCGCTCAATGACTTCCTCCCCCACCAGGGCATCGATAGCCTGGCGCACTGTCATGCGTGCAAGGCTGAACCGCTCGGCCAGGTCCCGCTCGGAAGGCAGGGCGGATCCCGGCGGGCAGGATGTGGCGATATAGGTCCGGAGGATTTCCCGGAGCTGGATGTAGATAGGGACGCCGCTTTTCCGGTCGATCTCACCGGCAATGCCTGCAGCACTAGCAGCCATGGATGCTCCTGCTGAAACTGTTCACACTCCAAGATTAGGCCAAGACGGCGGGAGGTCTAGACCAGGAGGCGGTACAGGCTTCGCCGGATCAGAGGCGAGGATATTCTTAAAGGCGAACGTTTTTACAGGTGGCGGCGTCCTGCCGCCCGGATAGAGGAGTTTTCATTTGCCAGTTCGTAAGGCAATAGTGACAGCGGCCATCGGCCTGCATGCCCGCCCAGCGGCGGAATTTGTCCGCGCCGTGACGGAGACCGGCTTGCCGGTGACCATCAGCAAGGCCGGCATCGACGCCGTGGATGCCCGGTCCCTGCTCGAAGTCATGACCGCAGATTTCAACTGCGGCTGTGAGGTGGAACTGGGGATTGCGGAGGAAGCCCTGCCGGCCGGCCGTACCCTCAGCGAGGCAGAGGACGCCTTGTTCGGCCTTGCCGAGCTCCTGGCAGCGCAGCAGGCAGCTCCGACGCCAAAGGCACCGGCAGCACCATGACAGACGCCTAAGGCACCGCATAACGACGGCGGGCCCCCACCTTCTGGTGGGGGCCCGCCGTCGTTATGTCTGCCGTCTGTACGGCTGGCTAGGAGCTTAGTGGGCGTGGTCGCCGCGGCTGTACTCGTACACCCAGCCGACAAGTGCCACAACCGCCATGCCTGCGGCGATGAACACGATCCAGAAACCCACTGCAAGACCTAGGAAGCCCGCTGCGCAGGAGAGACCGAGCACCAGCGGCCACCAGCTCCAGGGGCTGAAGTGTCCCTGCTCCCCGGCGCCCTCATGGATCTCGGCATCGGCCCGGTCCTCAGGACGTAGACCAACGCGCTTACCGGTGAATCCAAGGTAGGCACCGATCATCCCGGCGAGGCCGCCGACGAGCAGGATGCCCAGGATGCCCACCCACTCAGACCAGTTCGTGAGGAAGCCGTAAATCAGGGAGACCGGTACGAAGAAGAAGACTCCGGCTCCAAATATCCATGATTCGATCTTCACTGCGAGGCGTCCTTCTGATCGGCGTTACCGAGCACAGCCGCTGCCGGTGCCGGTGACTCAATGGTGTGTGACTGGGAGAGTTCGGGGTGGTGCAGGTCCAGCGCCGGGCGCTCCGAGCGGATGCGCGGCAGCGACGTGAAGTTGTGCCGCGGCGGCGGGCAGGACGTCGCCCACTCCAGGGAGGCCCCGAAGCCCCAGGGATCGTCCACGAGGACCTTTTCGCTGCTGCGGGCCGTGATGTACACGTTCCAGAAGAACGGGATCAGGGACGCGCCCAGGACGAACGAGGAGATCGTGGAGAACTGGTTCATCCAGGTGAAGTTGTCCTCGATCATGTAGTCAGCGTAGCGGCGGGGCATGCCTTCCACACCGAGCCAGTGCTGGATGAGGAACGTTCCGTGGAAGCCCAGGAACAGCAGCCAGAAGTGGATCTTGCCGAGGCGCTCGTTGAGCATCTTGCCCGTCCACTTCGGCCACCAGAAGTAGAAGCCGGCGAACATCGCGAACACCACGGTGCCGAAGACCACGTAGTGGAAGTGAGCCACCACGAAGTAGGAGTCCGAGACGTGGAAGTCCAGCGGCGGGGAAGCCAGGATGATGCCGGTCAGGCCGCCGAAGAGGAACGTGATGAGGAAGCCGATGCTCCACAGCATCGGGGTCTCGAACGTCAGCGAACCGCGCCACATGGTGCCGATCCAGTTGAAGAACTTCACGCCGGTGGGCACCGCGATGAGCATGGTCATGAACGCGAAGAACGGCAGCAGCACAGCGCCGGTGACGTACATGTGGTGCGCCCACACGGTCACCGAGAGTGCGGCGATGGCGATCGTGGCGTAAACGAGGCCCTTGTAGCCGAAGATCGGCTTGCGGCTGAAGACGGGGAAGATCTCGGAGACGATGCCGAAGAACGGCAGCGCGATGATGTACACCTCGGGGTGGCCGAAGAACCAGAACAGGTGCTGCCACAAAACGGCACCGCCGTTTTCCGGATCAAAGATGTGCGCACCGAAGCGGCGGTCGGCACCCAGTGCGAACAGGGCGGCGGCCAGCGGCGGGAACGCCATCAGGACGAGGATGGCCGTCACGAGGGTGTTCCAGGTGAAGATCGGCATCCGCCACATGGTCATGCCCGGAGCGCGCATGCAGATGATGGTGGTGATGAAGTTAACCGCACCAAGGATGGTGCCGAAACCGGACAGTGCCAGGCCGAAGACCCACAGGTCACCGCCCACACCGGGGCTGAACGTCGTGTTCGACAGCGGAGCATAAGCAAACCAGCCAAACGAAGCCGCACCCTGCGGGGTGATGAAGCCGGAGACCGCGATGCTGGAGCCGAAGAGGAAGAACCAGAATGCCAGGGCGTTCAGCCTCGGGAAGGCGACGTCCGGGGCACCGATCTGCAGCGGCATGATGACGTTCGCGAACCCGGCGAAGAGCGGGGTGGCGAACATCAGCAGCATGACGGTGCCGTGCATGGTGAACATCTGGTTGTACTGCTCTTTGGTCTGCAGGATCTGCATACCGGGTTCGAACAGCTCGGCACGGATGAGCAGCGCCATCACGCCGCCGAGGCAGAAGAACACGAAGGACGCGATCAGGTACATGTACCCGATGGTCTTGTGGTCAGTTGAGGTGATCCAGTTGACGACGATGCGTCCCTTGGACTTTGGAACTACGGGAGCTTCGAGGATCCCGGCGGATTGAGTGTAAGTAGCCACGTCGCTCCCCTTACTTCGATTCGGACAGGCTCGGGTTGCGGTCATACTCTTCGCCGAGCAGGCCCGTGTTGCCGTCCTGGCGCAGCTGGTTCATCTTCGCCTGGAATTCGGACTCGGAGACAACCTTCACGCGGAAGAGCATTTCGGAGTGGTACTCGCCGCAGAGCTCGGCGCACTTTCCGTCATAGGTGCCTTCTTTGGTAGGCGTGAACCGGATGTAGTTGGTCTTGCCCGGGATCATGTCGCGCTTCTGGAGGAAGGCGGGGACCCAGAAGGAGTGGATGACGTCGCGGGCGTTCAGTTCCACATCAACAGACCTGTTGACGGGCAGGTAAAGCGTCGGGAGCTTTTCCTTGTCGATGGCCTCGCCGGTCAGGTGAGCCTGCACGCCGGCTTCGTAAACGTCTTCCTGGATGACCGGGCCCTTCTTGTAGTTGAAGTCCCAGGCCCACTGCTTGCCGCGGACGTCAACAACGACGTCTGCCGGCTGCGAGCGGTCATCGATTGCCTGCTGGTCGCGGTCGGTGAAGTAGAAGAACACCAGCACCATGAACAGCGGAATGGTCAGGTAGAAAACTTCCAAAGGAAGGTTGAAGCTGGTCTGCCGCGGGAAACCAACAGTGCCCTTGCGGCGCCGGTAGGCAACGAGGCACCAGACGATCAGGCCCCAGGTAATGATGCCCACCACGAGAGCGGCAATCCATGAGTTGACCCACAGGTCCATGATCCGGTCGGTGTTGCTGGTGGTCCCGCGCTCGGTCGGAAGCCACCCCTTCTCTACCAATGGCGAACATCCAGTCAAAACCAACGCGCCGGCAGTTGCCAAGCCAGTGATCTTAGCGATCTTTTTGCGTCGGCTGCCGGTTCGGTTCTGCGAACTCACAGACGGCCCTTCCTACTTGTTGCTGTTGCCTGGGGGCGGCCTTCGTCGTCCCGGGCACACGAAAAGAGTTTTACTACTCGGTGTAGAGCTTACCGCTCCCCGCGCGTTTTCGCCCACATGTCCTCATCAGTGTGGCGGCGCCGGTAAAAACCGGCACCGCCACAGGGTGAGGAAGGGCTGCGAGGCCCGCTTAGTGGAATGAATCGCCGCAGGCGCAGGACCCGCCCGCGTTGGGGTTGTCGATGGTGAACCCCTGTTTCGAAATGGTGTCCTCGAAGTCGATGCTGGCACCGCTGAGGTACGGCACGCTCATCTTGTCTACGACGACCTCCACTCCGTCGTAGTCACGTACGGCATCCCCGTCAAGGAGGCGCTCGTCGAAGTAGAGCTGGTAGATCAAACCGGAGCAACCGCCAGGCTGCACGGCGACGCGGAGGCGGAGGTCTGTCCGGCCTTCCTGCTCAAGGAGGCTGCGGACCTTGCCTGCGGCAACGTCGGTCAGCTGAACCTCGTGGGTCGCCAGCTCGGCACTGGCCGTGCCGTTGGATTCAGTGCTGTTTTCATTGGTCGTAGTGCTCATTGGCCTACCTTCTAACGACGGTCCTGGCAGCCCCGCGTGAACGGCGCCTGCCCTACAAAAACGGTATGGGCTATAGCTAATGCTACGTCGCTCGGACGCGTAGCTCTAACCCCAGGCGTAACCATGGCCGAACGCTACTTGTTCCCCGAACCAGCAGGCAACCCTCCTCCACCGCCAAGCAAAGCCGGAGTCAGGGCCGGCTCGGGGCTGAAAAGTCAGTCCAGACCCTCGCTGTTAAGGCGGGCCAACAGCAATGCCTCCGCCACAACAGCGTTACGGAAGTCCCCGATGTGGAGTGATTCATTGGCGGAGTGGGCCCGGGAGTCCGGATCCTCGACCCCGGTAACCAGGATCTGCGCTTCCGGGTACACCTCGGTCAAATCCGAGATGAAGGGAATAGAGCCGCCGATTCCCATTTCCACGGCCGGTACACCCCACGACTCCCCCAGCGCCCACATCGCAAATCCTGCCGCCGTGGATGACGTGTCGGTCAGATAGGAGTTGCCGCTCTCCCCCGGGGTGAAGACAACCTTCGCCCCGAACGGGGCGTTGACCTGGACATGCCGCCGTACCGCTTCCATGGCTTCCGCTGGAACCTGACCGGGAGCCAGCCGGAGGCTGAACTTGGCCCGCGCCCGCGGCAACAGCGTGTTCGAGGCCACCTCTACTGCCGGGGCATCAAAGCCGATGATGGACAGGGCCGGTTTGGTCCACATCCGCGATGCGATGCTTCCCGTTCCGGCCAGCTTCACCCCGTCGAGCACCGAGGCATCCGCCCGGTATTCGGCCTCGGTAAGGTCCACGGTGGCCTTGTCATAGCCCACCAGTCCGTCGATGGCCACGCTGCCCTCGTCGTCGTGCAGGGTAGCAATGAGGCGTGACAGCAGCGTCGGAGCATCGAGCACCGGCCCCCCGTACATGCCGGAGTGCACGGCGTGGTCCAGGACCTGCACCTCAATGGTTCCGTCGATGAGTCCCCGGAGACTCGTCGTCAGCGCGGGTACACCCACCTTCCAGTTGCTGGAATCAGCGACAACAATGACGTCGGCCTGAAGCAGCTCCCGGTGGGTTTCAAGGAAGGTGCGGAAGGTGGGCGAACCGGCTTCCTCCTCCCCCTCAAAGAACAACGTCACTCCGAGCCCGAACTCGTCGCCCAGGACCTCGGCTACTGCCGTATAGGCACCAAGGTGTGCCATGATGCCGGCCTTGTCATCGGCGGCGCCGCGGCCGTAGAGCCGCCCCCCGCGTTCGACGGCGACGAACGGCTCCGATTCCCACAGTGCCTTTTCGCCGGGGGGCTGCACGTCGTGGTGGGCGTAAAGGAGGATGGTCGGCTTGCCCGGGGCAGCCTGCCGCCGGGCCACGACGGCCGGGCCTCCCGGCGTTCCGTCCGCTTTTCCGCACCGCAGGATCCGGACGTCCGAGAATCCGGCCTCGCGCACCAGGGTGGCAACAGCGTCCGCGCTTCGGTCCAGTTCCAAAGGATCGAAGCTGGCCCAGGCAATGCCGGGGATACTAACCAGATCTTTCAGCCGGGACATGGTGGCGTCAAAGCCGGCGGTGACGGCGGCGCGGACGGCGTCGATGTCGACGCCGGCAACCGCGCTGTCGGAGTGAGGTGGAATGGCCGCTGATGCTGAAGTCATGGCAAAACACTACCGGTGCCGCACATCCTTACCCGTGTTTTCAGGGGCGAGCCCTTGGCCGTCCCCATAACAGGCTGCGGGGCGCTGCAGGGTATTCTGTTTTGGTGTTTGGACGTAAAAAGGAAGCGCCATCGGCGCAGGACATAGTAGACCAGCAGGCTGCTGATGCAGCTGCCCGGCAGGCCGGCGCAGGCAAGGGATCGCCTACACCCAGGCGCAAGGATCAGGAAGCTGCGCGCAAGCGCCCCCTGGTGCCCGAGGACCGCAAGGCTTCCAAGGCAGCAGAGCGCGCCGCCATGCAGGAGCAGCGCCTGAAGATGCGCCAGGCCCTCGATACGGGTGACGAACGGTTCCTCCCAATCCGGGATAAGGGCCCGCAGAAGCGGTTCGCCCGCGATTACGTGGACGCCCGGTTCAGCCTTGGCGAGTACCTCATGTTCGGTGCTTTGATCTTCGTCATCGTCTCCCTGGTGGTTCCGTCCACGAGCGAGCAGATGATCTACGTCCTCGGCGGATTCTGGGTGATGTTCCTGGCCGTGTTCGTGGACGTGTTTATCCTGTCACGCAAACTTCGCAAGAGGCTCGCGGAGAAGTTCGGCGAGGTGGAGCGTGGCACGGTCTGGTACGGATCGATGCGCTCCCTGCAGTTCCGGAAGCTCCGCCTCCCGAAGCCCCTGGTCCGGCGCGGCCAGTACCCGTCCTAACCCCGCCCTTCGGTTTCCCGGTGCCAACCCGGGAACCTGATACAACAAAGCAGCCCCCGGCAGTTACTGCCGGGGGCTGCTTGGTTGTCACCGTCGTTGTCCGGCTCTCGCGTCTGTAACCTGAGTCAGGAGCTACGCCGTGCTTTGGCTAGTTCCCTGTTGATGCGGGCCGCCCAGAGGGGCCCTTCGTAGAGGAAGGCCGTGTAGCCCTGAACGAGGGTTGCCCCTGCATCCAGCCTCTCCTGGACATCCTGTGCCGTTTCGACGCCGCCCACTGAAACAAGGGTCATCTTGCCGCCCGTGGCGTCATGCAGTCTGCGCAGCACCTCCAAAGAACGGGCTTTCAGAGGGGCGCCGGAGAGGCCGCCGGCTCCGCACGCCTCGACCTTGCCGGAGTCTGAGCGAAGTCCTGAGCGCCCAATGGTGGTGTTCGTTGCAATGATGCCGTCCAGGCCCAGATCCAGCGCCAGCCTGGCAACGTCGTCAATGTCTTCGTCGCTGAGGTCCGGGGCGATCTTCACCAGGAGGGGCACATGCCGGCCTGCTGACTTGTCGGCTTCTTCCGCCACCGCCGCCAGGAGCGGCCGGAGGGTTTCCACATTCTGCAGGAGCCGCAGTCCCGGAGTGTTGGGCGAACTGACGTTAACCACGAGGTAGTCGGCGGCGGGAGCGAGGCTGCCGGCGCTGATGCGGTAGTCATCCACGGCGTCCCCGAGCTCCACCACTTTGCTCTTACCGATGTTCACACCGATGAGCGGCCGCACCCTGGGATGGCGCCGCTGCAGGGCCGCCCGGGCTGACTTGAGGCGGGGAGCAACAGCTGCGGCACCGTCATTGTTGAATCCCATGCGGTTGATTACCGCGCGGTCTTCAATGAGCCGGAACAGCCGCGGCTGTTCGTTGCCGGGTTGGGCCTGGCCGGTGATGGTGCCGACCTCGACGTGGCCGAAGCCGAGCTCGGTCAGGGCCTCGATGCCGTGGCCTTCCTTGTCGAAACCGGCTGCCAGCCCGAACGGTGACGGGAAGGTGAGACCGAAAGCCTGGGTCTGCAGGGAGGCGGGCGGCGCTGTGAAGCGAGCCAGCAGGCGGCCGGCTCCGGTGGTGTGGGCCAGCCGGATGCCTTTGAAGCCGATCTTGTGGGCGCGCTCGGCGTCCATCCATGAAAAGGCCAGCCTGAAGAAAGTGGGGTATACGCGCATGCCTCTAGTTTTCCGTCTCAAGGCAGTCCAGACCAAACCGGTGGAGGCCAAACGGACCCAGACAGGACCAACACGAACCAAATCTAATCAGCACAGACCAAACGGCACCCAGGATTGCGAAACGTCTAGGCTGGTGCCATGAAGTGGCAGAGCGACATCCTCGGCGAGGGTTTTGAGTCCCATGCCTTTGATGCCGTGGGCGCAGACGGCGTTACACGGACCGCCACGCTCGTCCGGTACACCCCGCTCCAGGGAACGAAGCGACGCCCGCCGCAGGACAGCAGGCGCCCAGGCCGCCGGGCCGTGCTGTTCCTGCACGGCTGGAGTGACTACTTTTTCAACACCGAGCTGGCACGCTTCTGGCACAGCCAGGGCTTCTCTTTCTTTGCCTTGGACATGCACAACCATGGCCGCAGCCTGCAGCCCGAAGAGCATGGCGGGTACGTTGCCGACCTCTCAAACTATGACGCTGAAATTGACGCGGCCGTCAGCATGATCCGGGAAATGGAGCCTGCGGAGTCCCTTGAGCTGGTCCTGATGGGACATTCAACGGGCGGGCTTGTGGCGGCTCTCTGGGTGAGCCGAAATCCAGGCGTGGTATCACAGCTGGTGCTGAACAGTCCCTGGCTGGAAATGCACGGAAGTTCGCTGGGCCGCCGGGCTGCATGGACCATGGTGGAACCCTTGGCCCGGCTGAAGCCGGAAGCTGTGCTCCGCCTGCCCGAGCGGGGCTTTTACTGGCGAAGCATCAGCAGCTCCGCTGAGGGTGAATGGCCTCTCGACGACCGGTACCGGCCGCCCATGGCGTTTCCGGTCCGCGCCGGCTGGCTGAGCGCCGTCCTCGCAGGCCATGCCCAGGTCGCCCGCGGGCTCGGCATCGGCATCCCTATCCTGGTGCTGATCTCCGGGGCCAGCTCCACCGGGCCCTTCTGGCGGGAGGAGATGCGGCGCGCCGATGCTGTGCTCGACGTCCACGTCATCGCCGTCCGGGCATTGTCTTTGGGCAGCAGCGTGACAGTGGAGCGTATCGACGGCGCCCTGCACGATGTCTTCCTCTCCCGCGCCGAGGTGCGCGCCGACGCCTACCGCCGGCTGGAGCGGTGGATCCGCGGCTATACGGATGCCGGGAACTCCTAGCCTGGCTGTCGGGCAGCCGCTCCGGTGTCGGGGGCAGCGTCGACGGCTCCCCCATACCGCCGGTCACGCTGGGCGTAAACGCCCACGGCATCCCAAAGGGTCCGGCGGTCCACGTCCGGCCACAGGGTGTCGAGGAAAACGAACTCCGCATAGGCCGACTGCCACAGCATGAAGTTGGACAGCCGCTGCTCACCCGAACTCCGGAGGAAAAGGTCGACGTCGGGAAGGTCCGGTTCGTCGAGGTACTTCTGGATCGTTTTCTCGGTGATGGAACCGGGCTTTAGCCGTCCGGCGGCAACGTCTTCAGCGATGGCCGAGACGGCGTCGGCGATCTCAGCACGCCCGCCATAGTTGACGCACATGGTCAGGGTGCAGGTACTGTTGCCGGCCGTGTAGGCCTCGGCCTCCTCCAGCTCGCGGATCACCGAACCCCACAGCTTCGGCCGGCGGCCGGACCAGCGGATACGCACGCCCCACTCGTCCAGCTGGTTCCGTTGCCTGCGCAGCACTTCCTTGTTGAACCCCATGAGGAACCGCACTTCCTCCGGGGAGCGCCGCCAGTTCTCGGTGGAGAAGGCGTAGACGGTCACGTACTTGATGCCGAGCTCAATGGCACCGGCCACCACATCGAGCAGGGCCGGCTCCCCCGCCCTGTGGCCCTCGATGCGGGGCAGTCCCCGCTGGTTCGCCCAGCGACCGTTGCCGTCCATGACGATGGCGACGTGCCGGGGAACGAATTCCTCGGGGATTGCAGGGGCGACGGCCCCGGAACGATGCGGATAGGGGCGGACCACCGGAGAGGTCCGGCGCCGGGCGTGGGTGGTCTTCTTTCCCAAGGACACTGTTAGGTACGCTCCACATGTTTGAGGGATTTCAGGACACGTTCAAGGTGCCACTGGAGATAGCTGGCCACGAGGCCTGCGGCCTCCCGGCGGTGCAGGGGCAGTGAGGAATCCGCCGTCGTCCAGTTGCCGGTCAGCAGGGCGGCGAGCAGCGCCACGGTTTCGGCGGCGGGGGCCGCCGAGCCGGGGGGACGGCAGTCTCCGCAGACCATGCCGCCGAGCGGCGCGGAGAAAGCACCGTGCGGTCCCGCAGCCCCGCAGCGGGCACAGTGGGTGAAGCTCGGCGCCCAGCCGCCTGTCGCCAGGGCGCGCAGCAGGTAGGAGTCCAGGATCAGCTCGGGCGTGTGGTCCCCGCGGCTCAGGGCCGCCAGTGCGCCCACGAGCAGGTTGTACTGCGCGGTGCCGGCTTCGCCGTCGACGTCGGTCAGCTTTTCTGCGGTTTCCGTCATGGCGGCGGCAACGGTGTAGCTGGCATAGTCTGCCGCGATGTTCCCGCCGTAGGCGCCCTTCGCGACGGCCTGCGTGACGATGTCTAGGGTTTTGCCAGAAACCAGCTGCAGGTCCGCCACCATGAAGGGCTCCAGGCGGGCACCGAATCGGCTGCTGGTGCGGCGCACGCCCTTCGCGACCGCCCGCACCTGACCATGGTGTTTGGTCAGCAGCGTGATGATGCGGTCCGCCTCGCCCAGTTTGTGGGTGCGCAGTACCACGGCTTCATCGCGGTAGGCACGCGCTGCAAATGACTGTTGGACCACGCTCAATCTTCGCACTCTCCCCCGGAAAACCCTGCTTCCCGGGTTGCAGGTGCGCCGCCGCTCAAAGCGCCGGCGCACCCGCCCATCATGTCTGGACCCGCAGGCTACGCCTCCTGGGCATCCCGGACGGCGCGGTTCACGGCGGAGATGACGGCCTTCAACGAGGACATGCTGGTGTTCGGGTCAATGCCGATGCCCCACAGCACGCGCTCCCCGACGGCGCACTCCACGTACGCAGCGGCGCGGGCGTTGCCGCCCTCGGACAGCGCGTGTTCGCTGAAGTCCAGCACCCGGACATCCACGCCGTCCTGGCCGAGGATGTCCAGCAGCGCTGCGATGGGGCCGTTGCCGGTGCCGGTCCGCTTGACCTGGACGCCGTCAACGGAGAGCGTGGTGTGCAGCGTCATGGAGCCGTTGTCGTCGGTCTCCGTCTTCACCGTTCCCAGCGAGTAGCGGCCCCACTGGCGGTCGGCCGAGTCGGAAGGCAGGTACTCGTCCTGGAACACCTGCCACAGCTGTGCGGCGCTTACCTCGCCGCCCACGGTGTCCGTGCGGCGCTGGATAACGCCGGAGAACTCGATCTGGGCACGGCGCGGCAAGTCCAGGTTGTGCTCGTTCTTCAGCAGGTAGGCCACCCCGCCCTTGCCGGACTGGGAATTGACGCGGATCACCGCTTCGTAGCTGCGCCCCAGGTCCTTCGGGTCAACCGGCAGGTACGGGACCTGCCAGGTGAAGTCGGCAACGTCTTTTCCTGCGGCCGCGGCGTCCTTCTCGAGGGCCTCGAAACCCTTCTTTATGGCGTCCTGGTGGGAACCCGAGAACGCGGTGAAGACGAGATCGCCACCGTACGGTGCCCGCTCGGGCACCGGCAGCTGGTTGCAGTACTCCACGGTGCGGCGGACTTCGTCGATGTTGGAGAAGTCAACCATCGGGTCGATGCCCTGGACGAACAGGTTCAGCCCCAGCGTCACGAGGTCAACGTTGCCGGTCCGCTCGCCGTTGCCGAACAGGCAGCCCTCGATGCGGTCCGCGCCGGCCAGGTAGCCGAGCTCGGCCGCTGCGACGCCGGTGCCGCGGTCGTTGTGCGGGTGCAGGGACAGGATGATGCCTTCGCGGGGGTGGAGGTTGCGGCTCATCCACTCAATGGAGTCGGCGTAAACGTTCGGAGTGGCCATCTCAACGGTGGCGGGCAGGTTGATGATCACCTGTCGGTCAGCGGAGGCCTCGAAAACGTCTGCGACGGCGTTGCAGACCCGCACGGCGTACTCCAGTTCCGTGCCGGTGAAGGACTCCGGGGAGTACTCGTAGGTGATGTGTGTGTCCGCCAGCGTCTCTTCGTACTTCTTGCACAGCCGGGCGCCCTGGAGCGCGATGTCCAGAATGCCGTCCTCGTCCTGGTTGAACACGACGCGGCGCTGCAGGACCGAGGTGGAGTTGTACAGGTGGACAATCGCCTGCTTGGCGCCGACCAGCGACTCGTAGGTTCGCTCGATCAGGTGCTCACGGGCCTGCGTCAGGACCTGGATGGTGACGTCATCCGGAATATGGTTGCCCTCGATGAGCTGCCGGACGAAGTCGAAGTCGGTCTGCGAAGCGGAAGGAAATCCGACTTCGATTTCCTTGTAGCCCATGCCCACCAGCAGTTCGAACATCTTCAATTTGCGGGCCGGGCTCATCGGATCGATCAGCGCCTGGTTACCGTCGCGCAGGTCCACGGCACACCAGCGCGGGGCCTTGGTGATGACCTTGTCCGGCCAGGTGCGGTCAGGTACTTCGACCTTGATCTGGTCCTGGAACGGGATGTAGCGGTGGACGGGCATTCCGGAGGGCTTCTGTGCGTTTCGCATTACTATCGTGGCCTTTTCTGTGGTTCAAAAGTGAAAGGGTGGCCGGGCAACGCAAACTCCGCAGCGAGGGTGGGCCTTGCGCTAGATCGCGTCTGAGGCCTCGCCGCGGCAGCTAAGAAGAAGCAGTTCTGCACGCACCATTTCACAGTAACACGGGTGCGTAAGATGAAGGAGCAACACCTCCCGCAACGTCCACCATGCAGACGCCGCACCGGTGCCAGCGCCGGCAGCAGCCCGTCAATGAAGGAGCTTCTGTGCCACATTCGGGGATTGACCTGTCCAATATCGACCACAGTGTCAGGCCGCAGGACGACCTGTACCAGCATGTGAACGGGGCATGGCTCAAGAGCACCACCATTCCGGATGACCGCCCGCTGGAGGGAACCTTCACAGCGCTGCGTGACGGCGCGGAACTGGCAGTTCGGGAAATCATCGAAGAAGCGGCCGGGAAGGGTGAGGCAGCCAGCGGCATCGAACGCAAGATCGGCGATCTGTACAGCAGCTTCATGGACGAATCCGCAGCAGAAGAAAAGGGCATGGAACCGATCCGTGCCCGGCTTGCCGACGTCTTCGCGACCTCCAGCATCAGCGGGCTTGTCGCACTGGCCGGCCGCCTCTTCCGCTCCGATGTATCCGGCCTCTTCTACCTGTACCCCGCTCCTGATGCGGGAAATCCCGAGCGGGTGCTGCTGTACACCGGCCAGGGCGGCCTCGGGCTGCCGGACGAGTCCTACTACCGGGAGGAGAAGTTCGCGCCGGTCGTCGAGTCGTACCGCGACTACGTGGGCACAATGTTCACCTTGGCCGGCATCCAGGATTCCGAGAATGCTGCGGCCAGGGTTGTGGCCCTGGAAACCGCCCTCGCCTCCCACCATTGGGACAACGTCACCCTCCGCGATCCGCAAAAGACCTACAACCTGAAGTCCGCGGACGAGGCACGTGAGCTGTTTCCGCTGTTGGACACCTGGTTCGAAGCGGCGGACATCGTTCCGGACAAGCGCCAGGAGATGGTGGTCAGCACCCCGGACTTCTTCGCCGGTGCTGCCGCCCTCCTCAGCTCCGAGTCGCTCCCCGTGTGGCAGGAGTGGCTGGCACTGCGGGTCATCAACGCAGCCGCCCCGTACCTGTCCCCTGCCTTCGTGGACGCCAACTTTGCCTTCTACGGCACCCGGATCAGCGGTACGCCCCGGAACAAGGACCGCTGGAAACGGGGCGTCGCCGTCGTCGAAGCGGCTCTCGGTGAAGCGGTGGGGCAAATTTACGTTGCCCGGCACTTCCCGGAGACCCACAAGGCCCGCATGCAGACACTCGTGGACAACCTGATCGAGGCGTACCGCCAGAGCATCACCGACCTGCCGTGGATGGGCGAGGAAACGAAGGCGGAGGCCCTGCGAAAACTGGGCGCCTTCCGTGCCAAGATCGGCTATCCGGACGAGTGGATCGACTACTCAGCCGTCACGATTGACCCGTCCGACCTGCTCGGTAACGTCGAACGCGCCCATAACGCCGACGTTGACCGCCACCTTGACGAGGTGGGCAAGCCCGTGGACCACAACAAGTGGCTCATGACTCCGCAGACAGTCAATGCCTACTACCATCCGATGCTGAACGAGATCGTCTTCCCGGCGGCGATCCTGCAGCCGCCGTTCTTCACCGCCGACGCCGATGATGCGGTCAACTACGGGGGTATCGGTGCGGTGATCGGCCACGAGATCGGCCACGGGTTCGATGACCAGGGCTCGCAGTTCGACGGTACGGGCGAACTGCGCAACTGGTGGACCGAGGATGACCGGAAGGCATTCGAGGCGCTGACAGGACGGCTGGTGGAGCAGTTCAACGCCCTCTCGCCTTATGCGGCGCCAGGGCACACCGTCAATGGACGGCTGACGCTTGGGGAAAACATCGGCGACCTTGGGGGGCTCACGATCGCCTACAAGGCTTACCGGCTCAGTCTGAACGGGCAGGAGCCCCCGGTCTTGGACGGCCTGACCGGAGAGCAGCGGTTCTTCGCCTCATGGGCTGCCGTCTGGCGCCAGGTTATCCGCGAGGAGGAAGCCATCCGACGGCTGGCCACCGACCCGCACTCCCCCAACGAGTTCCGCACCAACGCCATCGCCAGTAACCTCGATGCCTTCCACGCCGCGTTCGGCGTCACGGAAAAGGACGGAATGTGGATAGCGCCTGAGGAGCGCGTCAGCATCTGGTAGTAGCAAAATGCCGGGCCGCCCCCACACGGGGCGGCCCGGCATTTTTGTCAGCGGCACTTTTGTTAGCCCGCGCCGTCCTGGACGATCAGCTCTGGGTTTGCCGTCTGGCAGGTCGCGTCCTTGGCCGTCTGGTTCACGATGTCCTTGGGAACCGATGTCTTGCCGAGCTTGGACCCGGAGGCAAAGTCGGCACCAAGGTAAACCTGGACTCCGGCGACGCCTTCCGACGGCAGCACCCGGCTTGCCGGGATGCCGAACAGCGCAGCGACGTCCGCCGCCACGT
The DNA here is from genome assembly GCA_031178585.1 of Arthrobacter sp. The sequence goes on from JAPSIT010000002.1 coordinate 36,171, forward strand.
CGGCGAAGTCGGTCCCGTAATACACCATGGTCGTCTCGACCGGGCTGGCCTCGAGCTGGCCGACCTGGGTGAACCCGCCGGCGATGAGCGCTTCGGCGATTTCCTGCGTCCTGGTCGGTACCGAGGTCCCGTTGGCGACCGTAACAGGCTGCAGGGACTTGTCGTAGGGCGGCGCCGATGGCGTGGGCTTGGCCGTCGGGGTGGGGCTGGTGCTCGGCTTCGGCGTCGCCGAGGGGCTCTCCTTGCCCTCGGGGTCCGTGAGGTCAATGTCCTTCTTCAGGGCCTCAAAGAGTTGGGATGCTGCCGGCTGGGCCGGATCAAGCCTGTTCGGGTCACTGGCGGCGGGAACGGTCGGCACGGCAACGAAGGCAACCTTACCGACGTCGATCGTCTTGAGCCTGTTCCCGATGGTGATCATGGCCGGTACAGAGGACAGCCCGTCATCCACCGTGAGGTTCTTGGTCACGACGTCGGCGATGCTGAGCATCTTCACCGGATCGGAGAGAGTGCCGTCGTCCTTGATTTTCCTGGTCAGGGATGACAGGAACCCCTGCTGGGCCTTGATGCGGCCGAGGTCTCCCCCGTTGCCGAAGGCGTGGCGGGTGCGCAGGAAGGCAAGGGCCTGTTCACCCTTCACCTGGGACTTTCCCTTGGGCAGCCGCAGCCGGGAGTCGGGATCGTAGACGGCGTCGCTGATGCAGACCTCCACGCCGCCGACGGCGTTGGACAGCTCCTTCACCGCGTTGAAGTCGGCCATCATGAAGTGGTCCACCTCCAGGCCGGTGAGCTTGTTCACTGTGTCGACGGCGCAGCCAATACCGGCTTCACCCATGGCCTCGTTGATCATCACGTCCTGGCGCGCGGGGTACTTCTTGCCGGTCTTCTGGTCGGTGCACTCCGGGATGTCCACGAGAAGGTCCCGGGGGAAGCTGACAACGCTGACCCGTTTGTTGTCCTCGGAGATGTCCATCAGCATCATGACGTCGGACTTGCCGTAGCCCTTGGAATCCTCGGCCGTGCCGTAGTCCGCGTTCTTGCCGTCCCGGGTATCGGATCCCAGGATGAGGATCTGCAGCCGGCCGGTCGCGTCGTCGACGGAATCCGTCTTGTTGCTGCCCGCACCCAGGGCGGACGATGAGATGTTCGTTTGCAGCCTGAAGTACCAGTAGCCTGCAAACGCCAGGCCTCCGAGCAGGACAAGGGACACGGCGGCGGTTGTCACCTTTAGCCACACAGGCGTGTGGCGCAGGTTCAAATGCCGGGCAGCGCCCACGCGGGCGTCTGCGGCATGCCGGGCAGCTGGCTCGGGCCGGGCGCGTGTGCCTGGCCCTTGTGCGCGGTTGTCGCGGCGTAGCACCACAGGGTGTACCTTCCTCTAAAAATGAAATCCGCCCTATTTTAGTTGCCGAGTCTGGGAAAACGCCGGAAGCGGCGCCGGGACCGGCCCGCCGGGCGCGGCGGATTGTGCTTTCTGGCGGCGGACCAGCGCTGTGCAGCAACGCTGCGGTCCGCACCGCCCGGACTCGGGCGGCGCGAAAAGGGGCGGCTAGAATCCCAGCTTCACCAGCTGTTTGGGGTCCCGCTGCCAGTCCTTTGCGACCTTGACGTGCAGGTCGAGGTAGATCCGCGTTCCGAGCAGGGCTTCGATGCCTTTGCGTGCGTTCGTGCCGACCTCCCGCAGCCGGCTTCCGCCCTTGCCGATGATGATGGCCTTCTGGGAGGGGCGCTCCACGTAGAGGTTCACGCGGACGTCGAGGAGCGGCTTGTCGTCGTCCCGCCCTTCGCGGGGCACGATCTCCTCGACGACGACGGCCAGGGAGTGCGGCAGTTCGTCCCGGACGCCTTCAAGCGCGGCCTCCCGGATGAGCTCCGCCACCATGACTGCTTCCGGCTCATCCGTCAACTCACCGTCCGGATACAGCGGGGGCGACGGCGGCATGTGGCTGATCAGGACATCGGTCACCGTGCCCACTTGGAAACCGTCCGTGGCCGAGACCGGCACGATGTCTTTCCAGCCTTCTTCGCCGAGGACTTCCCGTCCCAGCGCGGCGACGGCGAGCAGCTGTTCGGTTAGTGCCTGCTTGTCAACGAGGTCCGCCTTCGTGACGATGGCGATCACCGGCTTGCGGCCCACAGCTGCAAGCTGAGCGGCAATGAACTTGTCGCCCGGGCCGATCTTTTCATTGGCCGGGATGCAGAAGCCGATGGCGTCCACCTCGGCCAGCGTGTCAGCGACAAGGTCGTTGAGACGCTTCCCCAGCAGCGTGCGCGGCCGGTGCAGGCCGGGCGTGTCCACAAGGACCAGCTGGGCGTCCTCCCGGTGCACGATGCCGCGGATGGTGTGGCGCGTGGTCTGCGGTTTCGCGGAGGTGATGGCCACCTTCTGGCCCACCAGGGCGTTCGTCAACGTCGATTTTCCGGCGTTCGGCCTGCCTACCAGGACCGAAAACCCGGCGCGGTAACCGCCAAAGGGCGCACCGCCGTCGGCCTTATTCTGCTTGCTCACGTGGAACTCCCTGTTGCATGTGTTCTGCCTCGTCGAGAAGGTCTTCAAGGTCAGTATCGTTTGGAACGGCGCCTTTTGGAACGGCGGCCGCAATGATGTGGCTGACGCGGTTGCGGCGGCCTTCAAGCCGCTCGGCCCGAAGCGATACTCCGTCGACCTCAACGGTGCTGCCCACGATCGGAACGCGGCCCAGCGCCTTTGCCAGCAAGCCGCCCACGGTATCCACTTCGTCGTCGTCAAGTTCGAGGTCAAAGAGTTCGCCGAGGTCGTCAATGCTCATCCGGGCGCTCACACGGAACGTGCCGTCACCCATATCCACTGCTTCGGCGCTTTCGGTGTCATATTCATCCACTATCTCGCCGACCAGCTCCTCGATCAGGTCTTCGAGGGTGACAAGCCCGGCCGTTCCGCCGTACTCGTCGATGACAATGGCGACGTGCGTGGACTCCTTCTGGAGTTCGCGCAGCAAGTCGCTCACGGGCTTGGAGTCAGGAACGTAGCGCACTTCCCGGGCCAGCTCATCAACCAGTGGAGGCTCCTCGCCCGGCGCCAGGTTGTGCAGCACCGCCGCCACGTCCTTCAAATAGATGATCCCGAGGATCTGGTCGGTGTTTTCACCGATGACCGGGATCCTTGAGTATCCGGAGCGGAGGAACAGGGACATGGCATGGTGCAGGCTGGAACCAGCCTCAATGCTCAGAATGTCCGTGCGGGGAACCATGACGGAGCGGACCAGGGTGTCACCGAAGTCGAAAACGGACTGGATGAGTTCGGCTTCGTTGTCTTCGATCACGTCCGATTCACTGGCCCGGTCCACGAGCTCACGGAACTCTTCCTCGCTGAAGAAGGAGTCGTCTCCGCCAGGCGAGCCGGGCGCCACCGCGCTGCCAAGCCGCACCAGCCAAGCGGGAATGGGGCCGAGGACCCAGGCGAGAAACCTGACCATCGACGCCGAATACAGCACCACGCCGGCGGAGTGGGAGCGGCCCAGCTGGCGCGGCGAAACACCGACGATCACGAAGCCCAGGACGGCCATGATGCCTGTTGCTGCCAGGCCGGCGAGCCATACGTTGTCCAGCAGGCTGTAGAACAGCACCGCGACGGCCACCGCCGAAGCGGTCTCGAACCAGATGCGCCAGAACCTCAGCGCGCGCATGTGAGTCATGGGCTGGTCCAGGATGCGCTGCAGGGCTGTGCCGCGGCTCTTCAGGAGCGCCTGTTCGGCGTCGTGCCGAGGGAGGAAACTGAATGCCGCCTCCGCTGCCGTGAGGAATGCTGCGACAGCCAGGAAAACCAGCGCCATGCAGACAAGGAGCAGGGACGTCACTGGATGGTCTCGGAAGGAGCTTCTTTGCCGGTGAACGCCGCGAGCAGCTCACGCTGCAGGCCGAACATTTCTGCTTTTTCTTCGGGTTCCGCATGGTCATACCCCAGCAGGTGCAGGATGCCGTGCGTCGTCAGCAGCAGCATCTCGTCCTGGGTGGAATGGCCTGCGCCCCGCGCCTGGGCTTCCGCCACCTGCGGGCAGATCGCGATGTCGCCGAGCATCCCCTGCGGCGTTGGCTTGTCCGGGGTGCCGGGGGTGAGCTCGTCCATGGGGACGGAGAGCACGTCGGTGGGGCCGGGTTCATCCATGAGCTCGATGTGGAGTTTCTCCATGGCCGGCTCATCCACGAGCAGGAGCGACAGCTCTGCCTGGGGATGGATGTACAGCTGCTCGAAGATAAACCGGGCCAGGGCAACCAGCTGGGCCTCGTCCACCTGGATGCCCGATTCGTTGTTCACTTCGATGCTCATGCGTGTTCCCCCCGTTTTTCCCGGGTGCCGCCGGCCTGCCGGGCTCCGCTGGGCTGCCGCGTCTCGCTGGCCTGCCGGGCATCCCGGGTGGCAGCATGCTTGACCCGGTTCCGCTGGGCTTCATCCCAGATGCTGTAGGCGTTGACAATGTCGCCCACGAGCCGGTGGCGCACCACGTCCGCGGCGTCGAGGACCGAAAAGCTGACGTCGTCGATGCCCTGCAGGATGTTCTCGACGATCCGCAGGCCCGATCGGGTGCCGAAGGGGAGGTCCACCTGGGTGACGTCACCGGTGACTACCATCTTGGAGCCGAAGCCCAGGCGGGTCAGGAACATCTTCATCTGTTCGGGTGTGGTGTTCTGTGCCTCGTCGAGGATGATGAAGGCGTCGTTGAGCGTGCGGCCCCTCATGTAGGCCAGCGGCGCCACCTCAATGGTGCCGGCCGCCATGAGCCTCGGAATCGATTCGGGGTCGATCATGTCGTGCAGCGCGTCGTACAGCGGCCGAAGATAGGGGTCGATCTTATCGCTGAGCGTTCCCGGCAGGAACCCAAGCCGCTCGCCCGCCTCCACCGCCGGACGGGTCAGGATGATCCGGTTGACTTCCTTTTGCTGCAGTGCCTGCACTGCTTTGGCGACCGCAAGGTACGTCTTGCCCGTGCCGGCCGGCCCGATGCCGAAGATCACAGTGTTGGCGTCGATGGCGTCCACGTAGTTCTTCTGGTTAAGGGTCTTGGGCCGGATGGTCTTGCCGCGGCTGGAAAGGATGTCGTGGGTCAGGACTTCCACGGGATTCTGCAGCGACTGGCTGCGCAGCATCAGTACCAGCTGCTGTAGCACTGCCGGGGTGATGACCGTACCGCGGGCGACCAGGCCCCGCACTTCATGAAGAAGCCGCATGATGCGGGGAACGTCCAAAGCAGGTCCGCTGATGGAGAGCTCATTGCCCCTGACATGGAAGCTGACGGCCGGGAACTGCTCTTCGATGAAGCGGAGGGCTTCGTCGTGGCTGCCGAGGGATTGCACCATCTGGTCAGAGTCGTCGAAGATGACCACCTCTGTTCGGATTCCTGGCAGAGTATGCGGGAATTCACCCGCGGTGCGGTCCCCCGTATTGAGGCGACGCTTTCCGTTTGCTGATTCAGTCATGGTGCCGGCCGGCAGGCCTGGGGTTCCCTCCAGTTTCGAACTATCTCTTAAGCGTCCTTCCATATTACGCCAGCGCAAGGCCCTGCCTAGCGCCGGACGCAGCCGCGAAGGCTCTCAGATGGTGTAACGGGTTCCCGGGTTTTGGTCTCAAGTTTGTATCGGCCTCATATCGTTCCCGTTGCAGTTCGGCCGCCCGGTACCGGATCGGGCTGGCCCTGGCGGGCCTTGTGCCATGCTGGAATTACAGCTGGCGGACGTGGGTCAGCCCTGCCCGCAGCAGCTGTGAATGCTGCTGCCTGCGGCGACCCGACAGGCAGTTCCCGCACAAGCGAAAGGAGCAAGGACATCAGGAAGCCAGGATCAACCGGCCAGACCGCGGCAGCCGGGCGGATGCGTTCCGCACTGTTGCTGGGGCTGCTTCCTGCCGCATTGCTCCTGTCAGGATGTATTGCCGATCCCGGCCCGGCCGCACCCACTGCCGGCAGCCCCACCCAGACCCGCCTGTCGACCGGCGTCGACAGTGCCCCCACCACAAGCGCCCCGCTGGAAACGATGCAGTCCTCGAACAAGGCGCCGGTGTACTGGATCGGCCGGAGCAATTCGGACGTCTACCTCTACCGCGAGTTCAGGGACGTGCCGGGCGAGGACAACCCCATCACGAAGGCCCTCCGGGCCATGATGTCCGAGGCTCCCCTGGACCCTGACTTCTTCACCCCCTGGCAGAACCCCAAGAACCTCGCCACCTCCATTTCGGGGACCAATGTCATCACGGTTGATGTTTCCGCCGATGCCTTCAACAGCAATCTGGACGCGGACATGGCGCAGCGCGCCATCCAGCAGCTCGTGTATACAGCGACGGCCGCGGGAGCGAGCTCCGGCCTGGTTGACGCCGCCCAGCAGCTTGAAGTCGTGATCCTTGTGGACGGGCATACGGACTACCAGGCGTTTAAGCACGTCAAGCTCGGAGCACCGATGCCGCGCAGTGTGGGCATGGTCGCTCCGGTGTGGATCATCGACCCCCAGGAAGGCGTCGAGGTTGCCGACGGCCGCGTCAAGATCAACGGCCGCAACACGGTTCCCGGCGGAAAGCTGCAATGGCAGATCCTGAAAGTCCAGGAGAACGGCGAGAAAGTGAAGTACCTGGATGGCGAGACCACGGCCGCCACAGAGGCCGACGCGTCCGGCATCTTCAGCGTCACCGTGAAACTGGCACCCGGCGATTACGAGATCCGCGTTTCCCAGGTTGATCCCGGCCGGCCCGATGAGGAGCCCAACGTGGACAGCAGGGGCTTCTCAGTCCGCTAGCCGATCATACGGTCAGCGCTGACGGCAGCCTGTGTGGTGCCGCTACCAGCGGCCCAGGACATCACTTGCGACCACAACGGCGGCCGGCCCGGCCGTTGACGACCGGAGCACATGCGGTCCGAGGAGGGCAGTCACAGCCCCGGCGCTGCAGAGCTTTGTGACCTCCCGCGGACTGATGCCGCCTTCCGGACCGACGATCAGCAGCACCTCGCTGGGGTCCTGTTCCTGGCGTCCGGCTTCCTGCCACGCCTCCAGGACTCCGCGCAGGGGCCGGACGGCATCTTCATGAAGGATCACGGCCAGCGCGGCGTCCTCCACCCGCTTCACGAGTCCGGAGGTGTCGACGGCGGTACGCACCTCGGGGATCCAGGCCCGCCGGGCCTGCTTGGACGCGGCAGAAACCGCCGACTGCCACTTGCCGAGGGCCTTGGCAGCCCTTTCGCCCTTCCATCGGACGATCGACCGGTCGGACTGCCATGGAATTACCGCATCGATGCCCAGCTCCGTGGCAGTCTCAATCGCCAGTTCATCGCGGTCGCCCTTGGCCAGGGCCTGGACGAGCACCAGGCGGACGGCAGGGCGGTCCTCCACCATGACGGATGAACATTCGACGGTCAGTTCCGCCGGCGCCACCTTGGTGACGGTGCCCGTGAGGCGCCGCCCGGCGCCGTCGGCAATGTCCACAGGCTCCCCCACGGCCAGCCGCTTGACTGTCACGGCGTGCCGCGCTTCGGCACCGTCCAGCACGAACAGCGAACCCTCCCGTACCTCATCCAAGGAGCCGGCGGGCGTGAAAAATACCGGGTTGCTCACCGCTACAGGTTACCGAAGCGGTCCCGGAGCTTTGCGAAGACGCCGCCGCTCGCGGCCAGCTTGCCTTCGGAGTACTGCTCGCCGCGGAGCTTCGCCAGCTGCCGCAGCAGGTCCTCCTGGGCGGAATCGAGTTTCGTGGGCGTTTCAACCTGCAGATGGACCTTGAGGTCTCCGCGGCCGTAACCCCGCAGGTGCGTCACTCCCAGGCCGCGGAGGGTGATGATCTCACCCGACTGCGTTCCGGCCTTGACATCAATGTCCTGCTTTCCGTCGAACGTGTCCAGGCTCAGTTCGGTGCCCAGCGCGGCGGCGGTCATAGGGATGTGCAGGGTGGCGTGCAGATCGTCGCCGTCGCGGACGTACGTTGGATCGTTGTTGACCCGGATTTCGACGTAGAGGTCGCCCGCCGGTCCGCCGGCCGGGCCTGCCTCGCCCTGTCCGGAGAGCTGGATCCGGGTACCGGTGGCGACGCCGGACGGAACCTTGATGGTGAGGGACCGGCGGCTGCGGATACGGCCCTGGCCGCTGCATTCGTTGCAGGGATCCTTGATGACCGTGCCGAAGCCTTCGCAGGAGCCGCAGGGCGCGGACGTCATGACCTGGCCGAGGATGGACCGGACCGCCCTCTGCACCTGGCCGCTGCCGCCGCAGATGTCGCAGCGTTCCGGATGCGTGCCTTCACGGCAGCACGAGCCCTCACAGGTCGGGCAGACGACGGCGGTGTCAACCTCGAGTTTCTTGTTCGCACCAAAGACGGCGTCGCGCAGTTCGATGCGGACGCTGATGAGGGCGTCCTGTCCGCGGCGGACGCGCGAGGCGGGGCCGGCCGTGCCGCCGGCGCCGAAGAAGGTGTCGAAAATGTCCTGGAACGCGAAGCCCTGGCCGGCGTAGCTGCCGCCGCCGAAGCCGTTGTCCGTGCCGTTCTCGTTGCCCGTTGTGTCATAGACCCGCCGTTTCTGCGGATCCGAAAGCACCTCATAGGCGTGCGTGACGGCCTTGAAGCGGTCAGAAGCCTCCGGCCCCGGGTTGACGTCCGGGTGCAGGGTGCGGGCCAGCTTGCGGTAGGCCTTTTTGATTTCTTCTCCGGTGGCTTCCGGGGAGACTCCAAGAACGTCGTAGTGGCTGCTCAAGTCTGTATCTTCTCCTGGTTGTGGTGCCTGGGGTGCCGGGTTCACGGACCGTGCGGTTACGGGCCGAGGATCCTCGAAAGGTAGCGGGCCACCGCTCGGACGGCGGCCATAGTGGTGGGATAGTCCATGCGGGTTGGCCCGAGGATGCCGACCTTGGCGGTGGCGTCCGGTCCGTAGCCGGTGGCGACCACCGACGCCTCGGCCAGGCCGTCGTACGGGTTTTCCCGTCCAATGCTGACAGCGATGCCGCGGTGGTCCTGGGCCATCTCGCTGAGGAGGCGGAGCATGACCACCTGCTCCTCGAGCGCCTCAAGTACGGGGCCGATGCTGAGCGGGAAGTCGACGTTGGAGCGCGCGAGGTTGGCCGTGCCGGCCATGACCATGCGGTCTTCCCGGCTGCTGTGCGAGAGCGCTTCGAGGGCCTTGCTCAGGGCGTGCGCCGCGGCGCGCTCGTTGGGGGCGCAACCTGCGGCGACGGCCATCGAATGCTGGGGCAGCAGGGTCAGCGGAGTGCCGGCGAGGCCGGTGAGGAAGCGCGTGCGGAGTGACGTCAGCGCATCATCGCTGAGTTCCTGGCCGACGTCGATGACACGCTGCTCGACCTTCCCCGAGTCGGCAATCAGCACGATCAGGACCTTGCGGGGCGCCATTTGAACGAATTCAATGTGCCGCACCACGGCCCGGCTCAGGTGCGGATACTGCACGACGGCGACCTGGTTGGTCAGTTGCGCCAGGAGCCTTACCGTGCGGTCAAGGACGTCGTCGAGGTCCTCGGAGCCCTCCAGCAGGGACTGGATCGCCCGCCGCTCGGCGGCGGACAGCGGCTTGACAGCCGAGATCTGGTCGACGAACAGCCGGTACCCCTTGTCAGTGGGAATCCTGCCGGCGCTGGTGTGCGGCGCAGTGATGAGTCCCTCATCTTCCAGGGCTGCCATGTCGTTGCGGATGGTTGCACTGGAAACGCCCAAGTGGTGGCGCTCAACAAGCGCCTTGGATCCCACGGGTTCGCGGGAATGAACGTAGTCCTCGACAATGGCGCGCAACACTTCAAGCTTGCGCGGTTCGCTCACATTCCACCTCCGATCGACCGTTACTTGGGCAGCAGCAGGACAATGCCCGGCGTTCATGGTTAGCACTCGACATCCCTAAGTGCTAACAAGTCTAATATGAGTCCGCCCGTTGTTAGCATTGGTACCGCTTCGGGCGAAATTCCGGAGCCGTGTCCGCCGGAAGCCTTTCCTGTGACGGGCGGCCGACTCCTAGTGCAAAGCGGTGTATCGATGCAGTATCAGTCCTGGGGCCCGCAGAAGATCTCCGCGCCCGCCAAGAACGAGCTGCCTGAAGTTCCAGTGGAGCGCGGGATGGTGCTCGAAGATGTCCAGTCCGGCTGGGTGGGTGCCGTGACCCGGGTGGAGAAGTCAGGCGGCATGCACGTTGTGGCCCTCGAGGACCGGCGCGGCAAATCACGCTCCTTTAAGCTCGGCTTCGGGTTCCTGCTGGAAGGCCGGCCCATTCGGCTGATGCCGCCTGCACCGGCCGTTAAAAAGCCCGGCCTGGTTCCGGCCGGCCGGACGGCCTCCGGGTCCGTCCGCGTCGAGGGCCAACGCGCCCAAGTGGCCAAGGCCAGCCGCATCTGGGTCGAGGGCAAGCACGACGCCGAACTGGTTGAGAAGGTCTGGGGTGATGACCTCCGGGTGGAGGGCATCGTCGTCGAACCGCTGCACGGCATTGACGACCTGGCGGGAGCCGTGGCGGCCTTCCGCCCGGGGCCCGGCCGCAGGCTGGGAGTCCTCGTCGACCACCTGGTCCCCGATTCCAAGGAGTCCCGCATCGCGGACGCCGTCATGGCCTCTCCGGGTGCAGCGGGAAACGTGCTCATTGTGGGCCACCCCTACGTGGACGTGTGGCAGGCCATCCGGCCGTCAGTCCTCGGCATCCCGCAGTGGCCCGTGATCCCCCGCGGCACCGACTGGAAGACCGGGATCCTCGCGGCCTTTGGCTGGCCGCACCAGACGAAGGAAGACATCGGGCTGGGCTGGCAGAAGCTGCTGGGAGCGGTCCGCACCTACGCTGATCTCGAACCCGCCCTGCTGGGCAGGGTGGAGGAAGTCATCGACTTCCTGACGGTGCCCTAGCTCTCTGCCTGCAGCGCGGGCTCGTTCTCCCCGGATTCCTGTTGCAGCGGGTCCGACGTCGGCTGCCCGCCGCTTGGGACGCGGAGACGTTCAAGGCCTGCTGCCTCATAAATTTCCTGCTCGTCCAGCGTCTCCTTCTCCAGGACCCGGCGGGCCAGCGAGTCCAGCCGCCAGCGGTGCTCCTGCAGGAGTTCACGGGCGCGCCGGTGACAGTCATCCACCAGTGCCCTGACTTCTTCGGCTACCGCGTCCAGCATGCCCTCGGAGACCCCGGCGATCCGCGGGTCGCCTTCTTCCGGGAGCACCTGCACCGGCCCGATGCGTTCTGACATTCCCCAGCGGCCCACCATCATGCGGGCCAGGTGCGTGCTGGTCTGAAGATCGCTTTCCGCGCCTGTGGTTACCACGCCAAAGACCAGCTCCTCGGCTGCCATCCCGCCCAGAGCTCCAATGATCCTGCCCTTGAGATAATTTTCGTCGTAGCCGTACCTGTCGGTGTCAGGGGTGGACAACGTCACGCCCAAGGACCGGCCGCGGGGAATAATGGAGATTTTGCGGACCGGATCGGCTCCGGGCTCAAGCATTCCGAGCAAGGCGTGGCCGGACTCGTGGAACGCCGTCCGCCGGCGCTCCTCTTCGGGCATCACCACGTTCCGTGCTGTCCCGAGCTGCACCTTTTCGAGGGCATCCAGCAGGTCCCGCTGGCTGACGGCTGCATGACCGCGCTTCACCGCGAGCAGTGCGGCCTCGTTCACCAGGTTGGCAAGTTCAGCGCCGGTCATTCCCGGCGTTGCCCGGCTCAGAGCATCAAGGTCCGTATCCGGGTCCAGCCGCACGTTCCGGGCATGAACCCGAAGGATCTGTGCCCGGCCGTTCTGGTCTGGGGCGTGAACAGTGATGGAGCGGTCAAAACGCCCGGGGCGCAACAGCGCCGGATCCAGGACATCGGGCCTGTTAGTCGCGGCCAGGACGACGACGCCCTCGGAGGACGAAAAACCATCCATTTCGGTCAGGATCTGATTCAGGGTTTGCTCCCGTTCATCATGTCCGCCGACCGCGAGCGAGCCCCCGCGCTTGCGGCCGATGGCGTCGATCTCGTCAATGAAGATGATCGACGGCGCGGCGTTGCGCGCCGCCTGGAAAAGTTCACGCACACGGCTGGCCCCGACGCCGACCACCATTTCCACAAACTCCGAGGAACTGGCGTGGAAGAACGGCACGCCGGCCTCACCCGCCGTCGCCCGGGCCAGGAGAGTCTTGCCTGTCCCCGGGGGTCCGCTGAGCAGCACTCCCTTGGGCGGTTTCGCGCCGATGCGCTGATATTTTCCGGGGTCCTTGAGGAAGTCGACGACCTCAAAAATTTCCGCCTCAACCTCGTCGATGCCGGCCACGTCCTTGAACGTAACCCGGACCTTGCCAGGATCCACGGGCTGGAATTTCTTGCCGCCCCCCATCCCCAACAGCCCGGACTGGCGCCTGAGCAGCCACAGATAGAAGAGCACCAGTAAGAGTATGGGGGCGACTGAAATCAGCAGATTGAGCAGGATGCCCCGTTCCTGAACCACCGGCGTTGCCCTGACGGTGACGTTGTTGCGTTCAAGCGCGCCCAGCAGATCATCGGTTGCAAAGACGGGCCTCTCGGTGACGAACTGGCGGTACAACGTGCCGTCGGCCCCCGGCAACTGCCTTTCCTCCCGGAGGCTGCCCTCTATGGTGTTCGCCCGGGAGAAGATTTCCGCCACGTTATTGGACGCGACCTGGGTTTTAAATTCGGTATACGAGACAGGCTGGGGCCGCCCCGACTGGTCCTGCAGCGACAACATCACGAAAACACCCAGATACACCGCCAGCGCCCACAGCATGGCTTTCCACCAGCCGCCGGGAGCAGGGGTATTTTCCTGGGCACGGGGCCCGGATTTGTCGTCTGCAAACCCTTCCGTGCGCCAGGGGACAGACCAGCCCGGGCGGCCACCCCTGGCCGGCTGGACCTCCTGTTGGCCCTGCTGGTCCCTGATGGGCGAATGATCCGACATGACAGCCACCTCCCTGCCTGACCGGTACCTCCACGTTCATCTAAGGAAGATTTATACCGCCTCGGGATTCCGGTCAACTCCCACGAGCGCTCCGGCTCAAGAGGGGCGCGTAGACAGCCGTCCCGTTTTTTGGGGGTCGCAGTGGCAGAGCGCAGTACAAGCAGCAGGTTGCGAGGCGGCCCCCGCGAGGGCCAAGGAGCAGAAGCCCATTTCACAAGGCAAACCGGAAACTGCTGCCGCATAGTTGGATTCCGCTGACGGGGAGCCGGTCGTCCATTGCGTTCGCGACCCAGTATTCTTGGAAGGGCGCCACTCGCGCTGCCGCCGTCCGGTTCCGCCGGCCGGCCGCGAACCTGAACTACCGGCAACACCGCACCAACGCACGTTTAAGGAAGACACACCGTGGCAGACGACGCTCGAGACCGCAGGGACCTCCAGTCCGGCCCTGACCGGCCCCAGTACCATGGCGTGCCTGCGAATGCGCTTCCGCTGACCGCCAGTGAAGACCGCCAGTGGGCAACCCTGGCGCATTTCGGCGGCATCCTCGGCTGCGTGCCGGCGCTGCTGATCTACCTGATCTTCAAGGACCGCGGGCCGTTCACAGCCCAGGAATCGAAGGAAGCCCTCAACTTCACCCTGCCGCCTACGATCGCGGCGGTCGTGGCCAACCTCCTGGTGCTGCTCCCGGTGGTGGGCAACATCTTCGCCGTGCTCGCAACCCTGATCTGGATTGCACTAACCTGCTTCTCGGTCTCGGCCGGCATCCATGTTAACCGGGGCCAGCCGCACCGGTACCCGTACAACCTTCGCTGGATCAAGTAGCGACAGCAACGTGGGGCCCACGCCCTCAGGTCCCCTTGCCGAGCTTGCGAGGTTAAGATGCGCGTGGGGAACGCTAGTCCGGCAGGATCCTGCGGACAACGGCGTCAGCTAGCAGGCGTCCCTTGAGTGTCAGCACTAGGCTGCCCCGGAAGGCCTCGGCGGGCTCCACGAGCCCGTCGGCTATAAGGCCCGCAACGGCATGCTTCCCCTGGTCCGACAGGGTACTGACAGCGAGTCCTGATGCCAGACGGGCCTCGAGCATGATCCGTTCCATGGCACGGGTTCCGGCATCGAGGGTCTCGCGGCCGGCTGCGGGCGACACCCCGGAACCGAGTTTGCCGGCGTAGGCGGTCGGGTGCTTCACGTTCCACCAGCGGACACCGCCGACGTGTGAGTGGGCGCCGGGTCCGATGCCCCACCAGTCATCCCCCCGCCAGTAAGCCAGGTTGTGGCGGCATGCCTGTTCGGCGGTGGCCGACCAGTTGCTGACCTCATACCAGCGGAGCCCGGCATCGGTGATCATCTGGTCGGCGAGCTCGTATTTGTCGGCGTGGTCGTCGTCGTCGATTCCGGGAACTTCACCCCGGCGGATCTGGGCGGCGAGCTTGGTGCCGTCCTCAACGATCAGCGCGTAGGCGCTGATATGGTCCGGCTGGTACGAGAGTGCAGTCTCCAGGGAAAAGCGCCAGTCCTCCAGGGACTCCCCCGGCGTTCCATAGATCAGGTCCAGGCTGACCGCGAGCCCGGCGTCGCGCGCCCATTGCACTACGAGCGGGACACGGCTCGGACTGTGCGTGCGGTCAAGGACCTTCAGCACGTGGGGCACCGCGGACTGCATCCCGAAGGAGACCCGTGTGAATCCCGCATCTGCGAGCAGCTGCAGCGATTCCGGCGTGACCGAGTCCGGATTGGCCTCCGTGGTCACTTCAGCGCCTGGTTCGATCCCCCAGCGGTCTATGGCGGCACGGAGGATTCTGGCCAGGTCCTCCGCCGGCAGGAGCGTCGGCGTGCCGCCGCCGAAGAACACGGTGCGCAGCTTCCGTGCAGGAAGGCCCGACCGCTCGAGGACCCGCACGGCAAAGTCCACTTCCGAGATGGCGGTGGAGGCGTAGGCGTCCTGGGATGCACCGCCACCGAGTTCGGTTGCGGTATAGGTGTTGAAGTCGCAGTAACCGCAGCGCACCGCGCAAAACGGGATGTGCACGTAGAGCCCGAAGGCCCTGTCGGCTGCACCGTCCGCCGCCTGCTGCGGCAGCAGGCCGTCCGACGGCGCCGGGTCACCCAGGGGAAGAACGCTAGGCATGTGTGCGGCCTCCGGAGGCTCCGGCCACGGTCATCACTACTTCTTGGCCTTGTCCTTGGATTCGTCGGTGGTCAGGGCTGCGATGAAGGCTTCCTGCGGCACTTCCACGCGCCCCACCATCTTCATCCGCTTCTTGCCTTCCTTCTGCTTTTCCAGCAGTTTGCGCTTACGGGAGATGTCACCGCCGTAGCACTTGGCCAGAACGTCCTTGCGGATGGCGCGGATGGATTCACGGGCGATGATCCGTGAACCGATGGCAGCCTGAATGGGCACCTCGAACTGCTGGCGCGGGATGAGCTCGCGCAGCTTGCCGGTCATCATCACGCCGTAGGCGTAGGCCTTGTCCTTGTGGGTGATGGCGCTAAAGGCGTCCACCTGTTCGCCCTGGAGCAGGATGTCCACCTTGACCAGGTCGGCGACCTGTTCGCCGTCGGCCTTCCAGTCCAGGGAGGCGTAGCCGCGCGTCTTGGACTTGAGCAGATCGAAGAAATCGAAGACGATTTCGGCCAGCGGCATCCAGTACCGCAGCTCAACCCGGTCTTCGGACAGGTAGTCCATGCCGCGCATGACGCCGCGGCGGCCCTGGCACAGCTCCATGATGGCGCCGACGAACTCGTTGGGGGCAAGGATGGTCGCGGCCACCATGGGCTCGCGGACCTCGTTGATCTTTCCGGAGGGGAACTCGCTGGGGTTCGTCACGGTGACCACGCTCTTGTCCTCGAGCGTGACCTCATAGACCACGTTGGGCGCGGTGGAGATCAGGTCCAGGTTGAATTCGCGTTCGAGGCGCTCACGGACGATCTCCAGGTGCAGGAGACCGAGGAAGCCCACGCGGAAGCCGAAGCCGAGGGCTGCGGAGGTTTCCGGTTCGTAGATGAGGGCTGCGTCATTCAGCTTGAGCTTGTCCAGCGCGTCGCGCAGCACGGGGTAGTCGGTGCCGTCCAGCGGGTACAGGCCTGAGAACACCATCGGCTTGGGATCCGCGTAGCCGCTCAGCGATTCTGCAGCGGGCTTGGCGAGATTGGTGACGGTGTCGCCCACTTTGGACTGGCGGACGTCCTTCACGCCGGTGATGAGGTAGCCCACTTCGCCGACTCCGAGGCCTTTGGAGGGCGTCGGCTCCGGGGAGCTGACGCCGATCTCGAGGAGCTCATGGCTGGCCTTGGTGGACATCATCTGGATGCGCTCGCGCGGGTGGAGCATGCCGTCCACCACTCGGACGTACGTGACCACGCCGCGGTACGTGTCGTAGACAGAGTCGAAGATCATGGCGCGGGCAGGTGCCTCGGGATCGCCGACCGGGGCGGGAAGGTCGCGCACGATCTTGTCCAGCAGTGCTTCGACGCCGACGCCGGTCTTCCCCGAGACCAGCAGCACGTCCTCTGGGTCACCGCCGATGAGGCTGGCCAGTTCGGCGGCGTACTTCTCGGGCTGGGCGGCCGGGAGGTCGATCTTATTCAGGACCGGGATGATGGTGAGATCGTTCTCCATGGCCAGGTAAAGGTTGGCCAGCGTCTGGGCCTCGATGCCCTGTGCAGCGTCCACCAGGAGAACCGCACCTTCGCAAGCGGCCAGGGAACGGGACACCTCATAGGTGAAGTCCACGTGGCCCGGAGTGTCGATCATGTTCAGCGCGTAGTTCACGCCGTCAAGTTCCCAAGGCATGCGGACGGCCTGGGATTTGATGGTGATGCCGCGCTCTCGCTCGATATCCATGCGGTCCAGATACTGGGCCTTCATGTCGCGGGACTGCACGACGCCGGTGAACTGCAGCATACGGTCGGCCAGGGTGGATTTACCGTGGTCAATGTGCGCGATGATGCAGAAATTCCGAATAATGGCCGGATCTGTCGCGGCGGGCACCGGGGCGGTGCGGGCCATGGGAGACACGCAGGGTCCTTACTGTTGGCATTTCAGCGGCGTCATTCCGGCGATGTCCTGCCGTCCTGCTGCTGCCGCGTTTCTGAACCTCTAGTCTCCCACGTTCAGGCCCCGTGCAGTACATTCAGGACTGCGCCCGTGCCTGGTTCCAGATGGGCGGCAGGCTTCCGCGGGATCCCGGCCATGCAGCCTCCCTCAGTTACCGGCGATACCGGGACGCGCCGCATCCCGCCAAATGGCCCTTTCTCCCTGGATTCTGCTATTATTTACAGCTGTGTGTCCGTGCAGGTCGACGGCCACTGATGGTTGGCCGCCATAGGTATCCCCACGCCGCTCAGTCAATGGCCAGCCTGAAAGCCCTCTAGACCATTTCCGCATTAAAAAGAGAGTTCACACG
>JAPSIT010000111.1 GCA_031178585.1 Arthrobacter sp.
CCCGGAACCGGTCGGAGACCGAGAGGTTGCGGCCGTTGATATTGAATTCCATGGTGCCCTCCATAACTGCTTTAGATGACACAACAGCGACTGAAGAAAATTTCTCCTTCCAGTCGCTGAAGACGGGTTCTCGTCCTTTTGCGGAGCCCATACTTCACGTTAAGGCAACGTCATCCTTTATTCACCCCCTCCCCCATGTAATTTTCCCGAAAAGCCGCAGATTGTTGGCTTCTGCCCTGTAATGACACGGATCCGCGCCATTACGCCTGCGGCTGATTCCGATTCGTGTCGCTGTGTTTCAGGCCATTCCGGAGGGTGCGGTTGTCGCCGCCACAACCACCCCTGCATCGACCACTGCGCCAGCCTCCCGCAGTGCCCTGTTCAACTCGGCAAGAGTCGCACCGGTTGTGAGCACGTCATCGACCAGAATGCAGTGCCGGTCCGGCAGGAGCGCTGTATACCGCCGCTTGATCCTCATGGATGAAGAGACGTTGCGGCGCCGGCCGAATTTGCCCAACGACTTCTGCGAAGCTGCCGGAAGGATGCCTCTGGCCATTCGGGCCACGCCGGGCCGGATGCAGGCCGCCCGCAGCACGGACAATCCGGGCGGCAGGAGTCTCTGCCGTTCCAGGCGGCGCAGCAGCAAGTCCAGCGGGTCGTAGCCGCGCCGCCTGCGCGAACTGGAGCGGGAGGGCACCGGGACCAGAAAAACCCGCGGACGGCAACCGTCAATGTGCGCCGCGGCGTGGACCGCGGCTGCGAGCGCCGGGGCCAGCGCGTGCAACAGGTCCGTCCGGCCCTTGTTTTTGTAAGCCAGGATCGTCTGTGACAGTTCGTGCCGGTAACGGCCGGCGGCCATGACCGGCAGAACTTCGGACAGGTCCGCCCCGACGAAGGGCAACGACTCGGCTCCGTCCTCCGCACGGTACGGCCGCACCGTCGCCCTGCGCAGCCTGCCCCGGCAGGGCGGACACAGCGTATGGTCCTCGGCCCCGCAGCTGACGCACTCGGTAGGCAGCACCAGGTGGCCGAACTCCGTGATCCACCGCAGCACCCACTGTACTGCGCAGTGGAAGTACACAGCATCAAACAGGGCAGCCGGGAACCACATACGTCCACCCTCGCGGACGGCCAAAGGGACCGCAATACCCGTGCGCCGCATGTGGACAACGAGTCTCCCTGCCGCCGGAGGTCCAGGGTATCGGGCTGCCTCCGCCGCTATCCCGGGAACGACGGATCGATCACCAGTGGCGGCGGCTGCGGTGCCCAGCTGTTGCCGACACGGATGTACAGCGCCTCCCCCGTCTGGGCGTACACGTCCTGGTCTCCGTTGCCGGCACTGATGTCCAGCATTCCGGTCAGCGGTGCCATCCGCTGCGATCCGCCGTCGAGCCTTAGAATTTCGGTTTCCACCGGATCTTCCGCCGACGACTGCATCACGATCACGGTTGACTCGTTGGCCCACACCCCTGAGTCCGCGGGAACCGAAGCATCCAGCTCGATCGGTGTGCTGATGCTGCGCGGCTGCCCGTTCTGGTCCCGGACCACGCCGGCAACGTAGACCTTGGACTCGTCCCCTTCACGGGCGATAACCAGGGCACGCGCGCCCTCCCGCGAGATGCGCAGTTCCTCAATGGTCCGCTCGGAGAACCACTGGGCAGTGATGTCGACCCGTGTTCGCTCATCATCAGGGGCGACGGCATAAACCGCTCCGCTTTGGTCGCCGGCCGCCGTCCAGGTCCAGCCGAAAGGATCAACGCTGGGGGCCGTCAGCTGTGTTCCGGTCACCGCCTGGTGTGCGGTCCTGTCTCCGCCAATAACGTACATCCGGCTGCGCTCCGCGTTCAGGAACCCGAAATGCTCCTGGTCCAAGGACATCGCCGGATCACGGGGGTTGAATTCGGCGACGGCGGGCAGATCCTGCGGCTCGACCGGACGGGACCCTTCGTAGAACGTCAACTCGTTGTCCAGCACGCCGATCTGGAGGCTGCCGACCGCGGGATTGGTCACGGCGGCCTGGAAGGCAGGATCCGGGGACGGCCCGAGGTCAACCTCGCGCTGGTCCACGGTCATGTGCACCGTGCTGACCGTGTTCAGCCCGCCCAGCGTCAACTCCAGTTGCTGCTGCATCTGCTGGCGGCGGAGGAAGGTGGTGCCGGTCAGGACTTCGCCCGACAGGTCCACCGTGGCGGCCCCGCTTTCCACCGGCACCGAGCGCCTGACCAGGGTGGAACCCTCCGGGAAGGCGCTGATCACCGCGCCGCTGAGGTACGGGGCCGGTCCTTCCAGCAGCGAGGAGACAATCGCCGCCGAGACCCCCTGGCGGCTGGCGTACCAGCGCACATCGGGGACCGCATAGGTGTAGGTGGCGTCATAGAAATAGAGGTTGTAGGCGGAGAACAGCGTCTGGAAGTCGACGTTGGAAACCATCGTTCCGTCCGGGATCTCGGAGATCCGCCATTGGCCGTCCACATCGGTCAGCACCACCGGCACCGACTCTGTGGCGCCCTCCTCCGCGGGCTCGCGGATCCCGTGTTCGTCGATGACCGAGGCCACTTCGAGCTGCACCACAAATTCGGTGTCCGTAGGAGAGCCGACGACGTTCACTGAATTCCGGTAGACAACGGTGCGCTCCACCGGCTGCCATTCGCCCGCCAGCGACGGCGCGAGGAATTCACGCGCCGTGCGGTAATCGTCCTGGGCCGCGGTTCCCGCGAGCAGGAAACCCTCAACAATGGCTTTGGGATCAGCGCCGGGGACTGGTCCCGGCGGAGTGAACGTGTACTCGGCCGCCTGGGTCTGCGGCTCTTCGCCTTGGCTCGTTCCCACCGGTCCCGACATGGGAATGGAGGAACAGGCGCTGAGCATGACCAATGCGGCAAGAAGTACGACGGCGGCACGCAGCAGTGCGCCCGGCCCGCCTTTGCGCTTACCCAACGTCCGTTGCATGCTGCTCCCCCTCCATCGAGACTTGCGCATCCTGCCGCTCCGGCACGGAGATTTCCGCTGGCCCGCCATGGGCCTCCGCCGGCGGCAGCGGGAGCGGCGAGCGCGTCAGCACCGTGTCCCGCCGCCGCGGCAAGGTCAGCCGGAAACAGGAGCCCTTGCCGGGTTGACCCCAGGCCTGCAGCCAGCCGCCGTGCAGCCGGGCGTCCTCAGTCGCGATGGACAGTCCGAGCCCGCTGCCGCCCGTGGTCCGTGCCCGGGCAGGATCCGCCCGCCAGAACCTGTCGAAGACCCGGGATGCTTCCAGAGGTGTCATCCCGATGCCATGGTCGCGCACTTCAACGGCGACGGCGTCCTCCGAAGATGCAACAATCACTTCCACTGGACGCCCCTCGCCGTGCTCCAGGGCGTTGACGATCAGGTTCCGCAGGATCCGGTCAATGCGGCGCGGATCCATCTCCACCACGCAGCTGGTTTCTGCGGAGACCAGCTGCAGTTCCGAACCGGAGTTCTCTGCCAATGGCTGGGCGCCCTCCATGGCGTGGCGGACGACGTCGAAAATTTCGGTCGGCTCAGCTTCCAGCACCGCCGCGCCGGCATCGAAACGGGAGATCTCCAGCAGGTCCGCGAGCAGGGCCTGGAACCGTTCCACCTGATGGTAGAGCAGTTCGGCGGACCGGGAATTGATCGCGTCGAAGTCGGAGCGGGCATCGTAGAGCACCTCGGCTGCCATCCGCACGGTGGTCAGCGGGGTCCGGAGTTCGTGGGAAACGTCCGAGACGAACCGCTGCTGCATCTCGGACAGCGTGGCGAGCTGGGTGATTTGTTCCTGCAGGCTCCCCGCCATCCGGTTGAAGGACTCGCCGAGCCTCGCCAGTTCGTCCTCGCCGCGCACATCCACCCGTTCCTGCAGTTGACCCGCCGCCA
>JAPSIT010000038.1 GCA_031178585.1 Arthrobacter sp.
TGGCCTGGCATCGCCGTACGATCCGACGGCGGTGGGCGTCGCCGTCGACACCTTCCACGTGTGGTGGGAGCCGGAGCCGAAGGCGCAGATTGAACGGGCCGGACGCGAAAGCCGCTTTGCGTCCTACCAGGTGTGGCGACTTCAATCTTCCGATCGCTGCGGACGCGCTGCTGTCCCGCGGCATGATGGGCGACGGCGTCATCGACTTCGCGACGATCGGCACCTGGGTCCGGGACACCGGGTATACCGGCGACATTGAAGTTGAGATTTTCAACCAGGAGATCTGGGACGCCGACGGTAACGCGTCCTCGAAACCGTGAAGGAGCGGTACGCGGAACTCGTGCTGCCCTTCGCCTGAGCGGTCTTTCACTGAGGCGGTATCGGCCGGGGGGCCCTGGATACCGCGTCATTAACCTGCGCCGCAACCCAAAAACAGCGCCGGCACCGATCATCCGGTGCCGGCGCTGTAGTGTCCGGTTCTGTCCGGTGTGCCCGCCTTCTTGGCCCTGGGCCGTTTGCTCTCGGCGCGGTTCTCGGCCTCGACTTTCCGCTGCTATCTCAGCGCTTGCGCGTCTCGGCAACATGCCGCCGGTGTTCGGCCGCCCGGAGCTGAATGATGCGGGCCGCTCCGGCCATTGCCACCAGCACACCGCCCGCGACTGCCGCGATGAACAGGGCGAGGCCGAGGGCCACGACGCCTTCCAGGCCGAAGAACTTGACCTGCACCAACACCTGGTTCTGCAGGATGAAGATGATCAACAGCACGAGCACGACCAGCGCGGACGCGACTGCCGCCCAGATCATGCCGGCCCGTGTGACGGGACGACGGGTTTCGGCGGCGGGCGGGCGCGAGGTGCCGCTGTAATCCGGCAGCGCCGCTGTGCCCGGCCTGGGCTGCCCTTCACTGCCGGCCGAGGACTGGGCATCTGCGGGCAGGGGAGGGCCGGGGGTCGATTCTGGTGACTGCCGTCCCGGCCGGTCCTGCTCGAACGGGTCCCGTTCGGATCCACTCTGCGGCATGTCGGTGACTCCTTACACTTGTTGTCTCCGCGGGTCCGGGCGTCCAGGGCCCGGTGAAGGTGGGCAGTGGACCGGACCCTACATGTCGATCCTATGCAAATTTCGGCAAGTTAGTAAGCATGCTTCGTGTTCTCGGGTGCGCTTGCCCTGCGGCAGTCGTTCGCGGGTAAAGGCGAGGCGGTCCCGTGGGCCGACCAGAACGCCGGTGCCCTGTAATCGTCCTGGTTTGTTCTACACTCGGAAGTAGACATAAGGGTGTACCCCGAATTTGCCCGACGTAGTGCAAATCGGCTCACGATAGGGAGGCGAACCCCCATGCGCCGCAATCGTGTTATCGCTGGAACGTCCGCTCTCCTCTTAGGCGTCGCTGGCCTTTTGGCCGCGTCCCTTGCTATCGGCGGTGGGAACACTCCTCAGGGAGTGCCGCAGCCAACGGCGACTCTCGCGACGGGTTCGCCACCGTCCCCTAGTAAGCCCGCGTCCGCTGCGGGCGATGTTCGGATCGCCGCTGTCGGTGACATGAATGGAGTCAGGAACATTTCGCCTGATAGCCCGTCCGGTCGGAACGGGGCGGCGATCACCCGGCTCGTGCGGAACAACGAGATTGACGCGTTCCTGGGGCTCGGGGACTTCCAGTATGACACCGCGTACTGCACTGACTACGTGAAGTATTGGACGCGGCTCTGGGGTGGCACGAAGCCCAAGTTGTACTGGGTGTCCGCCCCCAACCACGACTGGAAACCCGGCCGCAACGAAGACCTCGACAACTTCATGAACGGCCAATGCCCGGGGTCTACGGCGAAGGCTGCGATTAACCAGGAGCGTGGGTTCATCAGGAACGGGAAACCATACTCGAAGGACTTCGGGAACTGGCACTTCGCGTTCCTGTCGTCCGCGCACTGGCGGTACAACCCCACGCAGGCCCGGGCGTTGACAACGTGGCTGGACAACGACCTCGCTGCTGCTAAGGCGGCGGGCAAGCACCTGGCAGTCGTGCACCACGAACCGTACTTCACGTCGAACACGAAGGAACATAAGCGGGCCCGTGACCACAAGCCGTGGATCGACGTCATGTGGAAGCACCGGGTCCGCCTGACCCTGTCAGGGTCACAACACAACTACGAACGCTCATGTCCGGTAAACAACGCTGACCAGTGCGTCAGTGACGGGATCACAGCGTTCCAGGTTTCCACGGGCGGCATCGGTCTCCGCCCCTTCACCAGCAGTCCGCCGTACATCGTGAAGCGGTTCAGCAACACCCACGGCTTCCTCCGGCTGACACTCCGGGACAACGGGTCCTTCGACTGGAGGTTCGTTCCAACTTCGGGGCCGGGCACGGACGCAGGCACGCGTTCCGCACCTAAATGAAAACCACCGCCAAGCCCTCCCAGACGGGTGGGTAAGAGCGGTGGATGCAGCGTTCCCGTAGAACCCAGCAGCGGACCTGACCAGCGTTTGCGCAGGTCAGGTCCGCTTTTGGCCGTGCCCCAGGAGGGAATCGAACCCCCGACCGGCGGATTAGAAGGCCGCTGCTCTATCCCCTGAGCTACTGAGGCAACTGGTTTCCCGGCTTTCCGGGTGCCTCAAAAAGTCTACATTGCCTGCCGGCCCGTCGGCGGCAATGGGCCGGAACGTTTCGGTTATCCACATACAGCACCACGTATCTCCCGGCGGCCGCGCTGGCGGTTGATGCTGGAAGTGCCTGCTAGGGCAAGACACTTCGAGACAGGACACCAAGATGAGTGACAACATTACGGTCCGGGGCTTCGTGGCCACGGAGATCAGGAGCTCCACCACACCCGGCGGCGTCGCCACTGCCTCCTTCCGCCTCGGGTCCACCCAGCGCCGCTACGACCGCGCCAGCAACTCGTGGGTGGACGGCCACACCAACTGGTTCACCGTCCAGGGTTATCGGCAGCTGGCCGGAAACATGGGGTGCAGCGTTAAGAAGGGACAGCGCGTCATCATCGTCGGACGACTGAAGCTGCGCAGCTGGGAAAAGGAGGGCAGGATTTACCACGCTGTCGAGATCGACGCCGAGTCAGTTGGGCATGACCTGATGTGGGGTTCCGCCAATTTCACGCGGAACGCTGGCAACGGGGGCAAACCGGCCCTTGCGGCGGGCGCAGCCGAGGAGGGCAACGGAGGGCAGAATTTCGAGCCGGGCCCGCCGGACGGTGATGACCCGCTGGATAACGATGAAGGGGACGACGACTCTGCAGCCGGCGTCTTCGTCGACGACAGTACGGGTGAAACCCTTCAGCTCGACTCCGACACAGGCGAGCTCACCGGAGCTGCAGTCTGACCGCCGGTGCATGCGGCACCGTACCCCCTGCGGTGCCGCATGGCAGAATGGCAGCGTGACCCCACCCGAGGCATCCCCTATGTCCAAGGCCGTTCCCGGCGCCGGCAGTTCCCGGGACGCTGTCCGTTTCCGTACCGGCAAGGTCTCCCTCAGCGTTCTAGCCACAGGGCTACTGATCGCGGGATTGGCAGGATGCAGTGCCGGAGCCTCCCCCCAGCAAGGGACTGGTGCTAGTGCGGATGCCGGACAGGGGCGGCAGTCGGGAGCAGTTACGTCCACTGCAGCAGTTCAGCCAAGCGCCGCACCCATCCCAGCAGCCTCAACCGCAGTGGCAACGCAGTCTGCGGCGGCGGGAGGGCCGCTGCCCGCGGCCCAAAAAAAGATGGCCGATGTGCTGGGAGCTGTCGTCGCGGGTGCCCCGAAGCCTGGAACTGAGCAGATCAGGCAGGCCCTGACTGCGGCCGGATTCCCTGCCACGACCCTTGAAGTCTCGGCCAGCCGGACCCCGACAGGGCTGGACGTCGATTCCGTCGAAGCCGCAGCAGTCCAGGGCCAGGAATGCGTCATAGGCCAGATCCGCGATGGCAGGGTAACTGTGACCGTGCTGCCCGTCCTCGCAAGCGGGAAGTGCTTCGTAGGGGCCGCCGGCTAAGCCCGGAATGTGAGATATCCCGACCAACCCACTAGATTTGGAACCATGGCGGAATTTATCTACACAATGACCAAGGCCCGTAAGGCTGTTGGCGAAAAACTTATTCTTGACGACGTCAGCATGTCGTTCTTCCCGGGTGCCAAGATTGGCGTGGTTGGCCCCAACGGTGCCGGTAAGTCCACCATCCTCAAGATCATGGCAGGGCTGGACACCCCCTCGAACGGTGAAGCGCGCCTGAGCCCGGGCTACACCGTAGGCATCCTGCTCCAGGAGCCGCCGCTGAACGAGGAAAAGACCGTCCTTGGCAACGTCCAGGAAGGCGTTGGCGAGATCTACGGCAAAATCCAGCGGTTCAACGAAATCTCCGAGGAGATGGCCAGCCCGGACGCCGACTACGACGCCCTGCTGGAGGAGATGGGACACCTGCAGGAGGCCATTGACGCCGCTGACGCCTGGGACCTCGATTCCCAGCTCGAGCAGGCTATGGACGCCCTCCGCTGCCCGCCTGCCGATGCCGATGTCACGCTGCTGTCCGGCGGTGAGCGCCGCCGCGTGGCGCTCTGCAAACTGCTCCTGCAGAAGCCCGACCTCCTGCTCCTCGACGAGCCCACCAACCACCTCGACGCCGAGAGCGTGCTGTGGCTGGAACAGCACCTGTCCAGCTACGCCGGAGCAGTCCTGGCCGTCACCCACGACCGGTACTTCCTGGACCACGTTGCCGAGTGGATTGCAGAAGTGGACCGCGGCCACCTGTACCCGTATGAGGGCAACTACTCCACCTACCTGGAGAAGAAGCGGGCCCGCCTCGAAATCCAGGGCAAGAAGGACGCCAAGCAGGCCAAGCGTCTCTCCGAGGAACTGGAATGGGTGCGCTCCAACGCGAAGGGTCGCCAGACCAAGTCAAAGGCCCGTCTGGCCCGCTACGAGGAGATGGCGGCTGAGGCCGACCGCACCAGGAAGCTGGACTTCGAGGAAATCCAGATCCCGCCGGGACCGCGGCTGGGCGGACTGGTCCTGGAAGCCAAGAACCTGCAGAAGGGCTTCGATGACCGCGTTCTGATCGACGGGCTTTCCTTCTCACTGCCCCGCAACGGCATTGTCGGCGTCATCGGCCCGAACGGTGTGGGCAAGTCCACCCTGTTCAAGACCATCGTCGGCCTTGAGCCGCTCGACGGCGGCGAGCTGAAGATCGGTGACTCTGTCAAGATCTCCTACGCAGACCAGAGCCGCGGCGGCATCGACCCCAACAAGACCCTGTGGGAGGTCGTGTCCGACGGGCTGGACTTCATCCAGGTCGGAAACGTTGAAATGCCGTCCCGCGCCTACGTCGCCGCCTTCGGCTTCAAGGGCCCGGACCAGCAGAAGAAGGCCGGCGTCCTCTCGGGCGGTGAGCGCAACCGCCTGAACCTCGCGCTGACCCTCAAGCAGGGCGGCAACCTGCTGCTCCTCGACGAACCGACCAACGACCTCGACGTCGAGACCCTCAGCAGCCTCGAAAACGCCCTGCTCGAATTCCCGGGCTGCGCCGTGGTGGTTTCGCACGACCGCTGGTTCCTGGACCGGGTCGCCACCCACATCCTGGCCTACGAAGGCGACGACGAGAACCCGTCGAAGTGGTACTGGTTCGAGGGCAACTTCGAATCCTACGAGGAGAACAAGGTGGAGCGCCTCGGCCCCGACGCCGCCAAGCCGCACCGCGTCACGCACCGCCGCCTGACCCGCGACTAGGTCATGAGTCAGCTCCACTAGGCTCCAACGGCAAAGGCCGGTTCCAAGCGGAACCGGCCTTTTGCGCGCCCGGGGCCATCACAGGGCCCCGGGCATGGGGGATGCCTGGGCTGCTCAGCCCCTGCGCATCTGGTGCTGCAGGACCTTGGACTGGAAAGCACCGGCCACTTTGCTCTTCAGGTCGGTCGGCACCCGGACCATGCCTTCCTGGGCCACCGACGCGACGTGCTGTCCGTCGCGGTTGAAGATCTTGCCGGTGGCCAGCCCCCGCGCGCCCTGGGCACTGGGCGACTCCTGGACATAGAGCAGCCACTCATCTACCCGCACAGGCCGGTGCCACCACATGGCGTGGTCAAGGCTGGCCACGCTCATCCCGGGCGTGATCCAGCTCAGCCCATGTTTGCGCAGGATTGACTCGAGCAGCGTGTAGTCGCTGGCGTAGGCCAGGGCTGCACGGTGGAGATTGGCGTCGTCCGGCAGCGGGCCAAAGGTCTTCATCCATACAGCATTGCGGGCTTCCTTCTTACCGGTGGCCGCGACATACAGGGCCGGGTCCACGTGGCGGATGTCAAAAGGCCGCTCGTAGGCCCAGTGCCGCGCCACGGGATGGTCGAACTTCCCCAGCAGGTCGGCGGTGCTGGGCAAGGACTCAGGATCCGGAATCCCCGGCGGCATGTCCGACTGGTGCTCGACGCCCTCGTCCTCCGCCTGGAACGAAGCGATCATGGACAGGATCGGCGTCCCTTCCTGGTAGGCGTGCACCCGTCGTGCCGAGAAGGATCGGCCGTCGCGCAGCCGCTGCACGCCGAAGGTGATGGGCTTGTCGGCGTCGCCGGGACGGAGGAAGTAGCCGTGCATGGAATGCACCGGACGGTCCGAAACGACCGTCCGCATCCCCGCGATGAGGGACTGGGCAAGTACTTGGCCGCCGAACACCCGCTGGTGCGGCTGCCGCTGGGACGGGCCCATGAAGATGTCTTCGTCTGTGCGGGCGCCCTCAAGTTCACCGAGATTAAGCAGTTCGATCAGTGAAGTAGTGGGGTCATTCGTGGGAAGTTCCTGCAATCCGGCGTCCGCTTCAGTCATGGTTTGACTCTAGACGTCGCCCCGGCAGCGCTCAACCGGACCCACCCGGTAGTGTTCTAGATGTGTCTGATCTCCTCACCCAGTCCTTCCGTTTCGCAGACCCCCGTGATCTGGCCGACCTGCGCACCTTCGCCACACGCGCCAAATCCATCGACGACGGCGCCATCCGGCTCCAGGCCGCAGGGCCGGTCCTTG
Source organism: Arthrobacter sp. (assembly GCA_031178585.1). Next base: position 6,987 of record JAPSIT010000038.1, read on the forward strand.
CCGCCTATGTCTGCGTCCTCCGGCCCCGGATCCTGGGGGAGTCCACACCCACCATCCTCGGGCTGCGGACCATGGGCCTCGCCGAACCGTCCGCGGTCGACGTCACGGTGCCGCTGGCGGCCGTCCTGGACCGGCTCGCCCGGGCAGGGGAGAACGACGCTGAACTGCCGATTCCGCCGTCGACCGTCACCGAATCCTGGGCGGGCGTCGGAGCACCGCGCAGCGGCTGGGAGCTGGTCGGCTCCGTTCCTGACGACGAGCTGCGGCGTGCCGCCGAGGCCGGCATTTCGGAGGTGGCGGGCATTGTGCCCGACAAGCCGGGCGCAATGATCGTGAACAACGCCCGCGCCGCAGTGTGGGGACGGGAACTTGAAGGCCGCTCCGGGCTTCCCGCCGGTGCCGCCTTCGCCGCCCTCGCACTCGGCTTCCTTGGCAATGACGAGCAGCGGCTGTACCGGGCCGGCCGGTGGTTCCGCCTCAGCGGCAGCCGCGGGCACGTTCTGGCCAGGACAGGCGCCGGCCTGCCCTAGGCGAGCGAAGGCTACCCCAAGCCGGGCTCAGGAGTCCGACGGGCTGTTGACCATGGAAAGTGCAGCGCGTTCCATGTAGTCCCACAGGGTGCCCTCGTACAGCGGTGGCAGCTCCAGCGAGTCCACGGCAGTACGCATGTGGTGCAGCCAGCGGTCCTTCGCCTCAGGCGTCACGCGGAACGGCATGTGGCGCATCCGCAGCCTCGGATGTCCGCGCTCTTCGCCGTAGGTGGTGGGCCCGCCCCAGTATTGCTCGAGGAACATCAGGAACCGCCGCTTCGCCGGGCCCAGGTCCTCTTCGGGATACATCGGACGCAGCAGCGGGTCAGTCGCCACGCCGTCGTAGAACACGTCGATGAGCTTCACGAAGGTCTCGTGGCCGCCCACGGCGTCGTAAAAGTTGTCCGTGTACCCGGGCTGGCTGAACGGATCGTTGCGCATCAGCTGCCGCGGCGCGTTGGGTTCGGATGGTGTGGGAAGGGTCATGGCTATTCTCCGGCCTTTTGCTGCGGTCCGTGTTGCGCTTCCGCTTCGAGCGGCCCGGCGCCCGGCTCCTCGGAGGGAGCCACATAATTGCCCTGCGAGCGGTTGCCCACCCGGAGGATTTCGCCGTTGCGGAGGTACCAGATGGCTCCGTTTTCATCCCGGACCCTGGTGATCCGCAGGCCGATGGACTCCACCACGCCCACCACTTCACTGGTCTCGATGATGTCGCCGATGCCGTACTGGTCCTCGATGGTGATGAAGATCCCGGCCAGGAAGTCCCGGATCAGCTGCTGGGCACCGAAGCCGATGGCGATACCGAAGATACCAACGCTGGTCAGGAGCGGCGCGACGTCGACGTCAAGGTTCTTCAGCACGTAGATGCTGGTAATGACGGCGAGGACAACACCCACCACGCTGTTCAGCAGCGATCCGATGGTCCTGGCCCGCTGGGCGCGGCGCTCATGGTCCAGGGCGCGCAGCGCGGGGGCGACCCACCGGAAGTGGGGCTTCTTGAACAGCGTTGTCCCGCTGGCGACCCGTTTGGTAATCCGGGAGATCACGTAGGTTGCCAGCAGCCACAGGAGAATGCCTGCGCCGAGGCTGATCGCGATTCCGGCGACGTTGAAGCCCGCGGGCTCAAGCGAGGCCGAAGGCGTTGTAAACATGCTGTACATCAGTAGGGATGCTCCTTGTTGCTTACCGGGTGGCCTTGTAGCGCAGCCGCCTGTTTTGACGGTGCAGCCGCATAATTCCGATTGCGGTGCAGTGGCGGCCGGGTCTCTGTTCCCTCTTAAGCCTAGCCGGACTGAGCGGGCTGCTGGGCTGCCGCGGATGTGGTAACGGGAACGTGCAACACGGGGAAATTTACGCTGCGGGCGATGAAACACACAGCGTTGGCCTGCCGGTGCATTTCCTCGGCCAGCGCAACATGCGCTGGGTCAGCCAACACCGCGTGCGGACGGAGTGTCACAGTTTCGAACTGGCCGCTGCCGTCCCTGTTGAGCCGCATCATCCCGCTGGCATTGTCCTCGTAGGACACAACCACAACTCCGTGCTTCACGGCCACATGCAGGAAGGACAGCATGTGGCACTGCGCGAGCGCCGTGAGAAGCAGCTGCTCCGGGTTGAACCGCGAACGGTCGCCGTGGAAGGTAGGGTCAGCTGAACCTTCGAGGACCGGCAGCCCGGGGATTTCGATGTCGTGGTCCCGGGAATAGTCCCGGTAGGACGACGTGCCCGTCCCCAGGTTGCCGGTCCAGCGAACAGTCAGAGAATAGTGATGTTCGTTAAAGCCCATGGAGCCAGCTTAGACATCGGCAGCGCGGGCACGCAGGGCCCTGGCAACCCCGTCGCGGTTTTCGAGCATCATGCGGCGCAGCGCCGCGCTCTCCTCCGGCAGCGCCGCCAGGAACGCGTCGGTGCGGTCGATGGTCGCCTGGGTGGTCAGCTGGGCCGGGTAGAGCCCGACGACGATCTGCTGGGCGAGCGCGTGCGTGCGCTCCGCGACGATCCCCGGTACTGCCTGGAAGTACTTTTCCGAGTACGGCTCCAGCAGTGCGGTGTCCAGCACGCGCGTGAAGCCGGCGACGGCCGAGGCCTGGATGGCATTGGAGAGGTCGCCCTTCACCACGATCGAGTCCCAGGCCGCCGCCTTCGCCTCGGGCGTGGGAATGGCTGCTTTGGCCAGCGCCGCAGCATTCTGCCCGTTGGAGGTGTTGTCCTTTTCCAGTTCGGCGTCGATCTGTTCCTGCCCTATCCGCCCGCCCACCACGAGGGACGCCACGAGCTCCCAGCGCAGGTCCTGGTCCACCGTCAGGCCAGGGAGTGTGGCGGAACCGTCCAGCAGCCCGGCGATGGTGTCGAGCTGCTGCTCGCTGCGGGCCAGCAGCGCGTACGACTTCACGAACTGCAGCTGCGCGTCGGAGCCGCCCGGCACGGCAGCAGCCAGATCCCAGAGCCGGTCCGCTGCCGACACGTTAGTGGCTTCGCGGTGCTCCTCCGCAACATAGAAGGTCAAAGTGGTGGCCAGCTGGCGCAGCTGGACCAGGATGACCGACGAATCGCTTTCAGCAGCGATATTGGCAAGGATCAGGTCCACGTAGCCGCGGGCCGGGGTCTCGCCGTCGCGGGCTGCGTCCCAGGCGGAACCCCACACAAGCGTGCGGGGCAGGCTTTCGCGGAAGTCCTTAAGGTGCGCCTTGGCGGTGGCCAGGGACCTCCCGTCGAGCCGGACCTTGGCGTAGGCGAGGTCGTCGTCGTTGAGCAGGATCAGGTCGGGCTGCCGCAGGCCGGCCAGAGCAGGCACCGCGGTGCGTTCGCCGTCGACGTCGAGCTCCTCACGGTGGACGCGCTCCAGCCTTCCCTCGTCAGTGAGATCGTAGAACCCGACGGCGAGGCGGTGCGGGCGCAGGGTGGGCTGTTCGGCGATGGCGGACTGCAGGATGGCAAAGTCCGTAATGGTGCCGTCGGCATCCACCGTCAGTTCAGGCTGCAGGGTGTTGACTCCGGCGGTTTCGAGCCAGAGCCGGCCCCACTGGTCCAGGTCCCGGCCGCTGGCCTTCTCCAGTTCCGCCATGAGGTCCGCGAGTTCCGTGTTGCCCCAGGCATGCTTGCCGAAGTATTCGCGGACCCCGGCCATGAACTGCCCGGATCCCACCCACGCCACGAGCTGGCGCAGTACCGAAGCACCCTTGGCGTAGGTGATCCCGTCGAAGTTGACCTCCACGTCGTGGAGATCGTTGATCTCCGCGAAGATCGGGTGCGTGGTGGGGAGCTGGTCCTGGCGGTAGGCCCAGGATTTCTCCACGGAGGCGAAGGTGGTCCAGGCGCTCTGGAACTTGGTGTTTTCCACCGCGGCGAGGTGGGACATGTACTCGGCGAAGGACTCATTGAGCCACAGGTCATTCCACCAGCGCATGGTCACCAGGTCGCCGAACCACATGTGCGCCAGTTCGTGCAGGACGGTGATGGCCCGGCGCTCCACCTGGGCTTCCGGGACCTTGCCGCGGAAGACATAGCCCTCCAGGATGGTCACCGCGCCGGCGTTTTCCATTGCACCGGCGTTGAACTCCGGCACGAAGAGCTGGTCGTACTTCTCGAACGGGTACGGGCAGCCGAACTGTGCTTCGAAGAATTCGAACCCCTGGCGGGTGAGCTCGAAGATGTTGTCTGCGTCCAGGTACTGCATCAGCGATTTACGGGCAAACACGCCGAGCGGAATGACGCGGCCGTCAGCGCTGGTGACATCGCTGCGCAGCGACTGGTAGGGGCCCGCGATCAGGGCGGTCACGTACGAGGAGAGCCTCGGGGTGGGCGTAAACTCCCAGACGGAGCGGGCACCGCCGTCGGCCCCGGGAGAAGTCGGGACCGGCACCGGGGTGGGGGAGTTGGAAACGACATCCCAGTGTGACGGGGCCGTCACACGGAAAGTGAAGGTGGCCTTGAGGTCCGGCTGTTCGAACACGGCGAACATGCGGCGCGAGTCCGGCACCTCGAACTGGGTGTACAGGTACACCTCGCCATCTACAGGATCAACAAAGCGGTGCAGCCCCTCGCCCGTGTTCATATAGGGCGTGTCTGCCACCACGGTGAGTTCGTTCTGCGCCGCAAGGTCCGGCAGTTGGATGCGGATGCCGTCGGAAACCTCCGCCGGGTCAAGCTCACGCCCGTTCAGCGTCACGCTGTGCACCGCCTCGGTGACGGCGTCGATGAAGGTGGAGGAACCCGGCGCGGCGCTGAACCTGACGGTGGTGGTGGCACCGAAGACGCTTTCTCCCCTCGTGAGATCCAGGCTGACGTCATAGGAATCAACGGCGATCAGGTCGGCGCGTTCGCGCGCTTCGGTGCGCGTCAGGTTCATGCCTGGCAAGGGTGGGCCTCCAGAGGGTGAGGGTCGTTACTGTGAGGCCATTGTTTCAGTTGGCCGCTCTTTGGCAAGCAGCAGGGACCGCGTTTCCAGTCCCGGCGGCGCCCCGGCGGGAGTAGTTTTAAAGCATGGGAAAGTTCCTCGATTCGGTGGACGTCAAGGCCCTGCGCTTCGCGATCGGGTTTCCCGTGCTGCTCGCCGCAGCCTTCGCGCTCAGTGCCGTGCTGCTGCGCCCTGACCTTCCGGAACCGCTTGCGGTCCAGTGGAACGACGGCGGCGGCATCAATTTTGCACCCTTCCCGGCTTATGTGGGGGTTGGCGCCGCCATGATCATCGCGGCAGGCTGGCTGGTGCTCCTGCAGGCCGTACCGGTCTCAAGGCCCACCGTTATGCGGCGGATCATGATGGGGGCCGGACTCACACTAAGCCTGTTTGTCACCACGGTCCTCGCGGCAGGCCTGGTGGGGCAGGCGGGCGAGGCTGACGCCCGGGAATCGCATGTCGACTTCATCGTGCTGTCCACGGGCAGCGGCGCTGCCCTCGCGCTCGGCGTCATCATGGGATTCGTATTCAAGGCCGACCAGCAGTGGACGCCTGAGGACGACCGGGCGCTGCAGCGGGCCCTGGAGCTGGAGCTTGATCCCGAACTCGCCACCGACTCGATAAGGCTGTGGGTGCACGCCCGCAGCTCCGTTTTCGTCATGATCGGCATAGCCAGCCTTTTCCCGGCTTCCCTCATCGCGATTGCCGTCCCCTGGCTGGGTGCCCTGTTGGTGGCAGCTGCGATCCTCGGCGCGGCCTTCCTGTTCGCCCGCGTCACAGCCGACCGCAGCGGCCTGCGCGTTTTCGTTGCCGGAATACTACGCGTCGTGGATGTTCCCGCCGAGGCGATCTCGGCAGCAGCCCCCGCAGATGTCCGCGCAGCTGACTACGGCGGCTGGGGCTACCGCAACCACGGGGAAACCGCCGCCGTGCTGGTGAGCAGCGGGCCCGCCGTCGTCGTCCGCAAAACCGACGGCCACCGCCTCGCCGTGAGCGGCGGCAATACCGATTCGGCCGCCCGCCTCGCCGAAGTCCTCACACGCATTGCCGCGCGCGCCAGGAAGGACGGGCGTTCTCCCTCCGAGGGCGAGGGCGACGCGTAAAGACAGCGTCATGACAGTACCCCACCTAGTACGCTGGTAGCTGTCGATTTTGATCTGTACAGCCCGGCCGCGCCCCGGAGCTCATGACTGAACGGAAGCCACCGTGACCACACCCCCTGCGTTCCCGCGGGTCCACATCGCCACTGACCACGCCGGCATGGAGCTGAGCGCCCACCTGGTCAGCCATTTGTCCGCCAAGGGCTACGACGTGGTGGACCACGGACCCAAGGAATACGACGCCCTGGATGACTATCCGTCGTTCTGCATCAATGCGGCGCTCGCCGTGGTGGCCGACCAGCAGGCTGGCGTGCATGCCCTGGGTATCGTGCTTGGCGGCTCCGGCAACGGCGAACAGATCGCCGCGAACAAGGTTAAGGGGGCGCGCGCGGCGCTTTGCTGGAACCACTCCACCGCAGTCCTGGCCCGGCAGCACAACGACGCCAACCTGGTGGCTGTGGGCGGTAGGCAGCACAGCGTCGAGGAAGCGACGGAACTCATCGAGGCGTTCCTTCAGGAACCGTTCAGCAACGATGAGCGTCACATCCGGCGCATCGGCAAGATTGCCACCTACGAAACCACCGGCGAGGTCGTCGAGTAGTGCCCGAGGGGCATTCCATCCACCGGCTCGCCCGGCAGTTCCGTGACGTGTTCGGAGGCCGGCGGCTTGCAGTCACCAGCCCGCAGGGCCGCTTCTCCGCCGGTGCGGCCTTATTGGACGGCCACACGCTGGTGCGCGCGGACGCTCACGGCAAGCACCTGTTCCTGCGCTTCGAGCACAGCCTTGTGCTCCACGTCCATCTGGGCCTGTACGGCGCGTGGGACTTCGGCGGCGACCGTGAATTCAACGGGGCGTCCAGCATCGGCGCGCCCCGCCGCCTAGGGGAGCGGGAAGTACCCGGCGATACGCGTGCGGCCTCCACTGCATCCCCTGAGGCTGCCTCCACGGATGCTCCTGCCACTGCAGATTCAGCTCCCTACACGGGTCCGCCGGAACCGGTGGGAGCGGTGCGGGTGCGCCTGGCCAGCGACCACGGTTGGGCAGACCTGCGAGGTGCCACCACCTGCGCCGCAATTACGGAAGCGGACGCTGCGGCCGTACTGCGGAGGTTGGGTCCGGACCCGCTGCACAGTTCCGCGCCGCCCGCCACGTTCCTCGCCGGTTCCGGTTTTGCCCCCATTACGGGTCCTGCCCAGGATGGGCACAGCGGGCGCGAGGACTTCGTTAACCGGGTCATCACGCGAAAGACCCCGGTCGCGACGCTGTTGATGGACCAGAAGGTGATTGCCGGCGTCGGAAATGTCTACCGCGCTGAAGTGCTGTTCCGGCAGCGGATCGATCCGCTGCTGCCCGGCCGGGGGCTCTCCGCGGACGAGGCCGCGCGCCTCTGGGACGATACCGCTGCGGTGATGGCCGACGGCGTCCGCGACGGCCGGATCATCACCACGACGCCGGGGTACTGGACTAATAAGGGCTCGCTGCCGCCGAATGAGGAAGCGCATTTTGTGTACCGGCGCCATGGGCAGCCCTGTCGCGTCTGCGGCACAGCCGTGGAATTGGCCGAGCACGCCGGCCGCAAGCTGTACTGGTGCCCGGCCTGCCAGCAGTCCTGATCCCGTAATAATTTCGGTAGCTGCCCACCCTGGATTGCCGCAGGTGCAGAAAAGCAGGAACGAAGAAGGGCCCCTCACCGAGGGGCCCTTCTGCAGAGGGGACGACGGGAATCGAACCCGCGTAATCAGTTTGGAAGACTGAGGCTTTACCATTAAGCTACGTCCCCGAGGAAAGTCAGCGTTTCCGCTGCACATCTTCAGGCTGGCTGTTCAAGCCGGATACAACTAAACCTAATTCATCCCCCCGGTGTCAAATGTGCAAACCCGGCAGGTATGAACGTAGACTGTCCTGTGCGTTACGGGGTGTAGCTCAGCTTGGCTAGAGCACCTGCTTTGGGAGCAGGAAGTCGCAGGTTCAAATCCTGTCACCCCGACTCTGCGGCCTTGGCCGATGGCTT
>JAPSIT010000112.1 GCA_031178585.1 Arthrobacter sp.
GGGCAACGGCCGGGTCCCCGCTTGGGGACCCGGCCGCCGTCGTTCACTGGCTCCTCAGTCAGCCGCTGAGCATCAGCGGTCGCGGAGGCCCTGGAAGACGTTCTTGGGCCGCTGCATCTCGCCGTGCTTGGCTCCCAGCACGATGACCCAGGCCGCAAACGCCGGAATCGTCCACTGCAGGGCCTTCAGCTGCTTCTGTGCCGCCTGCAGCTTTTCCGACGCGCCCGGGCGGGGTTCGGTGGCGCCTTCGGCACCCTCGTCCGCCAGCTTGTCGACTTTCTTGCCCAAGGCCCCTGCATACAAGGTGACGGCGGCGCCCGCCAGAGTCACTGCCGTTTTGTAGATCGTGTCAGCAGCCACGCCGTCCTGCTTGGCGATCCGCTCCTTGTTCTCCAGGGCGATAAACAGGTCCGCGATGAGGTGCGTCGCGAAGGCTGCTGTCTGCACCGGGGCCCATTTCATCCAGCCCAGGCTCGAGAGGCGGGTGCGCTCCGACGGGTCGTTTGCCTCGGCGGTTGCTCCATTCAGGCCAATGGCGCCCATCAGCGAACCGCCGAACCAGGCGGCTGCCGTCAGGTCGTGGACGGAGCGTGCCAGTAGATTTCCTGCCATGATGTGCTTCCTAACGTAGAGGTCGGATCTGGAACAACGGCTTCCACACCGCCTTCAGGTTTCCCCTCCGGCGACAGCCGCACCAACGACATGGTTCAAACATGGTAAGCACACTTACTAATGTTACGGAAGCCCGTAACAGCTTCATACTTGCGCGTAAGATCATCGCCATGGACGCAACAGGAACATTGTTCGGCTGGGCCTTCGGCGACGCGGCCCGCGAAGACGACGAAGGCTACATGGACGGGCTCCGCCGCGAGGCGCTGGAAAACGCACGCCAGGCCGCCGCCTCACGCGGCTTCGGCGTCGCACCCGGTTCGGAGCACTTCATGGTACTCAGCGCCGGCGATGCCCTGGTGGAGGTAGACACGGCACCGGACTCCCTGGTGGTCCGCTGCACGGTGAAACTGACCGGAGAAGGGGCTGAGAAAGTCCACGCCGAAGGCCCCATGAACGGCTAGCGTGCTCATGACGGACAAGGCTACCCCGCTCGGCGAAGCGGCCGACGCGGCAGAGGCGGTATCGAATACCAAGACTCTCGACGTCATCGCGCGGGCCGGTTTTGCCGTCATGGCGCTGCTGCACATCGTGGTGGGGGCCATTGCAATCGCCCTGGCGCTGGGCCAGCCCGGCGAAGCCGAGCCCACCGGTGCCATCGAACAACTCGCCGCCAACGCGTGGGGTCCCGCCCTGATGTGGGCGGGAATGGTCGCCTGCATCGGGCTGTCCCTCTGGCAATTGAGTGAGGCGACACTGCGGGCCCGCCACCTGCCGACAAAGGAAAGAATCGGCAAGCACATTTCCTCCGGATTCCTGTCAGTGGCCTACGGCAGCGTCTCCCTGACCTTCGGAGGCTTCGCCGTCGGACTGCCCGGTGATTCCGGCGAATCAACCAGGGACGTCAGCGCCGCTCTGCTGGCCACACCGTTCGGCACAGTCATACTGAGTGCAATCGGGCTCACCATTATGGGCATCGGGGTTTACTTCATCCTGAAAGGCGTCCGGCGCGGGTTCAAGGAGGAACTCTTCCACTTCGACGGCTCCCGTCGCGGCCGGATCATCGATGCCCTCGGCGTCACGGGGCACGTGGCGAAGGGCATTGCGCTGATCCTTGCCGGGCTCCTGTTTGTCATTGCGGCAGCCAAGCACACTCCGGAGGAATCCACCGGACTGGACGGCAGCCTCAAAGCCCTGCGCGAGCACCCCTATGGCCCGTATCTCCTCCTGGCGATCGGGGCCGGCTTTATTTGCTACGGCATTTTTGCCTTGGTCCGGTCCAAATTCGGCAGGATGTGACAAGGGATGAGGCGCAGTGATTCGGACAGTGTTCGGAGGTTGGACACATGAGGAGGAACCGCATGACGCACGACCGCATGACACATGAATCAGGTTGGACCGCCCGGCTGGGAACAGACTTGGCAGGACGGGCTTTCGCCGCCGGCTTCAAGGCACTCAAGGCGCTGCGTCCCGACCGGCCAATCCATCCAAAGGGCACCAGCCTTATCGGCGAGCTGACACGGCACGGCGTTGGTGAAGCGGCCTCCCCGGGCCTGCCCCGGGAACGGAGCGGCCTCAGTTGGCTCGACTCCCCCGGCAGGGACCAAGTGCAGGCCCGCTTCTCCCGATCAATCGGCCTGCCGGACACACTCCCGGACATTCTGGGTCTCGCGGTGCGCTTGCGGCCGGAGCCGGGTATTACTTCCGACGGCGGTTCGGCCGGCGGTATCGGTGGGGGCGCCAGTGGCGGCGACATTCTCTTCGCCACCACCGGCTGGGGCTTTCCGGCCCGCTTCCTGCTGGTACCGAAGCTGGATGTCAGCGCTGCCCGGTTCACCACTCTTATGCCCTACAAGGGCGCGGACGGTCCAGTGCTCCTCGGGCTTCGGACGCTGTCGCTGCCACCCCGGGCAACCGGCCGCGCAGAGACCGGCGGAGACTTCCGGGTGTCCCTTGCCGAAGGCGAATGGGTTCTCGCACTGCACTTCGCCAAGCCCGGCGGACGATGGGTCCACGCCGGCACGCTCAAGCTCAGGGCGGCCCCCGGCCAGGACGATACCCCTGACCGCTTTGACCCCATCGAACACCCGTTGCCGGGAGCGGAAACTTACCCGTGGACGCGCCGTCTCCGGGAGCACTCCTACCGGACGGCGCGGGGGCCCGCCCCGCATCTTCCCGGAAACCGGGTGCTGACGCCGCGCCTGCTCACGCCGCGCCTGTTGACGCCGCGCTCATCGGGCCGGCGCCGGGCAGGCGGGGACGCTGCCCTCAGCGTGCAACAGGGCGGGCACCAGACTGACCACCAGCACGGGCACCAGCCTGACCAGACTGAGAGGAAACCGATGGCCACAGTCAGCCAGACCTTCAACTCCCCCGCCGCCGACGTTTGGAAGATTATCGCCGACGGGTGGCTGTACTCGGGCTGGGTCGTCGGTGCCTCGAGGATCCGCGCCGTCGACGCCCACTGGCCGGAAGTTGGCTCCCGCCTCCATCATTCCGTCGGCGCTTGGCCGCTCGTGATCGACGACAGCACCAAGGTCACCGCCGTCGAGCCCGGGAAGTCACTGGAGCTGGTCGCCCGTGGCTGGCCAATGGGCGAGGCGAAGGTGCGCATCACTTTGGAGGACGAGGGAACACAGTGCCGCGTCTCCATCATCGAGGACGCCATCCGCGGGCCAGGGCTGGCGGTTCCGAAGGTGCTGAGGGATCCGGCCATCACCATCCGCAACCGCGAAACGCTGAAGCGCCTCGAACTCATGGCTGCCGGAGGCGCCGGGGATAAGCCCAACGGAGCGTTGGGCGACGGCGCTTAAACCGACGGGCCCACGCCCGCAGGATTCCCTGCGGGCGTGGGCCCCTGTTGCTGTCAGAGCTAGACTCCGGCGGCGACCCCGTCGCGGGAGATGGCCACCATGTCCTCGCGCGGCACTACCTTGATGCGCTCACGCACAACCTCAACGCCGTGCGATCCGCCTGCAGCGGTAGCCTCGGCGCCCAGGGCGAGTTCGTGTGCGTCCAGAGCCAGCCAGCCTTCCCAGGTCGTGTACTCCACGCCGCGGCCGTCGAGCAGTTCGACGACGGCGCTGGCGGCGGGCGCCTCCGCAACCGGAAGGTTTTCGCGGTCTTCCAGCAGGTAGGTCACGGTCTCCAGGGCGTCGCCCTTGGTGTGGCCGATGAGTCCCACGGGACCGCGCTTGATCCAGCCGGTGGCGTAGATGCCGGGAACGTGCTCGCCGGAGGCGTC